>SLSY01000130.1 GCA_007130145.1 Bacillota bacterium
CAAGAGGCCCAGGGCCCAAAAGTGTGTGTCGCTCAGATTATAGCATCACAGCGGGGGGTGGGCAATACGGGTCGCCAGCATGTGCGCGAAATACTCCTGTGCTTGGTCAAAGCAATAGCTCTAGAATTTCTCGAAGGAAACACTCAACCGACCCAGAAACTTGCTCATGGCAAGAAGCCTCCTTTCGGTTGTTTGTGTCAAAACGTACCTTGCGGGATCAATGGCTTCTCATCCTCTCCTCCTTGCCAAATCCCCACAAATGCCTTACTCATGGTGCTAGCGTCCTTCCGTGCGTTGAACGGCCAGGTGATCCACCATCGCGTGGCGCAACCGTTAGTTATGGGGCACTTGACGCACAGCCGGTGTTAGCCGGGGCACGGCAACATTGCGTATCCAGGCGCTGCGCCGTGCATCCATGTTGTATGCGGGCCGGTGACCTGTCCTTGCTGTGCATGGAGTTTCAAGGGAAGGTTACGGGACTTGGTAAGAAGAACCAAACAGATGGGTAGACGAGACGTCAGATGAAGACAATCATCAGGGAATGAGGTGATGAGGGATGAAGCAATCCCCCCGAATACTCATCGTTGAGGACGAGGTGAAGATTCGGCAGCTATTGGAGACCTATCTCCAAAGCCAAGGATTCGAGGTGACGGCAACGCCCAGTGCGTCCGAGGCGCTGTTGTGTTTTGCCGCCTTGCCTCCCGATTTGGTCTTGCTTGACCTCATGCTTCCCGAGGGTATGGACGGCCTGTCTCTATGCCGTAAACTGAGAGCAGAAAGTGATGTGCCCATCATCATGTTGACGGCTCGTTCCGATGAGATGGACAAACTATTGGGCCTTGAATTGGGAGCAGATGATTACATTACCAAACCGTTTAGTCCGCAGGAAGTTGTGGCCCGTATTCGCGCTGTGCTACGGCGCACAGCGCGCAGCGAGACATCTTCTGAAGCGGATGTTCTATGTGTGGGCCGTGTGAGAATTAACCTGACCGAGTATGAGGTCAAGGTGGATGGCGAACCAGTGACCCTGACCCCGTCGGAATTCAAACTTCTGGTGGCCTTGCTCAGGCAGCCCGGCCGGGTGTACACGCGGTTGCAGCTGCAGGATGCGGCCTTAGGTGGCGCCTACGATGGCTATGAGCGTACAGTCGATGCGCATATCTCCAATCTCAGGCGCAAGATTGAATCTGATCCGGCCCACCCCCAGTACATTCTCACCGTCTTTGGTATTGGCTACAAGGGAGGGAAGGACTCTGAGTAGACTGCGCGTCAAACTCATCTTGGTATTGGTGTTCATTGTTGTTGTTGTGGGATCGGTGACGGCCTTTAGTGCTCTGAGGGCGCATCAGCGGTTTTTTGCCGATTTTATCCGCAGTTACCGGCAGGAAAGTACCGCCGTCATGGCCGAACTATTGTCCGCCTGGTATGAACAGGCGCGGTCCTGGGATGAGGTGGGACGGGCCGTGCTCAGAAGATCGGTTTTGCGTTCACCCGAGCGCATCCTCATCATGGATCAAATGGAGCAAATCGTCCTTGACACGCAGCCGGAGCGAGCGTTGCCCTCTATTTCCACCTGGAAGCAGTGGGCTACTCCGGTGACGGTTGATGGTCGCGTCGTGGGACACGTATTGCTGCTGGGACGGGTGGAAGTGGGACTCCTCACGTTGGAAGAAGTCTTCACCAATTCGGTGCGTAATGCCACCCTGCTAGGTGGCGTCTTGGGAGTGTTTCTTGCCGCCCTTTTGGCGTTATGGTGGTCGACGCCGGTTTCTCGACGCTTGGCAGAACTGGAGAGAGCCTCGCGACGGTTGGCGCAGCGGGATTGGCAGGTCCGGGTGGAGCATGGACAGGGTGATGAACTCGATGAGGTGGGTCAGGCCTTCAATTTTATGGCCGAGAGCCTGGATCAGAGCGAACGGGCGCGACGCAACCTGGTGGCCGATATTGCCCACGAGCTGAGAACACCTTTGTCTGTCCTTCGTGGGAACCTTGAAGCGGTTCAGGAGGGTGTGCTACAAGCGCGACCTGAACTTATCGCCTCCTTGGTCGATGAGACGGTCACTTTGTCACAACTGGTCTCTGATTTGCAGGAACTCAGTCTGGCTGAGGCGCAGGCGCTGCGCATGGAACTGGCGTTGCATTCGCCTCACCATCTGGTGGGTGCTGCCGTCAGCGCTGTTGTTTGGGAGGCAAAGGCAAAGAGAATTGAGATGCGATGGGAGATACCGGAAGATCTGCCCCCGGTATGGGCGGATGGAAAGCGCGTTCATCAAATCTTGCTAAACCTTCTGCGCAACGCTTTACGCCACACTCCCGAGGGCGGGACCATTGAGATCACCGCTTGGCCCCGGGAAAGCGATGTGGTCTTCTCGCTTCGCGATAGTGGACCGGGGCTCAGAGATGATGAACTAGAGGCAGTATTTGAGCGTTTCTATGGTAGAGGTCGCGAGCGCGGAGAGAGCGGCCTCGGGTTGGCCATAGCCCGTGGTTTGGTGGAGGCGCAGGGTGGTCGTATTTGGGCCCAGCAGCCCGCCCAATTGCCCGGAGCCCAGTTCTGTTTCACCCTCTGTCACAGAAACGATCCCCCCGTGGTTTAGGCGCTGCGGTTTTGCGCACAATAGTGGGGGAGGTCGCTATAGTGAGAATGACAGAACGAACCGCGCGACTTCTCGTTAGCAAACTAGAAGCATTGGCAACCCGGATGGAGCACGCGAATCTGGCGGAATACGTGCAAATGCTAAATCGCCCTGGACGTATGCTCTATGTCAACTTGATGGCCGGCATGGCTCGGGGACTGGGCATGGCTATAGGTTTTACCTTCTTGGGTGCCCTGTTTCTCTTCGTTCTCACTCGTACATTTGTCATAAATCTGCCAGTCATCGGTAGCTTCATCGCGGAGTTGGTACGCATTGTCGAGGAAAACCTACAGGGCCCTTGAAGGGAAAAGAGAGGGGATTCATTCTTATCACCTCCCTTCCGAGGGAGTGAAGCAAGGTTTGGGGTTTTGGCGGGGACCTGGCGTGCGTGCAACCTTGCTGATGAGCACTCAGTCCGAGGGCCGGATGCGAGCCCCTTGCTGAAGGGGGCAACCTTCAGGACGGTGCAACCCGGGCGTCAGCCATTCCCGCCAGGACCAGGGAGCAGTCTCTAAAAAGCACGCGCGGTGCCGGAGGGAACAGAACTGCCCCGTCACCGGTTCGAGATGTTTGTCCCACGGAATCCCCAAAGATTCAAGGCAACTGAGCCTACTGTTTGAACTTAGTATACAAGA
>SLSY01000018.1 GCA_007130145.1 Bacillota bacterium
CTGGTCTATGTCGGCTATGTGCAGCTGGGGTCCTGGCAACGGGCGCAAAGCGATCTGGAGGCCGAACAAGCAACTCTTTCCGGGGCCCAACAGCGCCTGGCGAGCTTGAAACAGCTGGCTGAGGAAGAGGAGTCCATGCGCGATGACTTGGAGTTTATGGCGCAGCTGATGCCGGAGGTCTTGTGGGACGAGAACGTGATTCGAGATATGCAGGCGGGGGCCGATTTGTCGGATCTGGACTTTGCTTTCATCCGTTTTAGTGACCGGGCGCACCGGGATGGGTACACGGTGCTTACTCTGGCGATGGCCTTTGAGGGTTCGTATCACGGTTTGCTCAACCTCTTAGAGTATATGGGGGCGTATGAGCGCGCCATGCGCATTGAGGAATTGCGCATCGGACCCGGTCAAGACGCCGAAGAGTCCCAGTTGGTACAGGCAAACTTGCGTGTCAACCTCTTCTCGGAATGAGGAGTGAAACGATGATATATCAAGCACTTGGAAAGAGAAGCTGGTGGCCGGTGGCGATCATGGTGGTCATATTCTGGGGGTTGGCCGCTTGTGGGAGTGCGGATCCCACCCCCGACCCGGCGTCCACCGAGCCTGCTGCTGATGCCGAATCCGCGCCAGTGGTCAGGACCTGGGCACCGCGGGTGGATGTTCCGCGCCCGGAACGAGATCCCTTCGTAGCACAGACCGCCGAGGTGGCGGAGCGGGAGCGTGGGGAGATCGTTGCGGTGGGACGAGACCCCTTTGCCGTGGTGGGTAACTTGGTAGACACACCCGTGCCCGACCCGCCTGATGAGGTCGACCCCATCGACGACAACGGCGAGGTGGTGGATCCGTCGCCCGACGGCCTTTTGGCCCTTAGCTTGGTCACAGTGGACCGCTGTTGGCTGGATGTTCGGGTGGACGGGGAACGAGTGATCCGAACCAATGTGCCGGTGGGACAAACCCTTAGCTGGGAGGGCCAGACCGTCCTCTTGGAACAGGTGGGCCGCGAATATGCCGTGTCCGTGACGCTGAACGGACGCAACTTGGGTATTCTGTCACAGCAATTGGTGCCGGCCTTGTTGGACGGCCCGGTGGTATATGAGTTTGACGACAGTAGAGTACGGGTAACCCTGGCCCAGCGTTACCTGGGCGGGGTGCTCCTGGGACTTCGTTTCCAGGTCATTGATTAGACCTGGGTACAGGTCCGTCACGGGAGCGCTGAGCGGACGCCTCTTTTGAGGATATGCATGGGGCTAACACACGAAGTGTGTGTTGGACGGAGGTGAGCGGCAAGTCTTGTATAGCATACAGTCATTACCCAATGGAAGCGGACGCTCCAAGCCCGCGGGGCGCACCTCAAAGTTACTGGGTGAAATCCTGGTCCAGGATGGTGTTATCACCGCGGGCCAGCTGGATAAGGCCCTGCAACGAAAGCAGGTACGGCGCGGCGATGATTCTTTGCTGGGCAAAGTCCTGGTGGACATGGCCTACTGCTCAGAAGAGGATATCGCCCGGGCGCTGGCTAAAAGAGCGGGAGTTCCCTTCGTTACGCTGGAGAATTACCAGATAAACGCCGCGGCCATGGCGACTCTTTCGGCGGAGGCAGCCCGGCGTTACCGTGCCTTGCCCATCGACTTTCAGGAAGAGAAACTGGTGGTGGCCATGCAGCAGCCCACCGATCTGGTCACCATTGATGACTTGTTCATTCTTACCGGGTTTTCCATTAAGCCGGTCATGGTGGCCGATAGCGAGCTGGATGCGGCGATCAAGAACTACTCGCAGTCCAGCGTGGGTGTGGAGCACAGCGCCGAGGAAGAGGAATCCGAAGAGGAAGAACCCATCACTGCCGGGCAAGTCTCCGATGATAAACCGGCGGTGCAGCTGGCCAATATGATCGTGGCGCAAGCGGTCAACGCCCAGGCCAGTGATGTGCACATCGAGGTGTACGAGAAATCGCTGCGCATTCGTTTTCGCATTGACGGGGTGCTTCACGATATCATGCAGCCGCCCCGGCAGATGCATGCCTCGTTGGTCTCGCGCTTGAAGATCATGTCCAACATGAACATTGCCGAGCGGCGCATTCCCCAGGATGGTCGCATGACGTTCAAAGTGGACGGCAAGACCATTGATGTGCGTGCGGCCAGTTTGCCGGCCAGTTTCGGGGAAAGACTCACCTTGCGCTTGCTTGAGCGTACCACCCGAACCATTGGTCTGGATGAACTGGGCATATCGCCGGAGATATTGGATCAGTATGAGAAAGCCATTCAGACGCCCTATGGTTTCATCGCCGTGACCGGTCCCACCGGAAGCGGGAAGAGTACTACGCTCTACGCCAGTCTTGCCTCCCTTGATAAGGTAGAAAAGAATGTGATTACGGTAGAAGATCCGGTGGAGTATCGCATGGAAGGGATCAACCAGATTCAGGTGAATCAGAAAGCGGGTCTGAACTTTGCCTCCGGCTTACGTTCCATACTGCGTAGTGACCCTGACATCATTATGATCGGTGAGATCCGGGATAAGGAAACGGCGCGCATCGCCATTGAATCTGCTCTGACCGGACACTTGGTCTTTAGCACCCTTCACACCAATGATGCGGCCGGAGCCATTACGCGTTTGACCGAGATGGATATTGAACCTTACTTGACAGCTTCCTCACTGCTTGGCATTGTGGCCCAGCGCTTGGCTCGCTTGCTCTGCTCACAGTGTAAGGAGCCTTATGCCCTGAGTGCGGAGCGAGCTCGGGAGATTGGGGGGTTTGAGGTCAAGCCCAACGAAGAGGAGATTAAGGTATATCGCGCCCGTACCGGAGGCTGCATGCGTTGCAGCAATACCGGTTATTCGGGGCGCATCGGGATATATGAATACCTACCGGTAAGTGAGACCATCCAGCAGATGACCCTGGAACGGAAGTCAGCACGTGAGATCAAGCACGTAGCCATCTCCGAGGGCATGGTCACCTTGCGGGAAGACGGCATGAAGAAGGTCCGTCAAGGGTTGACTTCGGTAGAAGAGATACTAAGGGGGATACTATGAGTATAGCAGAGGCATTTACACTCAGTCTGGAGGAGATTCTTAGCATATCCGTGGATATGCGGGCGTCTGACTTGCACTTGACTGCGGGCTTGCCACCCATGGCCCGGGTATATGGCGAGCTCCTCCCCCTGGAAGTGGGAGAACTGCGCTCCACGGACATTCGCGCGTTGGTGTATCCGCTCCTTGATGACAAGCAACGAGCACAACTGGAAGAGGATTGGGAGCTGGACTTTTCC
>SLSY01000219.1 GCA_007130145.1 Bacillota bacterium
TACTCAATAATCTTGGTCACGACGCCGGCGCCGACGGTACGGCCGCCTTCGCGGATAGCAAACCGCATACCCTCTTCAATGGCCACAGGGGCAATAAGAGAGATGTCCATCTTGATATTGTCCCCGGGCATGACCATCTCGACCCCTTCGGGCAGCTCGACTGAACCCGTTACGTCCGTGGTCCGAATGTAAAACTGCGGTCGGTATCCGTGGAAAAACGGCGTGTGACGTCCGCCCTCTTCCTTGGTCAATACGTACACTTCCGCAAAGAACTTGGTGTGCGGCTTGATGGAACCGGGCTTGGCCAGAACCTGACCACGCTCGATGGAATCCTTATCTACACCGCGCAGCAGACAACCTACGTTGTCTCCCGCCACACCCTGGTCCAGCAACTTGCGGAACATCTCCACTCCCGTGCATACCGTCTTGCGCGGACGGTCAGCAAAACCAACGATCTCTACTTCTTCCTGTACCTTGACGATGCCGCGCTCAATACGACCCGTGGCCACCGTGCCCCGACCCGTAATGCTGAAGACGTCCTCAATGGCCATCAAGAACGGCTTGTCGGTATCCCGCTCCGGTGTGGGAATGTAATTATCTACCGCATCCATCAATTCCCATATCGGACCGCAGGCTTCACACTCCCGGTCCCCGCAACCGCATTCCAGCGCCTTGAGGGCCGAACCGGCCACGATGGGGGTCTCATCCCCAGGAAAGTTGTATTTGTCCAGCAAGTCGCGTACTTCCAACTCGACCAATTCGATCAGTTCCGGATCATCGATCATGTCTGCCTTGTTCAAGAACACCACCATGGCCGGCACGCCTACCTGACGGGCCAACAACACGTGTTCGCGCGTCTGCGGCATGGCACCATCGGCCGCCGATACCACCAGCACCGCACCGTCCATCTGCGCCGCACCGGTAATCATGTTCTTGATGTAGTCCGCGTGCCCGGGACAGTCCACGTGGGCATAGTGACGGTTCTCCGTCTGATACTCTACGTGCGCCGTAGCGATGGTAATACCACGCGCCCGCTCTTCTGGCGCCTTATCGATGGAGTCAAAGGCCACAAAATCCGCAAAACCCTTCGACGCCAGACATTTAGTGATGGCCGCCGTCAACGTCGTCTTCCCGTGGTCGATATGCCCGATGGTTCCCACGTTTACGTGGGGCTTGGTCCGTTCAAACTTCTTTTTGGCCACTTCTTACATCCTCCTTGCTTACATTGTGCGCAACCACTACTTATCTCCCGGTCATGCGTGACACAATGGTCTTTTGCACGTGTTCAGGAGTCTCTTGATAGTGAGAAAACTGCATGGTATAGGTACCTCTGCCTTGGGTAAGCGACCGCAATGTGGTCGCATAGCCAAACATATCGGATAAAGGTACATGCCCGCGTATAATCTGTACATTCGCGTGAGTACTTACCCCTTCGATCTCTCCACGCCGGCTGGTAAGATCAGCGAGAACATCCCCTAGGTAGTCCTCTGGTAGCACGACTTCCACGCTCATCATGGGTTCGAGCAAGGTAGCATTGCTTGCGCTCAGTGCCTCTTTCAATGCCAATTGTCCCGCCATACGGAACGCTAGTTCAGACGAGTCCACATCGTGATACTTACCATCCAAAAGCACGGCTTTTACATCCACCACCGGGTACCCCACGAGCGGACCCGTTTGCATCGCTTCCCTGATGCCTTGCTCTATCGGAGTGATAAACTCTCTTGGGATCGCCCCGCCGGTAATAGCACTTTCAAAGACATAGCCGGTTCCGTAGGCCAGGGGTTCAAAACGAACCTTGACCTGACCGAACTGCCCGCGTCCACCTGTTTGCCGCACAAACTTGCCTTCTGTCGTCCGCGGTGTAACAAGTGTTTCCTTGTAGGCCACCTGGGGTTTACCAACATTGGCCCCCACTTTGAATTCTCTGAGCAAGCGATCGATGATAATCTCCAGATGCAGTTCACCCATACCGGAAATGATGACCTGCCCTGAATCCTTGTCTACATGGGTCGTAAAGGTCGGATCTTCTTCCGACAAGATACGAAGCACCGCGCCGAGCCTATCTTCATCGGCCTTGCTCTTCGGTTCCACCGCCACCGAAATAACCGGTTGCGGAAATTCCATGGACTCCAAGAGCAGAGGATGCTTATGATCGCACAGCGTATCACCCGTGGTCGTGTTCTTGAGGCCCACCACGGCCACAATATTGCCGGCCACTGCTTCATCAATGTCCTCGCGCTGGTTTGCGTGCATCTGGATGATGCGACTCACTCGTTCCTTCTTGTCGCGGCTCGAATTGTACACGTACGATCCTGCCGTTAGCGTACCCGAATAAACACGGATGAAGGTGAGGCGACCCACGTAGGAGTCGCTCATAACCTTGAACGCCAGTGCCGCCAAGGGTTCGGTATCACTCACCTCTCGTGCAACATCTTCCCCGGTGACCAGATCCTTACCCTTGACAGGCGGAACCTCAAGAGGAGAGGGCAGATAATCGACGATGGCATCGAGGAGCATCTGTACGCCCTTATTGCGATACGACGAACCACAAAATACCGGTACAATGTCCGCCCTAATCGTGCCTTTGCGCAGGGCACTACGCAGCTGGTCTTCTCCTACGGGATTTCCTTCTAGATATGCCGTCATGATATCATCATCAAAGTCGGCGGCCGCTTCCACCATTGCATCACGGTGCTTTCGGCACTGCTCCATCATATCAGACGGGATGTCATCTTCGCGTCGCTCATGGCCCAGCTCATCAAGGTAATAGATGGCTCGCATTCGCACCAGATCGATGATACCCTCAAAGGTATCCTCTGCTCCCATCGGCAGCTGCAGTGCGATGGGACGGGCATTGAGCTTGTCGCGCATGGCTTGCATCACGCCCAAAAAGTCAGCTCCCACTATGTCCATTTTGTTAATGTAGGCCAAACGTGGGATAAGATAATGATCGGCCTGTCTCCACACTGTTTCGGATTGAGGCTCGACACCGCCTTTAGCGCAGAAAATGGCTACGCACCCATCTAGAACCCGTAAAGAACGTTCCACTTCCACCGTGAAGTCCACGTGCCCTGGTGTGTCTATGATGTTGATTCGATTATCTCGCCAAAAGCAGGTGGTAGCAGCAGAAGTAATGGTAATTCCCCTCTCCTGCTCCTGCACCATCCAATCCATGGCGGCGGCACCATGATGAACCTCTCCCATGCGATGCAAACGACCGGTATAGAACAACATCCGTTCCGTCGTAGTGGTCTTTCCTGCATCGATATGGGCCATGATCCCAATATTCCTCACGTGTGTCAGCTGATGGTTACGAGGCAATTGTCGACCCTCCTTTCCTTGAAATCCCTTTCTTACCACCGATAATGAGCAAACGCCTTGTTGGATTCAGCCATCTTATGCGTATCTTCTTTCCGCTTAATGGTGGTACCCGTATTGTTGGCACAATCCATAATCTCACCGGCCAACCGCTCTACCATGGTCCGCTCGTTACGTGCGCGGGCAAATCGGATCAACCAGCGCATGGCCAACGCCCAACGCCGCTCCGCCCTCACTTCGATTGGAACCTGATAGGTAGCTCCACCTACACGACGCGGTCTAACCTCAAGTACCGGCATGGCGTTCTTGAGTGCTTGCTCAAATACCTCAAGCGGGTCTTTACCCGTACGTTCCTGGATCAGAACCAGGGCGTCGTATACCAGTTTCTGGGCCGTGGCTTTGTGCCCGCCCAACATCAACTTGTTGATCAACCTGGCTAATGTTACGCTCCCGTGCACTGGATCGGCATCGATTAATCTACGGACGGCTCGTCCCCTTCTGGGCACGCGCTCCCCCCCCTTCCTCGCTACAACTAACTCCTACTTCTTCTTGACACCATATTTGGAACGGCCTTTGGCTCGGTTTTGCACCCCGGCAGTATCCAAGACTCCACGTACGATGTGATACCGTACCCCGGGTAAGTCCTTCACTCGTCCGCCTCTAACCAACACAACTGAGTGTTCCTGGAGGTTATGACCGATTCCGGGAATATACGCAGTGACTTCTCGGCCGCTGGTCAAACGAACTCTCGCTACCTTGCGCAAGGCCGAATTGGGCTTTTTGGGATTTTGCGTCTTCACTACAGTGCACACGCCGCGCTGGAATGGATTTCTCCTTAGATCCGGCGCCTTAGATTTCGTACGGGCCTGTGCACGGCCTTTCCTAACTAGCTGGCTTACGGTTGGCACAAGCACACCTCCTTTCACTGCGATATGGCAAAATGCTATGAGTCCTCGATCACAGCCGCTGATGCGGCTCCTACTTCTATACCACAGGCTCTCCCCAGTTCTGCCATGGATTCCACCTGCACGACCTCTATGGAGCGCTCGTGGCACGTTCTCAACAGATCCTGCAAAACCCTCTCGTCCGCATCTTCTGCGAGAAACACCACCTTCGCTACGCCGCTAGCTACGGCCTTGCGCGTCTGTTTGGTACCCACGGTCTTGTTCCTGGCTGCTCTTAGCCTATCTACAGGCACCAGAAGTCCCCCCTTGCGGACACACTTCTCTATTCTAGCCCAGCTGATCGGTCATGTCAATGAGCATGTTACGATTCGTCGCCTGCACTGTAAGAAGCCGTCTCCTCCGTCGTCTCAAGATCGCATGGTACTTCATCCTCAACGTCGACACGGTTGTACTTCATCATACCGGTGCCCGCAGGAATCAGCTTACCAATGATCACATTCTCCTTGAGTCCAATGAGGGGATCCGTCTTGCCCTTGATGGAGGCTTCGGTCAATACCCGCGTGGTCTCCTGGAACGAAGCAGCCGACAAGAAGGAATCCGTAGCCAGTGAAGCCTTGGTAATGCCCAGCAGGGTGGAACGAGCCACCGCTGCCTCGCCTCCGCTCTCATCTTGCCGCTGGTTCTCTTCAGCCAGCTCCCAGGAATCCACCAAACCACCGGGAAGCAGATAGGTATCGCCCGGTTCTTCCACCTTGAACTTGCGCAGCATCTGCCGAATGATGACCTCAATGTGCTTGTCGTTGATGTCCACGCCCTGCAAGCGATAGACTTTCTGCACCTCTTGAAGCAGGTACGACTGGACACCACGTACCCCTTTGACCCGCAAGAGATCATGGGGGTTGACCGAACCTTCGGTCAGCTCATCGCCAGCTTCCACGCTCTGCCCATCAATCACTTTCAAACGGGAACCATACGGTGCCTGGTAACTCTCAACTTCGCCTTCTTTACCTACGACGTCGATCTCACGCCGGCTTCTATCTTCCTTGACGCGAATCACACCATCGATCTCTGCAATGACCGCCTGCCCCTTGGGCTTACGAGCTTCAAACAACTCCTCAACGCGAGGAAGACCCTGGGTGATATCCTCTCCGACCACGCCGCCGGTATGGAACGTACGCATGGTCAGCTGGGTGCCCGGCTCGCCGATGGACTGAGCTGCGATGATACCAACCGCTTCGCCCACCTCCACCTTGTTTCCCGTTGCTAGGTTGCGTCCATAACAGTTTGCACACACACCATAGCGGGCCTGGCAAGTGAGAACAGAGCGAATGACGACTGTTTCCACGCCTGCATTCACCACAGTCTCTGCCATTTCCTCATCGATATCCTCACCGGCAACGACCATCAGCTTGCCCGTGGTTGGATCCACAATATTCTCGGCAGCCGCACGACCCACAATACGTTCGGCCAACGGCTCAATCGGCTGTGAACCATCGACAATGGCAGACACGGCGATCCCGTTTTCGGTTCCACATTCTTCTTCGCGCACAATCACATCCTGGGAAACGTCCACCAGCCTGCGAGTCAGATACCCAGAATCGGCAGTACGCAAGGCCGTATCTGCCAAGCCCTTACGGGCACCGTGGGTGGACGTAAAGTATTCCAGAACGGTGAGCCCCTCGCGGAAGTTGGCCCGGATGGGCAACTCGATAATCTTGCCCGAAGGATCGGTGATCAAACCGCGCATACCACCCAGCTGGGTAATCTGTGATACGTTACCCCGCGCACCCGAGTCAGACATCATGGAAATGGGATTGAACTCATCCATCCCCTTCATGAGATCTGCGGTGACCATCTCCTTGGCCCGGGTCCAAATGGCCGTGATTTTCTCCCGACGCTCATCGGTGGTAATCAGACCCCGGTTGAAGTGTTGGGTAATCTCGTCCACTTCGAGCTGAGCCTCAGCCAAGATGGTCTTCTTGGTCTCAGGGACGACCACATCTTGAATGGAGATGGTGACCCCGGCCTGGGTAGCAAAACGGAAACCGAGATCGCGCAATTTATCCAACATATCAACAGTGGGAGCCATGCCGAAGCGGCGATAGCAAAGCGCCACGAGCTTTCCTACCTGTTTTCGGCTGACCACATAATTCACAAAACGCAGTTCATGGGGCAGAGCATCATTGAAGATAACCCTGCCTACCGTGGTCTCTACATACTCACCCGGTGCCAAACGCACCCTAATGGGTGTATGCAGTTCCATCTCTTTGAGTTCGTAGAAGGTAATGGCTTCCTCGGGAGAACCAAAGGACCGCATCTCAGAATCATCGCTGAGCGGCTTCATCAAGGTCAGATAATAGCATCCTAAGACCATGTCTAGGGTGGGCGATACGACCGGACTCCCATCCTTGGGATTCAATATATTGTGCACCGACATCATGAGAAGACGTGCTTCGGCCTGTGCCTCAGCCGAAAGCGGCACGTGTACCGCCATCTGGTCTCCGTCAAAGTCAGCATTGTATGCCGGACACACCAATGGATGGATTTGGATGGCCCGACCCTCAACCAGCACGGGCTCAAAGGCTTGAATACCCAGCCGGTGCAAAGTGGGCGCACGGTTGAGCAAAACCGGATGCTCCTTAATAACACCCTCAAGCACATCCCAGACTTCGGGCTTGACGCGCTCCACCATACGGCGGGCACTTTTAATGTTATGCGCCATATTTTCTTCCACCAGGCGCTTCATGACAAAAGGCTTGAACAATTCCAGCGCCATTTCCTTGGGCAGTCCACACTGGTGGAACTTGAGTTTGGGACCAACCACAATCACCGAACGACCGGAGTAATCCACGCGCTTGCCCAAGAGATTCTGACGAAAACGTCCCTGCTTGCCCTTGAGCATGTCGCTCAAGGACTTGAGCGCACGGTTGCCCGGTCCGGTTACCGGCCTGCCTCTGCGGCCATTATCCACCAGCGCGTCCACGGCCTCTTGCAGCATTCGCTTCTCGTTGCGCACAATGATATCCGGTGCGCCCAGATCCAAGAGCCGCTTGAGCCGGTTGTTGCGATTGATCACGCGCCGATACAAATCGTTCAAGTCGGAGGTAGCAAAGCGCCCTCCATCCAGCTGGACCATGGGTCTTAGTTCCGGAGGGATGACCGGGACGACATCCAGGATCATCCATTCGGGCTGATTCCCTGACTTGCGAAACGCCTCCACCACTTCCAGGCGACGAATGGCACGCACCCGTCTCTGTCCGCTAACCTGCTTGAGTTCTTGGCGCAGTTCAGAAGACATTTTATCGAGATCGAGGCCCTCTAGCAATATCTTAACCGACTCCGCGCCCATACCGGCCCGGAAACTCCCACCATACTTATCCCGGGCTTCCCGATATTCACTCTCATTGAGCAGCTGCTTCTCCATCAGTGGTGTATCACCCGGGTCAGTTACAATGTAGGCAGCCGAATACAGCACACGTTCCAGCGCACGCGGGGACATGTCCATAATCAAGCCCATACGGCTGGGTATGCCTTTGAAGTACCAAATGTGGGACACTGGAGCGGCCAGTTCAATATGGCCCATGCGTTCCCGTCGAACCTTCTGCCGGGTGACTTCCACGCCGCACTTGTCACACACGATGCCTTTGTAGCGGATGCGCTTGTACTTGCCACAATGGCATTCCCAGTCACGGGTGGGCCCAAATATCTTCTCGCAGAACAGTCCTTCCCTTTCGGGCTTCAAAGTCCGATAGTTGATGGTTTCGGGCTTTTTCACTTCTCCGCGCGACCAATCCCGGATCTTCTCCGGAGAAGCAAGACCTATACGAATGGAATCGAAGTTATTCACGTCCAACAAGGGCTGCAGACCCCCTTCGGATATTTGCCGTTTCCGGTCTTATTGGTTCGGGTCTTCGTCCTCTTCATCGTCTTTCATGTCACTGCTCTGACGCTGATCACGAAGATCGTCATCGTCATCGTCATCCTCTTTTTCGCGTCTCATCACACGAGCCAAAGTCGAACGCTTCTTGCGACGAGCCTGCTCGGCCTTTTCTTCCTCTTCCACATCTTCCACGGCAGGGAGGTCATCTACCTCATCCTCATCTTTATCATCTTCATCCAAGCAAGACACGGTGTTCTCGTTGTCACCTTTATCGTCCTCATCCTGGTCCTTCTCATCGTCTTCATCCTGTGAGCCAAGAATACGATCGAGCATGGACTCTGGTTCCTTGACATCTTGGGTATCGTCATCGCTCGTCTCGGGAGACACGACAACAGCCGCTTCTTCCTCTTCATCAGCTGTCTCATCCACCATCGCGTCGACCCGCTCCCGTGGTTGTAATCGAGCGGTTCTACGTTCCTGTTCACCGTCAATGGCCAGTTCCAATTCCCGCGCCGTCTCATTCACATCATCGTCACTCTCAAGAATCTCAATCTCACGAATATCATCGGCCATTACCTTGACATCAAGCGACAGACTCTGTAGTTCTTTGATAAGAACCTTGAAGGATTCGGGCACACCGGGCTCCGGTACGTTATCTCCCTTAACAATGGCCTCATACGTCCTAACTCGTCCCACCACATCATCAGATTTGACGGTCAAAAGCTCCTGCAAGGTATAGGCAGCACCATAGGCTTCCAATGCCCATACTTCCATTTCCCCGAAGCGTTGTCCGCCAAACTGCGCCTTACCACCAAGGGGTTGTTGTGTAACCAGAGAGTACGGTCCAGTGGAACGAGCGTGAATCTTATCATCTACCAAGTGAGCCAGTTTCATCATGTAGATATAGCCGACCGTAACGGGATTATCGAACACCTCGCCGGTGCGACCGTCATGCAAGAGACTCTTCCCACTCTTGGGCAAGCCGGCCTCAACCAGGTAATCCCATATATCATATTCTGTGGCTCCATCAAAGACGGGGCTTGCCACCCTTATGCCCAAGGCACTAGCAGCCCATCCCAGATGACACTCGAGAATCTGACCCAAATTCATGCGTGACGGCACGCCGAGGGGATTGAGCACAATCTCGACCGGTGTTCCATCAGGCAAAAACGGCATGTCTTCTTCCGGTACAATACGAGCAATGACGCCCTTGTTGCCGTGACGACCGGCCATCTTGTCTCCCTCAGAGATCTTCCGCTTCTGGGCAATGTAGACGCGCACAAGGTGGTTGACACCAGGAGACAGCTCGTCGCCATTTTCCCGGCTGAACACCTTCACATCGACAACGATGCCGCTTTCACCGTGCGGTACCCGCAACGAGGTATCGCGAACCTCGCGCGCCTTCTCACCAAAAATGGCGCGCAAAAGGCGTTCTTCCGCTGTCAGCTCGGTCTCGCCTTTGGGAGTGACCTTGCCCACCAGCACATCACCGGTACGCACTTCTGCACCAGTGCGGATGACGCCGCGCTCATCGAGATCTTTCAACACATCTTCGCTCACATTGGGAATATCACGAGTGATCTCTTCAGGTCCTAGCTTCGTATCCCGTGCCTCCGATTCATATTCCTCAATATGAATGGAAGTGAACGCATCTTCTCGCACCAGATTCTCAGAAATAAGGATGGCATCTTCGTAATTATAACCCTCCCAGGGCATGAATGCCACGAGAATATTACGTCCCAATGCCAATTCGCCTCCACTGGTTGACGGGCCATCGGCCAGAACATCGCCTGGCTCGACGCGCTCACCAACGCGCACAATCGGTCGCTGATTTACACAAGTCCCTTGGTTGGAACGGGCAAACTTGGTCAACCGGTACCGCTCCAATTCTTGTGCCTCGGTCATAATCGTGATATCTTTCGCGGTAACCTTGTGGACTGTTCCGGCATTCTTAGCGAATACGACAACCCCGGAGTCCTGCGCGGCCTTGAACTCGACTCCTGTACCCACCAAAGGGGCATCCGTTCTGACCAGGGGCACGGCTTGCCGCTGCATATTCGAACCCATGAGGGCGCGGTTGGCATCATCATTCTCCAAGAAGGGAATCAATGAAGTGGCGATGCTGACCACCTGTTTGGGTGATACGTCCATATAGTCAATGGTATCGGCGTCCACCTCGCGCGTATCGTGCTTAAAGCGAGCCGAAACCCGCTTGTTGACAAAGCGACCGGTTTCTTCGTCTAAAGGCTCGTTGGCCTGGGCGATGACACACTCATCTTCCTCATCTGCCGTCAAATACACGATGTCTGTGGTAACCACACCCGTCTTTCGATCCACGCGCCGGTAGGGCGTTTCCATAAACCCATACTCATTGATGCGGGCGTAAGTGGAAAGCGAACCGATCAGGCCAATATTCGGACCTTCCGGTGTTTCGATGGGGCACATGCGTCCATAGTGGGAGTGGTGAACGTCACGAACTTCAAAGCTGGCCCTCTCCCGGCTGAGACCACCAGGTCCCAGGGCACTGAGACGTCGCTTGTGAGTTAGTTCTGCCAGCGGGTTGGTTTGATCCATAAATT
The DNA here is from genome assembly GCA_007130145.1 of Bacillota bacterium. Taxonomy (GTDB): domain Bacteria; phylum Bacillota; class Sulfobacillia; order UBA8153; family UBA8153; genus SLSY01. Next base: position 10,683 of record SLSY01000219.1, read on the forward strand.
GCGAGAGCTGGCTGGAACCAAAGAACTCTTTGACCGAAGCAACCACGGGCCGAATGTTGATAAGAGCCTGCGGGGTGATGATATCAACGTCCTGGATGGTCATACGTTCACGAACCACGCGCTCCATTCGCGACAAGCCAATGCGAAACTGATTCTGCAGCAACTCGCCCACTGATTTGAGCCGGCGATTACCTAAATGATCGATATCATCGGTGTCACCAATACCCTTGAACAAACCAAATAGAAAACTAATGCACGCTGTAATGTCTTCCTTGGTAATGGTCTTGACGGAAGTGTCGGGCAAACCATTGGAAATGATGCGTACGACATCGCCACCCCCGGTCTGCACATCCAAGCGCTTGATACCACATTCGTCAATACGCAGACCCATGTCACGGGTGATCATATCGCCTCGTGGCACCAGTATTTCGCCTGTCTCTTCATCCACCACATCATCCACGGCGTATTTACCGATGGCGCGACGACGAATGGAAAGTTTCTTGTTCAACTTGTAGCGCCCGACCATGGCCAGATCATAGCGACGCGCATCAAAGAAGAGACTGTTGATCAAATTGGTCGCACTTTCTACCGTAGGCGGCTCCCCCGGGCGCAACCGGCGGTAAACCTCCAATAGGGCTTCTTCGGAATTACTTGTGCTATCCTTATCGAGAGTGTTCTTGACTTGAGTAGTTTCACCCAGAAGATCCATAATCTGTTCATCGCTGTCGTAACCCATGGCCCGCAGAAGAGCCGTAGCTGGCAGTTTTCGGGTACGATCCACCCGAACATAGACAACATCTGCCGCATCGGTCTCGAACTCCAACCAGGCGCCTCGATTGGGGATCACTGTAGCCGAAAAGAGCTGCTTACCGTTGGGATCAATCTTCTCGGAGTAATACGCACCCGGAGATCTCACCAGTTGGCTGACGATCACTCGTTCGGCACCATTGATAATGAAGGTTCCTTTGTCGGTCATCAAAGGGAAATCACCCATGAAGACCTCCTGCTCCTTCACCTCGCCGGTTTCCTTGTTGATCAGCCGGACCTTCACTCGTAGGGGCGCCGCATAATTGACATCTCTCTCTTTGCACTCATCTACCGAGTACTTGGGCTCTCCCAGCAAGTAGTCTGTGAACTCCAAAACCAGCTTCTCCGTAAAGTCCTGGATAGGCGAAAGATCTTCGAAGATCTCGCGCAGACCCTGGCGGAGAAACCATCCATAGGAGTCGTGCTGTACAGCAATGAGGTTGGGCATTTCCAGTACCTCGCGAATGCGGGAGAAACTCACCCGGTCTGGCTGTTTCCCGTTTGACATAGGAAGGGCCATCAACTCTCCTCCTTAAAAGGGATAATGGGTTAGAGCAGCTACCGCCACTCCCGGAGGCTATAAGAGGACAAAGCAATCTTTCGGCGAATACTAAGCATCACATCATCCTAGCCAAGTTACATGGTCGCAATCTGCTTTATAACAATAGAAAAGCTTATCCATTTTGGCTGCAATGTATACCTAATCAACACAAGATTTGCCATGATGGGCAAACCACAACGGCAATGTATTATATTATCATAGCGCCTCTCTACTGTCAACGTGCGATCACCTTGTGTGTGTGTCAAGATAAAGTAGGCATCCCCGTGTTTTCAAGCTAGTTTGGGTGTTCTCCCCAATTGCCTCAGGCACCATTTGACCCAAGGTCGATCCCCATGAGGGCCGGTCAATGCCGGCA
>SLSY01000167.1 GCA_007130145.1 Bacillota bacterium
GACTGTCACCTTGCGTTGCGCCGCACCGTTCGAGAGCTAACGGTGACGACTCCAGCAGCGAATAGCCAATGGGTACCGTTGTCGGTTCTAGCACTGACTTTCCCATGAACATGAGGACTGGTCGTAACCCACCCCAATCACTACCAGCGCTTGAGACGAGGCAGGAGCTCCTGCATTAGCTGCTGAGCCTGGTCTGGAGTCATACCGGGATGGGCTCGAGCAAAGTATGGCACACAAGTCTCAACCATTTTTTCCATGGTGATATGGTAAAAGCCTTACCGGTGCCTGTTGATCCTTCTTTGCTCTCGAACCCAACCGTGGCACCCGAATCAGGATCTGTCGCGATAATGTGAGGACCCCGGCGCAGACCGAAATCGCCAACACTACGCAGAAGGCAGACGCCAGATGAGTTGTCGTGCCTCTGGCTGGGACTCGCAGAACCTCTGCAGCAGCTGTAGAGATGCGTTTACTACATCTGGTCCATCTCCTGGACCAGGCTCCTCAGTCTCCGGCATATCTCACTACGTCAGCCGTCCAAGGTTTTCTGTCATCACAGAAAAGCTATGCGGAAGCGAGTTCGCCCACACCAAAAGAGTTGATGGATAGGGACTCAACCAAGGTACAAGAATGTATTTACCCCACGAACAGGGGGTCTAAGAGGGTTTCGGGGGGAAACCCCCGAGCTTTGTGGATGAATGTGACCCCACATAGTAAAGGGCTCCTGTCTTTCATGCCAAAGCGAAGGGTTCTTTCGCTGTAGCGTCGAATGACCTTCTGCGAAGCGCTTCGCACCGCCGGTATCACGGTCAAGACGCAGAACACAAAGAGGTATGATGGGAGGTACGAACCTTGCCCTACGTAGGTTTGGCGGTCATGGTAGCGGTCACCCTATACATCGTGGGTATGTACAATGGCTTGGTTAGCTTGCGTAACCGCGTCAAGAACGGCTGGGCACAAATTGACGTCCAATTGAAGCGTCGGTACGATCTCATTCCCAATCTGGTAGAGGTCGCCAAAGGGTACATGGTTCATGAGCAGCAAACCCTCGAGAAGGTAACTCAGGCACGTCAGCAGGCGGTGAACCTCTCTGGCACCACCGATGTAGTGGAACAGGCCCGCGCGGAGAATGCTTTGTCGCAGACTTTGCGTTCACTGTTTGCCGTGGCGGAGAATTACCCGGAATTGAGGGCCAACCAGAACATGCTGCAGCTGCAGGAGGAACTGACCTCGACCGAAAACCGCATTGCTTTTGCTCGTCAGCACTACAATGACGAGGTGATGCGATTGAACACCCGCATCGAACGATTCCCGGAGAGTGTGGTAGCTGGCTGGCTCCAGGTAGCGCGTGAGCATTTCTTCGAAGTTGAAGATTCCCGTCATCGCGATGTCCCGCGCGTGCAGTTCTAGTTATCGCATGGTCAGCTCGAAGAACGAGTGTAACAAGGGAACGAATGACTAATGTCTTTCTCGTTTATCGACATAGAAGAAAAGACATCACGCACCATTGCCGCCCTCTTCTTGGTGCTGGTGTTGTGTTACTTTGCCATTGCTTGGTTGCTCTTTATCCCCGTGAAATGGGTGTTCTTCTTTAGTCCGTGGCCGCCGCACTCTCTGTGGCCCACGCTGAGCGAATCCCTTGCGGTGCTCGTGATCGCCATCATAGCGGGGTCCATCCACTGGACCATCAGCACCCAAGGCCTCATCGAACGGATTACGGGAGCACTCAAAGCCCAGCCCCTTGACCTTGATGATGAGTTTCACCGCCGCTTCCATCATGTAGTGGAGGAAGCGGCGATAGCAGCCGGGGGCATGCCGATTGAATGCCTGGTTCTCCCTACCACAGCCCTCAACGCCTTTGCCATGGCGGAGTTCAGCGGACGGAAGGTTATCGGCGTCACCGAAGGTCTTTTGGCCAAGCTCAACCGGGCGCAGCTGGAAGGCGTTGTGGGCCACGAGCTGGCCCACCTGGTGAGCGGAGACTCCTTGATGACCGGGGTGACCGTTTCTCTGTTTGGTCTTTATGCTGGTATGATGCGTCTGGTGGGTCAGAGTATCCGGGACATGTTTTCCAGCCCACGGCGAGGTCGTAGGGATGGCCGGGTGGTATTGCTCTTGGTGCTGATCTATGCCATTTTGGGTCTGAGCCGGCCCTTTGTTACGATACTGAAAATGTTCGTTTCTCGTGAAAGGGAATTGCGGGCTGATGCCGTGGCCGTGCGCCTCACTCGTCATCCACTGGCTTTGGCCGAGGCCCTTCATATCATATCGCGGGGTTGGCGGGGGGCTTCCTTGGGCCACGACTACTTATCCGCTCTGTTTATCCTGAACCCGGCCGTGCGCGAGCTGGATGAACGCGAAGGCTTTTGGGCCAACTTGTTCTCTACCCACCCTCCACTTTCCCGGCGCCTTGAGATCCTACTGGGCATGGCGGGTAGCAGTTCCTCCGATCTGATTCGCAACCTAGAGCGCCAGCGCATCGCCGCCCGAAAACGAAGAGGTAATACCATCCGCGAACGGCCCCGTCCGGTGGAAGAGTGGTTTGTACTGGGGCCCAGCCGGACATGGGAGGGACCGTACGGCATAAAACAGCTGCGGGCATTTTCCTGGCTTACCCCCGATACCTGGGTGCGCCAATCCGCGGAGTCACCGGTGACCTATGCTTCGAATGAGAGGGCAATTCGTCAGATGTTCCTTGGTCGGAGGGACCCAGGCCAGACCGACTACTGTCCCCACTGCGGGGTGAGCATGACCAACATCCGCTACGAGTCGGTGCCACTACTCCGTTGTTCGCGTTGCGGGGGCATTCTGGCTGAACGCTTGAACATACCCCGTATCTTGGTCCGTGAGGAACAGGAGTTTTCCCCTCTGGTGCAGAGGCAGGCGGGGGTCATCAGAAAAGAGATGAGCAACCCACGCCGCCAGAAGGAGATCATGGCCCAGCAGCCTACCTTTGCCCTGAGTTGCTCCCGCTGTGAGAAGAAAATGCAGCGCCGGCACTATAGTTATGCCTATCCCGTTATGGTCGATGTTTGTCCCCAGTGTCATCTTTACTGGTTTGATCAAGGGGAGCTGGAGTTACTCCAGTGCCTGTACGAGACCAGTGGTGAAGCACTCGACGTTTGAGCTTGTCAGTCTATCGCTCTTGCTCGCGATGGTGGATAACAAGAGACGTTGTGTGTTCTCCGTAGCGCCTCGCTTTGCCGGGCGATGCTACAGAGCAGATCCTCTGTAGCATC
>SLSY01000070.1 GCA_007130145.1 Bacillota bacterium
GGGCAACGGAAACCCCAAATTGGGCCATGATATGCGGGGAGGCAATGCGAAGCATGTTGGTATTCAGCACAGTCATGAAACTGGCCATTAAAATGCACGCCGTAGCCAGAGCTAAGCGATTTTTGGAAGCCAAAGGCATTCTTCGTTCACGTTTGCTAGCATGGTCTTCGCACGGGCGCAGGGCCATTCCTGTCGGCACTTGTTGATGGGCGTGGTCATGCCCCAGTTTCAGGATCAGTGGAACGCCGAATCTCAATTGGTTCAGCGCGGGCGGCACCACGATGAATGCGGGTGCAGTTTGCCAGTGTTTCTTCTCCCAGCCATACCCGGGCGGCAAATGACATGCATGTCGGTTCCCCGCAGTCGCCGCAGTTGACTGCGGGCTGGGGGAGGCGGTTGAAGATGTCCATGACCGTAGCCCGGCGCTGATACCGCAGGCTTGGCTTGAGTTCATCACGACGTAGATGTGTTTCGTTGACCTGGTCCTTGACCCACTGGATGAGGCCAAAGGCATCGGTGGCATTTACCGCCCGGGCAATGGTCATCCAGCCCGGATATATCTCGATGACGCGCGTTCCTTTGATCACGGTGAGGCAGTCTGCCCGCTCATCGTAGCTGGCCTGTTCCAGGACAGCATTGAGATAGGGTAAGAGCGTACCGATGTCGCGCGAGAACTCGGCCGTGGCTCTCAGTTTCAGCGCGTCGGTGAGGCACGAATCCATGAAGGTGACGGCGATTCGTTCCAAGTACACTGATCCCATTTCCTCCTCAACACCAGATGGGTTAGTTCTGCGCTAACTCCATCAGCGCTTTGGTCAGCTGATCGATATCGTCTTCGGTGGTAAAATGACCCAGTCCCACCCGAACGGTGCCCGTTTGAATGGTACCGATGGTGCGATGAGCTCGCGGCGCACAGTGCAATCCAGCCCGCACCATGATCTCGTAGTCGGCGTCCAGCCGCGCGGCCACTTCTTCAGGGGATGCTGTCTCCATGGTGAAGGAGACCACACCAATGCGTTCGTTGCTGCCTTGGGGGCCGTATACCGTGATGCCCGGAACACGCAAAAGCTGTCGGTGCGTATAGTCGGTGAGTGAGCGCTTGTGAGCATGTATCGAATCCAAACCCGTGTTTTGGATGTACTCCAGTGCGGCTCCCAGGCCGATAATGCCAGGAACATTGGGGGTTCCTGCTTCATAGCGGTCGGGCAGTGATTCGGGCTGAAACTCCAGCAAGGACTCGGAGCCGGTCCCGCCTTCCTTGAGGGGGCGCAGGTCCATGCCGTCGCTCATATAGAGCCCTCCTGTTCCCTGAGGGCCTAAGAGCCCTTTGTGTCCAGTGAAGGCCAAAAGAGCGATGCCCAAGGCTTCCACGTCTAGGGGCAAGAGGCCCGCACTCTGTGCACTGTCCACCAAGAGGGGTACGGAGCGGGAACGGCACAGGTTTGCGATGTCTTGCAGAGGCAGTATGCCACCCGTCACATTGGACACATGGGACATGACAACCAGACGGGTCTGGGACGTGAACAGATCGGCGACGCGCGCCATGTCCACGGTACCATCCATTCGGTGAGGTAGAACCGAAAGGGAGATCGTGCCTGCCGCCTCCAACGTGCGCAATACCCTCCAGCAGGCGTTGTGTTCCAAGCCGGAGGCAATGATATGGTCATTGGTCCGTACGTAGCCTTTGATGGCCAGATTGATGGCCTCGGTGGCATTGGTTGTGAAAATGATGCGCGAAACATCACCAATATTGAAAAGTTGGGCCAGTCTGAGGCGGGTTTCAAACACCATTTGGTCGGCCGCAAGAGCTCGTCGGTATCCTCCTCGTCCGGCATTGGTGCCAATGGTCCTCATGTAGTGGTCGATGGCCCGGTAGACACATTCGGGTTTGGGGAAAGAGGTCGCTGCATTATCCAGGTAGATGGCCATAAAAAAACACCCGCCTTCCACAGAAACAGAGCTTTACCAATCCAACGCCCGAGAAGCAGTTGGCACCATCCTCTCTTTCGAGATATCATCACCCTAATCCTGCTCACCAGCGATACCCGCCTATGTGCGGTACGCCGCTTCACAATGGGGGTTGCAGGACTTCATCCCTGCACCCTAGAAGTAAAGATCACATGGGGAACGCAAAATTCTTTAGGAAGGAGTGAGGAAGTGAGCAACAAAGGTGATATGTTCTTGGGGTTCTTATTGGGAGCCGGTATCGGTGTAGGTCTTGGCCTCATGTTGGCCCCTCAGTCTGGCGAACAGACCCGTCTGAAACTCCGTGAGAAGGCCGAGGAGTTGGCAGATCAAGCCAGGGAAAAAGGTGCGGATGTCATAGATAAGGCGAAGCTTTCCACGGAAGAAATAGCAGAGAAGGTGCGCGAGAACACTCTGGATGTAGTGAGGTCCTTGCGCGAGAAGATGTCTGCGGGCGAAGAATGTGTCGAAGAGGCCCTAGCCGACATGGAGCAAAATCTGGCTGCTCCTGAAGAAAATAAGTCATGAACTGGGATACGGTCTTTCTCGGCATCATTGCTTTCTCCCAGTTGCTTTTGATTCTTGCTGCGGTTCTAGTAGCAGTGGGTTTATTGCGAGTGATGAAGCAACTCAAGGCATCCATGGTTGTCGTGGAGAAGGAGGCCGTCAAGGCTCTCAGAGAAGTGCAGGGTACGGCCAAGGGTGTGACAGATCTTTCGGCGACGGCCAAGCGATTGACTGAGGAGACATTCCTCCGCTGTATCACCCGTCGCATGGGTGCGCCCACTGGTGGTAGTCAGAGCACCAAGGCAGGCGGTTTTGGTATGCGTGAGGTCCTTATGGCAGGCCTTGGTGTGGGGTTTCGCATGTTGCGCTCCGTGTTGAGGCGTCGCAAACCAAAGGATTAGATTCAAATCAAGAGTGGGTTTCACGACTCATGGGATGATTGCGAGTAGGGCGGGTTGACCCGCCCTCTTTGTTTTGGGAATTACTGCAGGGCATTGCCCCGGTTCTTTTGGGCCAAAATAGGCTACGGAGGTGAGTCCTTATGCAGAACTTCACACAAAAAGAACTACTGGTTATGCAAGACCAACTCACGCTCGAGAAGAGCACCAAGAAGTTCTTGGATTTTGCTGCCGGGCAGTGCACCGATGCGGGAGCTAAGAATCTTTGCCAGCGCATCGCCGCCGATCATCAGAAATCCTACCAGAATCTGGTAAGTCATCTGGGCGGAGGACAAAATCAGTAAAGGAGGTGGAGCAATGGGTGCGAATCTAACGGACCGTGATTACATCGAGATCGCTCTTGGCCAGCATAAACTCCTGGCAGACGTTTTGACCACCGGCATCCTGGAGGCATCAGACGATACCTTGCGTCAAGAAATGCGCACCTCACTGGATATGTGCTTGCAGCATCAAAAGGAAATCTTTGACTTCATGAATCAAAAGGGCTGGTATCAGCCCAAGGCTGCTTCCAGCGCTGACGTGGCCAGCACACAGAGTCAGTATCAAAACCAAAACCCCTAGTTGTTGAGAGGAGAAGAGCCCCGAACGGGGCTCTTCTCAAGCATGCAAGTGCGTCTAGCGATTCATCCGTCGCAGAAGCTGTATTCCTTCCAATGGGGGGCCTTGCGCAAGAAGGCCTTGAGAAGACGTACGCAGTTGACGGCATCGTTTATATCTCCCATCTCAACCGGCGAATGGGAATAGCGTCGGGGTAGCGTCAAAGGCGCGGCCGGGATACCGCCCCCTACCCATTGTATGGCGGACGCATCGGTGTTACCTCCTTCTAGCACGGCACGTTGCAGTGGAAGGGACTCGCTGAGGGCCGCTTCGCGAATGAGCCGTTCGATAACCGGATGCAATAGGAGACCGCGACCGCTGCTACCACTGGATACTTGCAATACAGGGCCCTGGCCCAGGCTCACCGCCAGTTCTTGATGATAGACAACATCAGGCGTATCTCCTGCGGGCATGGTATCCAGGGCAATAGCCAGGTCGGGTTTGACCTTATAGGCGGCGACAGTCGCTCCCTTCAGACCCACTTCTTCTTGCACCGACCACACACCCACCAAGGTTCCTTCCAGGTCAGCGGGGTCGAGGTCTTCAAACAACTGCCAAAGTACGCTGCAGCCCAGGCGGTTATCAATGGCTCGACCACAGAAGCGTTCGCCGTTGGCAAAAAACTCCAATTCGCTCTGCATGACAACCGGATCCCCCACTTCAATGCCTAGCGCGGCCACCGCTTGGGCTGAATCGACTCCCACATCGATGTAGAGTTCAGAAGCAGACTTGACAGCGTTTCTCTCCGTCTCGGACATCAAATGGCCCGCCTTCACCCCGATGATCCCCAGGTGGCCCCGGATGCTTACCTTACGGGCGGGCAGCAGCGGATCCAACGTTCCTCCTATCTTCTGAAAGCGGATGAATCCGCCTGGCTCGATGCTGCGCACCATAGCCCCTATTTCGTCAGCGTGAGCTGCGAGCATCACCGTCGGTCCTGGCTTTGCACCACAGCGGTATGCCAGCACATTACCCATGGTGTCCATCTCGACCCGATCCGCGACGTCGGGCAGGACCTCTTTCAGATAGCGCACAACGGGTGCTTCCCGTCCGGAGACTCCCACCAATGCCGTGAGTGCTTTGAGTTTCTGGCGCAGGCCATCTTTCACCCTCTTCACCCCTTCCTCACTGCTTGAGAGTTGCTTCCACCTTTGTCAGGACTACTCCTGCTGCCTGCAGTAAATGTAAGGGTAGGAGCAGGAGAATCAGGCGATTCATCGAGAAAGAAAGGAACCAGGGAAGACTCCCTGGTTCCAGGGACGGGGGTTGTGAGACTACTGTATGAAGAACTTGACAGTTACATTGGCACCGATTTGCTGTTCTCCGGGTAGGATGGGCGTCGATTCAGCCATATCTGCAGCGCTGCGATATTCAGGCATGGGGTAGTACATACCGCCCTCATCTATGCTCTGGATGCCCAGTATATCCACGCCGGCCGCTTGCGTGAGCCTTTGGGCCTTGGCGAAGGCATCCTGGTAGGCCTTCTCCAGTGCTTCTAGCCGTGCTTCGTCATCTGCGGCTACCGAAAACCACAAGCGGTTGACGTTATTGGCTCCTGAGCGGGTCGCCACGTCGATGAGGTGACCAATGCTGTCGAGGTTTTGGGTGCGTATTTGCACCGTGTTGGTTACCCGGTAAGCGACCAAGCGTGGGGTCTGGCCCGTTTCACCGGTCTTGGAGTAATCCCACACCGGTTCCAGTGCAAAGTCGGTGGTCTTCATTTGCTCTTCGGTCACGCCTGCTTGCTTGAGGGCGTTGAGTACCTTGCTCATGATGGCCGTATTGTCTTGTTGCGCTTGTCTTGCCGTATCGGCCTGGGTCAAAGTGCCGAAGCGAATGTGGGCGGTGTCAGGTTGCATGGAGACCAGCCCCTGTCCACTAACGGTGAGGATACCGGGTTCTGGTTGTCCAGGTTTTATGTCACTGGGCATCAGGTCCTCTTCTTGTGCTCGAACAGGGAGAGTGGTCTGCAGATACGTGATGCTAACGGCTAGTATTGCCAAGACGACCACAGCGATTTTACCGTAGGTTTTGACCACGATTTCCAACCCCTTTCACGCATGAGTATTGGTTATCTAGACGGAGGGAAGAAGGAAAAGTTCCTGACGACGTAAGAAAGGAAAGGAGTGTGAATCCGCCGTGCTGTGGCGGGACGCTATGTACTGGAAAGAACGAGGCAAAGCCATGACGCTCAGGACAGCCGAGTTGGTGCTGGAACGGGCTCAGGAACGAGGAATTGAAGATGTGGTGGTGGCCTCCAATACGGGGTATACTGCCGACTTCTTTTTGGGGAAGGTGAGGAATCTGGTGGTCGTGACCCATCACACGGGTTTCGGCCAGGGTGGAGAACAAGAACTGACTTGCGAGGAGCGCCAGCGCCTGGAGACCGGCGGCGCTCGCATACTCACTACTACGCACCTTTTTGCCAACGTGGAGCGAGCGGTGACAAACAAGTTTGGAGGACTGTATCCCGGGGGACTGGTTTCAGCGACCCTGCGCATGTTTGGACAGGGCACCAAGGTCTGTTTGGAGATCGCCACCATGGCTCTGGATGCTGGCCTCGTGCCCTACGGCAAGGAGATCATTGCTGTGGGTGGAGCCGGACGAGGAGCCGATAGTGCCTGGGTGCTCATACCGGAGCACTCCAACGTCTTTTTCGACACACAAGTGTTGGAATTGATCGCTAAGCCTCGCCTGCCGCGTTGAGTAGGGGGGCGCTGGCAGAGAGAAACTAGAGTATCATCAGTGATAAGGGGAGTCAGTAGTGCAGGATTTACGTCACGTGTGTGGGTTGCCTGTCTGGTTGGAAGATGACCAGTACACGCTGGGTTTTGGCGAGGGGCTCTTGGCTCCAACTCCGGATGTGCGGCGTTTGGAAGACCTACGACCCGTTCTCTACAATCAGACCATCAGCGAACCCGAAGAGATCTATTACATGTACCGGTCGGTGAGCCAACGACAAGAGAGAGATGCGCTGGCAGCCCGTGGTCTCAGGTTTGATCTGACGGTATTACCCAACCGTATGTTGGGCCAAGAGTTTATGAAGACCGCAGGGCACTATCATCCCCGGCTACCGGGAAGTGACCTGACCTATCCCGAATTGTACCAGGTTTTGGCAGGGCGGGCTCATTTTCTGTTGCAAAAGGCCCGGGGTGACGGCGGCATCCTGACCGATGTGGTCATTGTGGAGGCGGATGCTGGTGACTACTTGCTGGTGCCACCAGGGTACGGTCACATCACCATCAACCCGTGTGATGAGACGCTGGTGTTAGCCAACTGGGTCGATGCGTCATTTGCTTCTTTATATCAGACGATGGTGAAGTATCGAGGGGGCGCTTTCTATGAGGTGAAGGACAACGGTCAAGCGGTATTCGTGGAGAATGAGCGCTACCAGGAATGTCCTACCCCGCGCATGGTTAAGCCCGGCTTACCCCAGATTGAAGGCCTAAAAGGAGATGCCATATATCAGTTGTCCCGTGACGCTCTGGGTTTTCTGAGTGATCCGGCTGCCTATCATCAGTGCCTGAGCAAAGTGTTAGCTGAACAAGACATGTAGGATGGCTTTGCTGGCAGTTGCTACCGCTTCGCTTCCTCTGTTTGGTGAAATAATGGTTTCATACCCAGTCACCCCCGAGCAAGGTAGGGAGGAAATCGACCCTACGCTGCAGAAATGCCAAGCGGGGGTGACGGGTCATCTTGAAACGTATCTGTCTTGCATTGTGCTTGCTGATGGTATGCCTCGTCATGGTCCGCGGGGTGCCGATAGTGCGGGGCCGTGAAGACTTGCCAGGGGCTACGGCTTTTGCCACCGGTGAGAACATTGTGACGGTCATGACCTATAATATCCACAGCGGCCGCGGAGCGGATGGGGTCTTGGATCTGGACCGGACTCGCCAAGTCATCGAAGCCAGTGGTGCCCAACTGGTGGCTTTGCAGGAGGTGGACCGCTGGACGCTCCGGACAGGTCTTGTCGATCAGATGAAGGCTCTGGTCGGGCAAAGACCGTGGCAATATGCTTACGGCCCCAATTTGTTCTTGCCCCCGGGGTTCTATGGGAATGCGTTGCTTAGCGTCTATCCGATCCGGGAATCGTCCCATGTCAGTCTTCCCAGTCCCCGGGAGACGCGGGGATTTCTTCGGGCAGTGGTGCAGGTGACACCAAGCCAAGATATCGTCGTTTACGTCACGCATTTGGGTCTTAACCAGAATGAACGGGAACAGCACGTGAAGATGCTCTTACATTCCGTGCGCGATGAGAAGCTGCCGGTGATCCTCATGGGTGATTTCAACGCCGAAGCAGACAGTGCTGAGATCGGTGCCCTAAAAGAGGTGCTACACGATCTGGGCGCCAGTGAAAGACAGGCCACCTTCCCCTCGTATGCACCGGCCCACCGCATTGATTACATCTTTGTGTGTGATGGTTTTGAGGTTAAGAACTTGTATGTGTCAGAACATCTTGCCTCGGATCATCTCCCGGTGGTAGCCAGATTACTCCTGGTCGAGTGACAAATTGGCCGGTTGGGGCATACCGCCGAATGCTCTGGTCAAGCTGAGTGTCCTCACCATGAGACCGGTGCTGTCTGCCCCCATGCACGCTTACAGAGAATCCGGCTCATCACCCTTACGGGGAAGATAGTGATGGTTCCACAAGCCGTTTTGGTAGCACAGAGCATCGCGAAAATTGCCACGTTCCAGTGCCCTTTGCCATTGTATCTGGGCTTGCGACAAGATCGTGTCTTGCTGCCCCGTGAGCAGCTCGCCGCAGAGTATCAGAGGCTCGCCGTCAACAATAACGGAGGCAACGTCGTGGCCGCTTGCTGCTTGCACCAGCTTTTCCACTGGGAGGAAAAAGGGCCAAAGGTGGGGCTTTTTCGTATCTAGCATGATCATATCGGCCCGCTTACCTATTTCCAGTGAACCGATGAGATGGTCAAGACCCAGTGCCCGGGCCGCACGAATGGTAACCATTTCCATGACCGTGCCAGCGGGAAGGAGAGCGGCATCGTGCCGGCGGTTGCGGTGCAAAAGCTGCAGGATCCGCAAATCTTTCCACAGATCGAAGGTGCGGTCCGGAGCATTCCCGTCTGTGCTGACCGCCACGTTGGCTCCTTGCTCCAGGAGCTCGACCACCGGGCAGTGAGCAGCGATGTGTGCATGGGTGCTAGGACCGGTGGTAACGTGAGTCCCGGTATCGGCCAGAATCCGAGTTTCCTCGTCATCCAGTCCGGTGCAATGGGCCAGCAGCACGTCATGGCCGAGAGCGCGGGGGAAGTGCTCGTGGGTGAAGCGAATGTCCCCGGCATAGGAGTGGGCATGGATGCGGGTATTGTACTCATCAGCAATGCGCCGCATTTGCTTCATCTGTTTCACGGCCAAGGTGGGGGAATTGGGTGGAGCGAGGCCCACACGGGAAGGCATGACAAAGGCATAGGTTTTGCCCCTGTTGGTGTTATGCCAGCGTTTTACCACTGCTTCGGTATCAGCATAGGCCATGTTGGGTTCTATCTGCTCACAAATCACCTTGGTTCCACGCCAGACTCGGCTCATTTTAGGCCACGGGGGGTTGGGTGATCCGACTCCGGATATCGTGCGTATGCCCAGCGCTTGCGCGCCCGTAAAGTGAGCCGCCACCGCCTCCAGATCACCAATGCGAGGGACCGAGCCGATCATGGAAACGCTGGTGGTAGTCCCAAAGCGCAGCTTTTCCAGGGCGGCCAGACGGGCTTCGGCATACCAGAAATCTGGTGTGGTGCACTGATAATAGATATCTTCTACCCGTCTTGTCCAGTCAGGCCCCAGGCCCACGGTCTTGGTAAGAGCATGGCCGGCGTGAGTATGGGTATCGATGAGTCCCGGCAGGACCACCTGGTCACTCCCATCAATGATGCGATGGGCCACGGGAGTGGAAGGCAGCTGATCCATGCTGCCCAAGCCGATGATGTTCCCTGATGCCACAGCAACGAAGCCGTTGTGTAGCTCGGTGTGCTGGGGATCGAGGGTGACGATGGTAGCGTTGGTAATCAGTAGATCGAGCATAAATGACCTCCTGCTGGATCTGCAGTTGAAAGGACAATGGCTCTGGTTCTCAAGCGATAGCGCCAGCGTTTCTCCCATTATACCATGAAGAGGCATGATGGGCGGCGGTCCCATGCCCGGCGCCATGCAAGCAGATTCATAGGAAACTACGTGCCTGGCTATGCTTTTAGCAGGAACCAGCGCCAAAATTGTAGAAAGTCGCCGCCGAGTGCAGTCTCTTGACGACCAGATGAAGGAGGGTGAGCCTATGAGTTGGCAAAGACGCGAAGTTGAGATGGAGTTGTTCGCTGATTATCATACGCACACCCATCACAGTCACGGCCGCGACAGCGTGGAGGAACATGCCCATGTGGCACGGAAAAAAGGCCTTGAGGAGATCGGCGTGGCCGATCATGGACCGGCCAGCTGGTGGCCGGTGGGATTGCGGGGAGAGGCGGGATGGCATCGCTATCGTCAGGACTGTCGTAAGACCGACCAAGATACCGATGATATCCGGGTCCTGTTGGGCATTGAAGCCAACGTGGTGAGCCTAAAGGGGGATCTGGATGTTCCCGATGCTTGGCGACAAGAGCTTGACATGCTGCTCGTCGGGTTGCATTTGGAGGTTTGGCCCAAGACCTGGCGAGATGGATCTGAACTGGTGATCAATAACGCCCTGGGTGCGAAGTTGAGTCCGCGCCTGCGGCGCAGAGCCCGCAATCTGAACACTAAGGCGCTGGTGGAGTGCGTATGCCGGCATGACATCGATATCATAACGCACCCGGGTTTGAAACTGGAGATCGATACGGCCGAATTGGCCCGCACCTGCGCTCATCGCGGAACCGCATTGGAGATCAATTCATCGCACCAGTATTTGCAGGAAGAATATATCACTCTGGCGGCCAAGGAGGGAGCTTGCTTTGCCATATCCTCCGATGCCCATTGTGCTCGTGATGTGGGGGCCAACGAGAAGGGTGTGGCGTTGGCGCGTCGCGCCGGCCTAAGGCCAGAACAGGTAATCAACGCCCGCGGCAAGAGGGGGGGAAGAGGTTGGAGGACAGACTGAGAATTGTGGTGGTTACCGGTATGTCGGGAGCGGGGAAGACGCAGGCTCTGCGCTCTTTGGAAGACTTGGGTTATTTTTGCATTGATAATTTGCCCCCGGCGTTGCTGCTCAAGGTAGTCGAACTTTGCGAGCGCACCGAGGGGCAGGGCAAGATCGAACGGGTGGCTGTCGGTTCGGACGTGCGGGGTGGTGAGTTTTTCGATGAGCTCGAAGAGGCTCTGCATGGCATGCAGCAGGAGGGAATGATTCCCGAAATCCTGTTCTTGGAGGCTAGTGATAACTCCCTGGTGAAGCGCTACAAGGAGAGTCGCCGTCGCCATCCTCTTAGCGAGGGTACGGTGCTGGGAGCCATACAGACCGAGCGCAGGCTCCTGTGCGGTTTGCGTGAGCGCGCCTCCATCGTGTTGGATACGTCTCAGCTTACCCCTCATCGCTTGCGTCAGGAGTTGCAGCAGTTGTTCGGCAAAGATCAAAGGCGGGGGGATTTCTTTATCAGCATCGTGACCTTTGGCTTCAAGCACGGGCTGCCTTTGGATGCTGACTTGGTTTTCGATGTGCGTTTCTTGGCCAACCCCTTCTATGTGCAGGACCTAAAGCCTCTTTCTGGTCAGTCCCCAGAGATCCAAGAATATGTGTTTTCCTCTGGAGTCGCGCGCAGTTTCTTGCGGCGCTTGGATACGTTGCTCAATTTTCTCATTCCTCACTATGTGTCCGAAGGCAAGAGTCAGCTGACGGTGGCTATCGGCTGTACTGGTGGCCGGCATCGCTCACTGGCTGTGGGGGAGCGACTGACCGAACGCATGCAGAAGCAGGGACATATTGTGTTATTGGATCATCGGGACATGGATAAGGGCACAGAATGAATCAGCGGAACCGACAGGATGCGGAGAGGGGGAAGATCGCATAGGACTCCGGCGCGGGGCGAGAGAGGTTCTATGAGATCTGGCGTTATGAACCGACTGCACTGGTTGCTGCCGGGTTTGGGTATCAAGCGTTGGCTCCTGGTGCTGGGAGCCGGAGCATTGGCTTTGGTTGTGGGCCTATTGTATGTGGTGATGCTGATATGGCCTGTCTTCTACTCCCGCCTCCAAGAAGTCAACGCCCTTGGCCGTCTGTTGTTGGGCATAGTTTTTCTGGTAGGGGGAGCGGTCTTATCGTATTGGGGCATAAAACGGGGGATGCGGGCCTTGCGCGTGGCCATTCGCTGCGGGCAGCCACCGGACCTGCCATCTTACTTGCGACAATGGCATCGCGCGGAGCGTGGACCTCGCTTGGTGGTGATAGGAGGAGGGAGTGGTCTCTCCACCTTACTCAGGGGGCTGAAACTCTACAGTTCTCATCTTACTGCCATTGTCACTGTGTCCGATGAGGGTGGATCCTCCGGCAGGTTGCGCCGGGATTTGGGCATGCTTCCGCCCGGAGACATACGCAACTGTCTCCTGGCACTGGCCGATACCGAACCGGTCATGGAACGTCTTTTTCAACACCGCTTCGGGCAAGGCACAGAATTGGCCGGCCACAGCTTCGGTAACCTCTTCATTGCTGCTATGACCGAGATGTCCGGTGACTTTGAACAGGCGGTTCGCCTGTTCAGTCAAGTGCTGGCCGTACGGGGACGCGTGCTTCCGGCCACCTTGCAGGATGTGAGAATCAGAGCCCA
>SLSY01000082.1 GCA_007130145.1 Bacillota bacterium
GCACACTGCAAGGCATAACCTCCGGATGCGCAAGCACTCTCCAAGTGCACCGACGGAATATACGGCAAACCAATATGACCGGTCAAGAGTGGGGCGAAGTTCCCCAGCTGAAACCCTCCCCCGGCACTGAGCGAACCCAGATAGGCTGCTTCGATCTTCTCCGGATCGGGATCCCGATCGATACTGGCCATCATGTCCGCAAAAGCATCGGCGAACATTTCCTTGACTCCCTTATCAGGGAAATCGCCGTAGGCGGTTTGACCTGCGGCAACAATGGCAACATCGCGCACCTAAAACCCTCCTTCACAATTCCAACTAAAGATTGTAGGCAGCTTGCAGTCCTTCCAAGATAGCATGTTCAATATCTCGGGGCTCGGCTGCATCACCAATCATAACGACCTCAACCATCTCACCTAGGGGAGCAACCAGATCCTGCCGGGGCTCATATCCCGTGGCCAAGACAACCTGCTTGGCCATGAGTCTCTCACTGACTCCCTCCCTCTCAACGCGCACGTACCCCGGTTCGACGGCCACGAGCGTGGTATTGAGCACGACCGCAACTCCACCGCGGTCCAGCACGCCCAAAAGATGCTCTTTTGCACTGTTGGTCAAGCCTTCGCCCGCCCGGTCTAGCATGTCGATGACCACCAGATTGTGACCTTGCTCCAGCAAAAGATGCGCTGTCTCCAGCCCCACGGCACCGGCACCTACTACCACCAGAGGTGAAGACGTTTGGACGGTGCCGGTCAAAACCGCCTCCGCGGTAACCACCTCCGCGACCTCTATGCCCGAAACCGGAGGAATGAGCGGATGCGAACCCGTAGCCAGTATGACGCTGTGCGGCTTCTCCTGCATAATGCTTTCCATATCAGCTCTTTTGTTGACGACTACCCTCACGCCCGCCTGTTCCAGCGCCCGCTCAAAACCCTTGACCACATCAAGAAAGTGTTTCTTGCCTGGCGGGGAACTTGCTGCCACCAACTTGCCTCCCAGCCGCACTGTCTCCTCAAACAAGGTCACCGTATGCCCTCTTTCGGAGGCAGCCAGCGCTGCCTGGCAACCGGCCAGGCCCCCACCGACCACAATGACTCGCTTGGTATCCGTTGCCGGTATGAAGGGAAAGTCACCTTCACGACCGGTACGGGCATTGATAGAACAAGCAATGCCCGGAATCTTACGCAAAGGATTATGACATACCTGGTTGCAGCTGAAGCAATAGAAAATGCTGTCCAGATCGCCCCGAGCCGCCTTTTGCGGGAACTCGGGATCTGCCAGCAATGCCCGGCCCAGTCCCACCAGATCGGCCTGTTCTTGTTGGAGCATGCTCTCGGCTTCTGCTACCGTGCGAACACGACCGCACGCCAAGACCGGAACTTGCACCTGGCGCCGGATGGTTTCGGCCAAGTGCACATTAACACCCGCAGGCCAGTAATAGTCAGGAACGGTGCGTTCTGGCGTATCTCCGGCTGAGACATTGATCATATCAACCCCCGCCTCTTCGAGACGACGGGCAATGGGAACCATGTCAGCCAATGGCATACCGTTTTCTCCTGACAATCTTACGGTTATGAGGAAAGAAGAGGATACGATCCCCCGGCACGCAGAGATCAGTTGGCGCGCAAAAAGCGTACGGCCTTCTAGATCTCCCCCATAAGCATCATTTCGCGCATTAGCACGGGGGTTGAAGAACTGGTCCGGCAAGTATCCGTGGGCACAATGGATTTCCACACCGTCAAAGCCCGCTTTTTCCGCCCTGGCCGCGGCCCTGGCATAGTCATCCACCAAACCCTCGATCTGACCAACCGTCAACGCCTTAGGCACCTCGGCTCCTTCAAACTCGGGAATGGCCGAAGGAGCCACCGGCTCAAGTCCGGTATTGGCACTGCGTGCCCTCCGTCCGGCATGATGCAACTGAATCAGAGCCCGAGCGCCCCCGTCTTTAATGGTCGCAGCCAAGCGCCTTAGGCCAATCAACTGCTCATCGCGGCTGATGCCCATCTGCCCCCCCGCGAAGCCGCCGCGCGGATCCACGTAGGTCGCACCCACGATAATTGTGCCCACGCCCCCCCGAGCTCGCGCCCGGTAGAAATCCACGATGCGCGGGGTTACGCAACCATCATCGGTACCAAGTTGCGGAGACATGGGGAGCATGACCAGGCGGTTCTTGAGTGCTACACCACGTATGCAAAGCGGTGAGAAGATAGCTGGTGCTGCCCTCATGCCTTCTCCTTCTCGGCAGCATCAAACCCAATCTTCAAAGCGTCGCGATTGAGCGGTAACAAGTGCTTGTGACGTTCTGATACCAAGCCCTCCATGGTAGTCATCACATCATCCAAGGTCAGAAGTTTCGTAGCCCCTAAATATGCTCCCAAAGCAATCAGATTGAGCACTCTTTCCGACCCGAGTTTGACGGCCAGATCATTGAGGGGCAGTGCAATGACCTTCAGGTCCTCGCGCCACTTTCTTTCACTCACCAACGACGTATTCACAATCATGAGGCCGTTGGGTGCAATGGCGTCTTGAAACCGTTCATAAGACATGGCATTGAGGACAATGGCCGCTGGTGGATGATCCGGTAGCGGACAGTCCAATTCTCCTTCTGCAAGCATCACAGTGCAGTTGGCCGTTCCCCCCCGCATTTCCGGTCCATAAGAAGGCAAAAATGCAACTTCCAAGTTCCGGGTAATGCCACTTTTGGCCAGAAGCTCACCGGCGAACATCACTCCCTGTCCACCGTGACCGGCCAACAACACGCCCGTCTGCATCATTTACTCCACCTCCCCAGGAACTTTGATCTCGCCCAAGGGGAACTCAGCCATCATTTCCTCCCTGAGTAACGTGAACGAATCAGGCACTGACTTACCCCAGTTGGTCGGACAGATTCCCAACACTTCCACCAGGCTAAATCCTTCATTGTTCACCTGTCGTTGAAAGGCACGCTTAACATACTTTTTCAAATCGCGAATATTGCGAGGAGTATCGGCCGAAGCACGCACCAAGTAGCTGGGTCCCTTGATGGTAGCGAGCATATCTGCTACATGTAAGGGGTGACCATGCGACACGTTGCGACCGCCAGGGCTGGTCGTGGTCACATGGCCCATGAGGGTGGTCGGTGCCATCTGCCCGCCGGTCATGCCGTAGTTTCCGTTATTAACGAAAATAGCGGTGATGCTCTCACCCCGCACGGC
>SLSY01000206.1 GCA_007130145.1 Bacillota bacterium
AGGGACAGGGGCCAGAGGAGATCATACAGCGATACCTTGCCCTGATAGGGCAGAACGGGTCCCCGCAGCAATCCGTTGGGCTGCATGGCAACGGCTACGGGTTGCCCCGTGACGTCTTCTACGGTATCGCGCAAGGCATCGGCCACGAAGTTGCCCAGAGTGCTTTCGGCCCGGTCGGACGTGGTCAGCGGGAAGTCCATTTCAGCCACCGGTCCTAATATGTCATGATAGTCTCCACCGCTCAGATCCCCGAGCAGTTCGTTCAATAGGTGCGTATAGTGAGCAATGCTCTCAGTGAGCATGGGATCGTCCGCGATATCAGCTCCCAGTGGCAACAAGAGATCGGTGTTGCGCACGCGCACGCGTTGTGTGTCCGGATCCAATGCCAGCTCCAGCATGCCTAGGTTATGGAGAAGGGGTCCGCTCTGGACAATGATAGTGTTCCCCTCCACCAAGGGTTCGGGCAAAGGGGTATGGCAGTGACCGCCCACGATGAGATGGATGCCGGGCACCTCACGGGCCAGCGCCCGATCCTCTTCCACTCCGGCGTGGGTTACGCCCACAATCAGGTCGGCTCCCTCAGCTTTCAGGCTGGCGACGGCGGCGCTGGCTGCCTCGTGTTGGGGCGTAAAGGTGACCCCCTCTACATGAGCTGTGACCTGCAGGGCATGTTCGCCAATGAGGCCAAAGAATCCCAGTGTGAGACCGCTGTCAAGGGGCAGAAGGTGGGTTTGAGTTATGCCCACCTGCGCGAGAGGATGCCCGCTAGCTGGAACCAGGTTGGTAGCGACGATAGCGGTATCCTGTGCCTTCTTAGGATAGCCGGCATGTTCAAGGTAAGCCGCAAGGTCTTCTCCGCCGTAGTCAAACTCGTGGTTCCCCAGGGTCATCAGATCATAACCTATGGCGAGCATAAGGCTCAGCTCGACAGAATGACCCTGCATGGATAACCAGCTGAAGGGGGTGCCTCCCACGAAGTCGCCAGCCGAAACCAGTATGACCGGCTCGCCTTCTGCTTGCTTCTGTTCGCGGATTTGGGCAACGGCACCTGCCAAGCGGGCAAACCCCCCCCGCCCTTCGTTACCCAGTGTGGGAGAGTGGGGTAGAATATGAGAATGCTCATCAGCGGTGTAAAGGAGAGTGAAATATTGCTCACTATTCTCAGCGAGAGCGGACGTGGGCCAAAGCAAGACGCAAGCCAGGATGACAAGGGAAAACAGCGCGTTTCGCGGCACATCACACACTCCTTTCTCTGTGGCGATATTCGACAGAGGGGGGTCATTTCCTTGCCCGAGGATGGTCATGCCCTCGCGGCCCATCCTTGAGAAAGACGTCTCCATTTTCCGCGTTTGATGATAAAGTTGGTGCCGGTGTCAAGAAGGCATGATTTTGGCCCTTTTGAGGGAGTAAAGTGCATTTATGACGAACAAAGCTCGCCAAAATGAGGAATATCAGGGCATCAGGAGGGCAGTGGACCGCTAAAGAGGCGTAAGCTTCCTTTCTCTTCAGACACTTTGAAGGTAAAATAAGGTAGAGGCATAGATAGGAGGATTCCCATGAAGGAGGTGTGGGTTGTCGCCGGCGGCTCGTGCTCGGCAGAACAGCTGGCGCGTGAAGGCTGCGGCGATGAATACATCATCTGCGCTGATAGTGGAGCAGAGGTCGTGATGGCCGCAGGTCTGACTCCTCGTATGTTGGTAGGGGATTTTGACTCATTGGACCCTCGTATGCTTGCCCGACTGAGAATGACAGGAGTGACCGTGCTGGAGTTCCCCGTGAAGAAGGACGCGTCCGACGTGGAACTGGCATTGGAGCAGGCTATCCTCCTCCGGCCCGAGCAGCTGATCCTTTGGGGGGGCTGGGGAAGTCGCTGGGATCATTCCCTGGTTAATGTTCATTTGCTGGCAGGACTTGCCAAGGCGCACTCCAAGCTGCGCATCAAAATGGTGGATACTCACAACGTGCTACGTTTTGTAAGCAAAAGGTATGACTGGAAGGGACCGGTAGGATCGCCCGTGTCTCTTTTGCCCTATTCTCGGTGGGTCGAGGGAGTGACCAGCCGGGGACTGTATTATCCTTTGAAAGATCAAACACTAAAACGCGAATCCTCCTTGGGCATTAGCAATCGTACGTGTGAAGAGTGTTCCGGCATTGAAGTGAGAGAGGGACTCCTCATGCTCATGCAAAGCTATGATGACGTTGTTGTAGGACGATAGAGACGGTATAGGGTTAGACATGGGACGCAAAGAACGGGTCAACGTGTTTGCATCGCTCATGATGATCATGGGCAAAGGGAGGTAGGAGAGGATATGAGCAAGGGCGATCTAATTAGTGAGGGCGCCCGGTCACGGGTTTACCGTTGGGGAGCAACCGATGTGGTGAAGATTCTTGACGTAGGCATTTCTCAGGAGGAGGCCCAAAGAGAGGCAGAGGCTACCCGAGTGGCGCAGTCTGCGGGATTGCCGGTACCTATGGTCCGCGATGTCATCGCAATCGAAGGGGCCTGGTGTCTTGTGTTCGAGTATGTGGTAGGCCAGCCCCTGGATGAATACGCAGCGGAAAATCCTGGCCTCATGCAAGAGATGGCCATGCGCATGGCCAGTCTGCATCAGGCGGTGCACAAAGTGAAAGCGCCCCAATTACGTACCGTCGATGAATGGCTAAGAACAAGGATCATGGGTTTGGAGCTTCCAGAAGACGCACTCAAGGATAGGGCGCTCCGGACGCTTGACGATCTTGAGGATGGCGATACCCTATTGCACTGCGATTTGCATCCTAACAACTTGCTGGTCGATGATAGGGGTGAACTCTATCTCATCGATTGGTGTAATGCCTGTGCGGGACATCCATGGGCCGATGTTATGCGTAGCTATCTCATTCTTCACCTAGCCAAGACCAGTTTGCCCCGGGACATGCTCTGGCTTCCCGAAGGGTTCAAGACCTTCTACATCGAAAACTACCTCGATGACGATACCGATTTGCTACCAAGAGTCATGAAGTGGTTGCTACCGGTTGCTTTGGCTCGTATGTCTGAAGGTTTTGTCCACGAAGAGGCCGAGTTGCATAAGTTGCTGCGTGGGCAAGAAGATATGTGAGATGGGGCGAATGAGACGAAGTATAGGCATTATCCGCTCCCAGGTATACGCCACCGCGACGCACCAAACTTCAGCGAGCGAATGTCAAAG
>SLSY01000176.1 GCA_007130145.1 Bacillota bacterium
ACTGGGGCACCTTTCCGTACAGGCATTTCCGGTGATTAACCAGAACCATGACCAAAGCTGCTGCGAAATAGAATGCCGAAGTTACTGTTATGATACTCAATACGTCTCCGATTTGAATGGCAACCAGGTAATTTGCAAGCTGGTGAATAATAATCGGGATCAAGAGGTTGGTATTCAGGTTGTAGAAAGCTGTCATTATAATCGATGTAGAAATGATATACAGTAGAAAGATTCCGATGTATTGAACCAATTGCATGCCGGCATATCCTGACAAAAACCACAGCGGTGCATGCCAGAAACCCCAAACAACTCCAACTATAACTGCAGCTTTTATAGGGCTGTAAATCTTCTGCAGTTCAACAAGCACAAATGCCCTCCAACCGATCTGCTCCCCAAGGGGTCCCCGAATCAAGTTACTGCCAAACAGTACAAGCAGTGTGACCCATGAAGTCGTGACCAATGCTCTAACTGGTAGGCCCCGTAGAGCGCTTGATACCAGAAGAATGCCTAAAAACATAGAAATCTGAAGTAGAAGGACCCAGGCCACCGTTGATATATTGATCCTTTCACTGAACTGCCTCTTAACGTAGCTGATCAGATGGTCCTTTGGATAAATCCTATGGAACATGGCTGCAAAAACAAAAGTAGCAGTCCATGCGGATACGATTTTCAGGGCTTCAGCTAATGCTGGGGATTCTAGCACAAGCATGATTATACCGATCAGAAGAATGAAAAGAATGAATATTCCATATGTCCAGAGAACGTAGTCCCTAAGTAGTCTTTTCATACCGATAAACCTCCAATGGCTTTATCTAATAGTACCCAACTCAGTTTGCCACCTGCCCCAGAAGCCTGCTTCCTGACCCGTAGACCACCAAGTAGCTCCTGCCCTGCTCAACGCGCTGCAGTGGGGAACATCGCTGACGTTCAGGGGCTCACCGATCTCGGTACAGGGGACGTCACATCGAATAGACGGCCCTCCTCGAATCGGAAAGACGGGGGATCATTCGGTCTTCCCGATTCGATCACTACCTCATCATCCTCGCAGATGACCAGCGCGTAGTCCAGCCCCAGGCCTTTCGGCACATCCGCCCTCGGGAAGCGATCGCCCTTCCACGCGTAGCGCGTAGATCCACATGTAGGGGGGCAGGCTGCTCGTCGATACGGTACCAGTTCGTCCCGCCCGTCCCCCGGTGAGGTCCACCGGGTAGGCGCTGCCCATGGTCGGAGCAATGTTCCAGCCTCTCCCGGGCTTTGGTGCCACCATGATCATCTGCACTGAGTCGGTTCCCCTCTCCCGTGACGGTCATTCCCTGCCGTCGCCGGTCCAGTCCATCATCTCTACTAACACGGAACTCAGTTCGTAGGCGCTGATCAGACTCAGGTCATAGGAATCTGCACCCTCTGCCAGAATGGCGTGGACATTGGGCTGTTCGGGTGTGTCCCCATCATTGAGTGCAGGCGTAGCACCGCGTCGTGTCCCAGAAATTCGAAAGATCTACTGTCCAATCTCCAGCTGTTCCCCGGCTCTCCCAACGGTATGGACGAAGCGGGCTAAGTCGTGAAGGAGAGCGGATACTCCGGGGGCTATGGGTCACTGTCCAGACAGGCAGCCATGAATGCTGACGATGATCAGGGCGATGAGATCTCGGGGCACGGGGCCCACGGCGAATGGTCTCACGGTCGATTCGTCGCTTTTGTGCTCCATCATAGTCATCGACGGGTTATGTGACGCCGCACCTCTTCTGAAGTTACGCATCCGGTCGCTGCCGATTCGCTTCAGCAGGAGTCCTGGTCTGGGGAGGAATGGAACAGCCAGGTCCATAACCAGTATCTTTCTGATGATCCGGAGAAGAGTCGCATTCATGACTACGATGCCACTGGTTAGCAGACATTCCGGTGGGTTCGACAAATGGTTTGTCAGACGGAGAGTTCAGTCCATTCATAAGTATACTGGACCAATGCTGGCTCAGTTAGTGGCCGTGAACACGACATGTACTCTTTGGGACCTGACCTGTAGGTTGCGGGCAACATGATGAGGGGTGGATCGTTGGTGGCGATCAGGCTACCCGCATTTGTGCCCATCAAACGCACCCGCTTCTGTTGCCATGACCTGAGTGTTGCGGATTGCCTCGACCACCGGTTCCTACTGCCACAACGCGCCACAGATACACCACGCCGCCAGATTGACTACGTAGCACATGACTGATGTACACACTGACCACGCACATCTGGGATCGGTGTCAATGCCTGGCATCACTATGCGCAGGAATCGGTTCTTGCACGATTCACAGATTCAGCGACTGGAACAGTGATCCTGGAGGCCACTGGCCATGAGTCCAGGCCGCAGCAACTAGCACGGAAGATCCCTGGAGAGGGTTACTTGGGAGGTCCAAGAAGGCTTGGTGGGACCAATCCTCGCCGACCCTCCTCGAGATGGCGAGGCGACGGCGGGTTTTAGCCCCGGGCAACAACTCGGTGCCGCTCACTTCAAGTCATCGTGACCGCATCGCGTTTTCTGCTCCCGGGTTTGGATTTCGCCTGGTTACTGCTCTTTCAACGACTCGGTGAGCGCCTCGAAGCGGCCTGTCAGCTCATCGACTCCGTCTTCGATCCGGCTCCGAATCTCGTCGCCTCGTTCCTACCATGCTTCCACTGTGACACCCCTCAGGCGATCAACCTTGCCCTCGGCTTCCTCTAGGCTTCGCTCCAGGGATTCCACGATCTCGTGGTTCGTGATCCCCATCTCCACGTTCAGCTCATCCTCCTGCTGTTTCTTCTGCTCCGCCACACCACGCAGCCTGACCAGCTCGTGTTTCAGTTCTTCCAGTTTGCTCCGCAGCTTCTCCTCAAAGGCCTTGGGTTCCATATGTGTGTTTATCTCTCCTCCCAGAACTTGGCCTTACATGAGCAGTATGCCACAGACCCGCGGGATCTGTCAAGGCCATGGGCTTGACAGTCTTCGGTTCGGACGCACATGCCCCCGTCTGAGGATACGATACAGGGAAGCGTCTTGAGATTCCTGAATGTGGATGCGGATGTCCTACCTCAATGGCCCGCAACCTGAGTCGTTTTAAGCGTCGCAAAATGAGCCTAAACCCACGTGGCCACGGCAGAACTTGCACCCTGGCATCCGCCCATACCGGGTACACCAACACGAAAGCGGAGTCCCCCACCCTTCTC
>SLSY01000158.1 GCA_007130145.1 Bacillota bacterium
AAACTGGCAAAGAGAAACTGGCGCGATACTTCGCGAAACGGGACATGGACAAAACTCCTGAGCCTGCCGATCTACCCACAAGCGACCAAGAGCAGGATCCCTTATTCGTGATGCAAAAGCACGCTGCCACCAACCTCCACTACGACTTTCGTCTGGCGGCGGACGGGGTGTTGAAGTCGTGGGCCGTCCCCAAGGGGCCTTCCACCGATCCGAGCACCAAGCGCCTGGCTATTGCCACAGAAGACCATCCGATGGCCTATGCCAATTTCGAAGGGGTCATACCGGCAGGACATTATGGAGCAGGAACCGTGTTGGTGTGGGACCAGGGCAGCTATGAAAACACAACGGAAGAAAACGGGGAACGGATCACGGTGGCCCAGGGCATCGAGAAAGGACAGCTAACCTTTCGACTGCACGGACAGAAACTGCGCGGCGGTTATGCCTTGATCCGGACCGGGCAAGGCAAGGGCAAACAATGGCTACTGGTGAAGATGAAGGACGGCGAGGCCGATGCCGAAAGAAACCCGGTAGAAACAGAGCCGCGCTCCGTCCTGAGCGGCCGAACCTTGGAGGAGATCGCAAACCAAGGGGACGCCGAAACGGAAAGCTCCTTGAAATAGAGCGTGTGATCGCGAACACACTACCGGTCGCACCGTCACCTGCCCTCCTCTGAGCACGAGCCTACCCCACCAAGACTTCCCCGCTATGGCCTCAGTTCAACGCCAGACTGCATGTTTTGCGTCCGTTTCGATCAAGCGGCAAACCCCATGACGGCCACCGCAAGAACACCCTGACGCCTGCCTCCTCACCTTGTGGCCGGGGCTCGCCCCGCGCCCGACAAAAGCAACCTGGGTGTGAAGTACCCGTGCGACGAAACCGTGGCCCGATTTGGACTGGGTGCGAGAGACTCCGGACCAGAGGCTCTATCCCTTCGAGATCATACCTCGATCTGAAACGCCCGCCCGAACACCCTGGACTTTACCCATGATCGTACTTCTGTCGGTCCCCAAGAATGACAGCGTGGGGCTAGAGCTATCGCCGTGGCTTTTGCGCTGCTATCGCCGGAGCGAGTGGGTGTGCCAGCGCACAGTCGCCACCCTCGCCAAAACCGGACCTCTATCTGGGTTGTGCCAGCACTGCCCACCTGACAGAAACGTTGAGTGCATCCAGAGAACCGGTGAGTATGAAAGGGTTTAGCATGATGTCCATCGAATACTATGGCAGGGTGTTTCATGCCTATTCCTATTTGGTTGGTATTTCACGATTAGATCGTGACACGTTCTTTCACTCATGGACCCCTTGATCTCGACTGGAGCGGAACAATACCAAAAGAGAGGGAGGGTTGCCACAGGCAATACGAGAACGCTGCGGCCTCTCACATCAGTAGCAGGCGCTCGTTACGAACCCTGCACGCCAAGCCACGGTGCTACCGCGGTGTTCCCCGTAAGAACTCGGATGGTTTGTCCACGAGCGCTGGTTAGGTCCAGCCAGCGGCCGATCGAGAGATGTATACCGGTAGGTGAGGTGGGTATGGAAACGACTTGAGTGAGCATCAGACTGTAGGTTTGCAAATCAATAGGCTCCGATCCAACATGCCATGCTCAACCTCTGGATAAACAGCGGTAACTACGACCACAAGACGATGGCCGTGTAAAACAAAGACAAGACACATTGAAGTCGGTATAAATCATCAACATCACAACAAGGAGGTTGAAGAACACTGATACATGAGCTTGGTAAGAAGAGGCTGCGATCGACAAGCAAAATTCTCGCCCTTACACTCGTGATAACAATGGTGTTTGGCGTTAGCAGTGCCCTGCTGGCGCTAAAGGTTAGCGCGGGAATGGGGGACATTGAAGGCCACTGGGCTCAGGAGCGCATCCAAAATTGGGTGAGCCAGGGTTGGGCTACCGGTTATCCTGATGGTAGTTTCCAGCCTGATGGAAAGGTGACGCGCGCAGAATTCGTCACCTTCATGAATCGCGCCTATGAAGTCCCCCCCAGTGATGAGGATCCGGGCTTTTTGGACGTGGAAGAGGGTGCTTGGTACTATGACGATGTAGCGGCGGCCACACAAGCCGGTCTCATTACCGGCTACCTTGATGGGACCTTTGGCCCCGATCATGCTATTACCCGCCAGGAAGCAGCAGTCATACTGGATCGACTTCTGGTTGACAGAGGCATATTTGATGCCCGTTTCTTGGTGTCAGATGTTGACGAAGAACCCCTTGCAGGGGCTGCAGTGGACCTCAATGACTGGACTGATCAGACGGATGTGCAAGGAGAGGCGTTATTCTCTCAACTAGTCGCAGGTGACTACGACTACGTGGTGAGTCTGGCAGGATACATACCTGTAGATGAGGAACTCACGCTCGGCTTCGGCGCCATAGAAGAAGCTGAACCTTTCGTTGACCAGGCAGACATCGCTTCTTGGGCTGAAGATGCGGTGAGTAATATGGCAGCGGCCGGTGTCGTCCTAGGTTACCCTGACGGTACCTTCCGGCCAACCTCCCCCATTACGCGCGCCGAGACCGTGACCATTCTTGACCGCGGTCTCATAGCCGCGCTAGAGGTTGAGGAGCGCGTGATTTTGGCGAAGGAAACCGTTGCTCCGCCACCACCGCCTCCGCCTCCGCCTCCGCCTACCTATTCGGTTACATTTGATGTTACGGAAGAGCCAGAGCAAATATTTTTCGGGTTGCTTGACGAGGGCAATATGATCTCGCCTGGAGGGCTTGAGGGCGTCGCGATCCAAGTCTACCGTGATGCAGGGCGTACCATAGCAGTGGGTGCCCCGGTGGAGACCGACATAGACGGTCGTGCCGTAAAAGACGGTCTGGTCGATGGCGACTACTGGTTTACTGCTGTAAAAACAGGCTACTATGATGAGGATGGTGACTTTGCGATTGACGGTGCTGATGAATTCATCGCGTTTTTCATGATGGAGGAGCCTGAGATCAGCACTTATTTGGATCGTCTGGACGAAGGCAAGACACTGGAGGTTTATTTCAGCAGTGATGTGGTGACTAGCGGCCTGACCGGTGCAGCGGAGGGCTGGAACGGCCTCACTCCGCAGGAAATCGCCGCCGCCATCGCTGATGATGCCGACAAGATGCTCTTTCTTGACACCTTCTTCGTGCTGAAGGT
>SLSY01000173.1 GCA_007130145.1 Bacillota bacterium
AAAGCTGGCGAGGATGTGTATGATGATATTTGCCACTGTCTGGCGCGTCACGATGTGGTGGGATTGATGGGTATGGTGGAGGAGTTGGTGCTCAGAGGCAAAGATATGCGCCTACTGGCCGTTGATATGTGTGATTACTGTCGCGATCTCTTGCTGGTCAAAATGGGGGATGCGAGCAGTCATCGCTCCGATCCCCAGCGCCAGGAACGTCTGGCGAAGACCACTGGCTTCTTCTCCACCGACTATCTTTTGGACTTGATTAAGGCCATGGTTGATACAGAAAGTGAGATCCGGCGAACCGGGCATGGACGGTTGCTCATGGAGATGACCCTCATTAAGTCTTTGCCGCAGGATAGAGTTGGCCCGGTCGATAAGACCTTAGAGGCTCTGCGTGAAACAGGACGACAGCCAGCCAAGCCGACCGCTGCTGAGGCCCCAGCGGCCCCGGTGTCACCGGAAGGCCAACGACCAGAAGATCTTGAAACTGCCGGCCCGGAACCTGAACCTGAGCGGATCGCTGATAACACGTCTACCGATTGCTCTGATCAGTGGCAGAGCCTCCTAGATAAGCTGCGAAAGGCCAAGAAAGCTCCCATCGCTGCCTGGCTGCAGCCGGCCGAACCCGTGTGGAATGAAGCAGAGGGTGTTCTTGTCATCGCCTATCCGGAGCAATACGCTATACATAAGGGAAAGATCGAAACAGATCCAGAATGTGCTCAAATCTTGGAGGATATGCTTGCGGAGGTTTTTGGCAGACCCACCAGATTTCGCTCCTGTTTCCAGGGCGACACGGACAGTGCTGGCGATGGCGCCGTGGCCGTTAGCAGCGATGCTAAGCCGGAGGCGGTTGATCCAGAATCGGATCCTTTGGTGAAGCTGGCGCTTGAATTATTTGACGGGGAGATCGTGAACGGGGATTCGTAGAGAAAGGTGTGTGTTAAGATGGGCAAAGGCTTTGGTGGCATGGATTTTCAAAAAATGATGAAGCAAGCACAGAAGGTCCAGGCTGAGATGGCCAAATTGCAGGAAGAGATCGCCTCTCGCACCGTGGAAGCGACGGCTGGAGGAGGAGCGATTAAGGTTAAGGTGAGCGGAGCCCGTGAGGTGCAGGATATCGTCATCGATGAGTCTGCGCTCGATGATGTGGAACTGCTGCAGGATCTCATCATCGTGGCCGTCAATGAGGGTCTGCGCCAGGCTGAAGAAATGATGCAAGAGGAAATGGGCAAACTTACTCAGGGTCTGGGCCTACCGCCGGGACTGATATAGAGTAGCTGGAGGTAAGGTCAAACGTGATGTATCCGGGGCCGGTTTTGCGGCTGATGGAAGAACTCACCAAGCTGCCCGGGGTAGGACCCAAGACCGCGCAGCGGTTGGCATTTCACTTGCTCAAGCAAGAAACTGAGAGTATCCAGCAGTTTGCCCAGGCTTTGCTGGCTGCCAAGGACCGCATTCGTCACTGCAGCATCTGTCAGAACTTGACCGAAGACGATCCCTGCCGGCTTTGCGTCAGTTCAGAGCGAGATCAGGATATCATCTGCGTGGTGGAAGAACCCAAGGACGTGGTAGCCTTAGAAAGAAGCAGCGAGTACCGTGGGCTTTATCATGTACTCCATGGCGCCTGGTCACCCATGGATGGTGTGGGTCTGGAAACACTGAGAGTCAAAGAATTGCTCGGACGAATCAAGGCGGGTGGAGTGAAAGAAGTGATCGTGGCTACCAACGCTGATGTCGAAGGGGAGGCCACGGCCATGTATTTGGCCCGTTTGCTCAAACCTTTGGGCGTGGCCGTGACTCGCTTGGCTCATGGCCTTCCTATGGGCAGTGAGCTGGATTATGCTGCCGATGATACCATCGCCCGGGCGCTACAGGGGCGGCACGAAATCTGATTGCTCTTTGGTATATTATGGGGCTCTAGTGGATAAACTTCCGTTGAAGCCCGTTGGGCTAAACGGGAGGTGCTGCGGTGTTATCCAGGATGAGGACATGGCGACTGGTGCGACTCACCAGACGGCAGTGGTCAGTCTGGTGCCAGCGCAAAAGGGCGCCGGTGGATGAACTGACCCGGCTTACCCAGGAGACCAAAGCGGCCTGGCGTGAGTATCAAGCAGCCCATGTATATTTCAATTATGCCGAGGAGCCGGAACTCATCGATCATAGCATCTACCGCCTCGAAGCCGCGAAGAGACGCTTCATCTATCTCTGGAACCGGCTGAGAGCACTGCGAAAAGAGAGAGACTGTTCTCACATGCAGGCTCCTGTCCTCAGTGAGTGAGTAAAATGGCCAAGTCAAGGCTGGTCTTCTCTGTCGCAAGGTGGGGAAGCGAGGGACGACTTCGCCGCACGCCCCGCTTCTTGTTGTTTGGTCGTGGTCCTTGCCCGTCCGCTGGCTCTTTCCCTCTCGCTTGCTTTTGGGTATGTTCTCAGCAGGCATTTGCTAATGATAATCAAGGAGGTCACGGCGTAATGAACATTGATGCCCATGCCCACCTGGTGGGAGAGGGCTGGCTGCATGAGGATTTTCTCTGTAATGTAGCCCGCATCTTCATGGCACGGGACCGGGATGAACAGGGAGACGTTCCCCATCTGGCCACTGCGGTTCATGGTATGAAAGAAGCCTTCTTTGATACAACGGGGGAGAAGCTGGTGACACAGATGGATGCAGCCGGGGTAGACTGTAGCGCGGTATTTGCTCTTGACTACGGTTTGCTCACGGGCGAAGCCGGGGTTCCGATTGCCACGCAAAACCAGCTGGTAGCCCAAGCCGTGCAGCGCTTCCCGGATCGTCTCATGGGGTTTTTCACTATAGATCCACGCCGGGTGGACGCACTGGCTCTCTTTCGGCGGGCGGTGGAAAGCTGGGGCCTTCGGGGTCTGAAGCTGCATCCGGCTTCGGGGTGGTATCCCTATGATCACGTGGCCTATCCCCTCTATGAGCAGTGCCGGGATTACCAATTACCCATGCTCATTCATACGGGAGGGCAGCCCGCACCCCTTAAGTCTCGCTTTGGGCGTCCTGTCTATGTGGATGATGTCGCAGCCGATTTTCCCGATCTCTCCATTATCATGGCTCATTGTGGCAACCGCTGGTGGGAAGAGGCGCTATTGGTCTGTGAAATGAAACCCAATTGTCATGTGGATGT
>SLSY01000041.1 GCA_007130145.1 Bacillota bacterium
ATGATTCGGGTCACCATAAAGCCGACCGTAAATAGGCCAATGAGTCCTAAGACAAGATATGTTTTCTTGCTCATTGAAACTCCTTTCCTTCTACACAACTGTAGCTCGCCACCTAGTCAGCGAATTCTCTCCTCCTTCGTAGGATACACACCTTGATGTCTATCTTCTTCTTTAGTCGGGTGGACCCTCTCTTGGAAAATGTATCCTTATAGGAAGGAAGTTCCAATATTGTTGCATACTCCTTAATACTTCAACGGAAAGAGGCATGTACGGTCTCAAGAGCGCATGAGTTGGAACACAGGTGATCGATTCTTAAAAGGAGTTTGCTATGACCAAGAAGGTATTTCTAGCATTGCTCATGGTAAGCATCCTAGCGACCAGCGTCTTGGCTAACGGATTGCGTTGGACCCCTTTCGATTTTGTTGATCCCGAGACCTATGCCAAGGTATCTGTTAATCACGATCCTTGGAACCAAACCTGGACTATAACGCATTCCGGCAGAACAACAATAGATAGATTTGTTGAAGAGGTTGGCATTAGGTGGGATTACATCCACGACTGGGCTTTGGAGCCAGGCTTTACGGTGATCGAGAGCGGTGAAGACATTCATAACATTTTCCCGTGGTACCGTGCTATAGCTACCACTCGATCTTATACCTACTGTGACCTTCTAGTTCACGGCACACATAGTACGGTCACCCAGCATTGGGCACGTGACTATGACATAAACGACATCCCCTTAACAATATGGCGACGCCTTTTCGATAGCGTGTACATTGAACCCAGTCCCAGAAGCGGGGATGACACAACGGAAGCAATGACTGTGCGTCAGAGCCATGTAGACGGAGCTATACGGGCGTTCGCAGAGTTGGAGTCATGGGACAAGTATGACCTATTGCGCCTACTTCAGGAGGGCAGTGGGAGATTCTATGACGACGAGGCTGATGTTGATTGGGGTATTCTTCAACTATTGAGCAACAGGGAGTTATTCGCAATAGGAGATAAACTGCCTGTTCTTTTCACTGAAGATGGTCAAGTAGCCATATACGTTCTCAAAGCTGACGGTTCTGAAGCACTCTTCATCTTCGACACGAAAGATGTTGGTTATATTCATGTTCCCGAAAATACAAATCCCAGAGAGATCAGAATGAAATAACACTATAAGTGCTAGATCCCGGGCCTTTCTATTGGGCGATTCAATTCTAAGATATGCTAGTCTCATGCTTCTTGTGCAATTGCTTTCTGAAATTTGGATGTAATTCCTCCCCCGCGCGATAAAGAGCCCGGTAAGAATATACCTCATCACTGGGCTGAGGAAGTCAATGCCCAGCAAGTCAAAGATGTTCTGCCCGCCCCAAAGGCTAGGAGAATACCTACTGTCACCGCTGTGAGCTGCTTGACCAGCTTGCACCAGGTCTCGCCTAGAATCGAAGCCAGCCAACCACCAAACACCTTCTTAATCCACTCACCAGGGCCTCCACGAGCAAAGCTAGGAGAATTAATGTGACAAACGCTTCTAGCATATTGGAGGACACCTTCCTAAATCTCGTATGAATCGTTCCCAGGGGAAGTTTGCACCAGGGCACAGCGCGGCCTCCAATTCGCAATGGGGGTACCATACCCCCATACCCTGAAACTCCTCTTGCAGCCACAGACATAACAAAACAAGGGCCTCGTATTGGCCCTCTGTGATGTCTTCTTCCTCCAGGTTTCCGTTGATACAGATTCCCACGGTGTAGTCGTTATTGACCCCAGCAATGGGCGCCCACAGTTCCAGTATGACGTAATGGTAGCCGATTCTCGCATACTTCTTGACCTCTATCGCATGGCGATTTAGGTCAGCCGTGCTCGGGTCTCTTCCCGCTACCCCATGATGGTGAACCACCCCGGCGATCACCTCTTCTGGGTCCACCGGACCGGGCGGTCCTCATCCACCCAGGAGTCGCGGGCAACGATATCCGGCTTTACGAGCGCAAACGGATGACCTCTTCATTCGCGAATGATTGTGTTTACAAAAACCTTATCTACGCTGCTGCGTTCCAATTATGGCCATCACCTTTCTTGGCCCGCCCCCCTGCGTTAATTCCCCCCGCCGCTTCTGTCTGTCAACACATGGGGCCGATGAGGTAGGCAGGAGATTCGTTTATTGTGCGGTAGTCTACAATCACGCAGACGGTGTTCATCACCGGGCATTGGCGCAGATAACAGTTGGTAAGGTTACCGCTGGTGCGCTTCACGGTGCGGGCGGGAAGAAAAGGTTCCATTTGAGGAGGATGCGTGATGAAGTGGGTGGGGCGGTTCGTTGTCATTCTGACGTTCATCGCTGTTCTCGTCTTCATCATGCAACAACCCGACACGCTGCAGGCATTGGTCGATTCCCTCACCCATGTTGTCGATGGGAGCCCCGGCCCGGTTGAAGATAGGCCTGAACAGGCCACAACGGTTCCGCGCGAGGAGATCACAACCCTACCCACCAGATCAGAGCAACAAGAGGCGGCATCCTCATCACAGACAGCGATGAAAGAGGAAGGTCTGGAACACTCCGCCTTCTACTCTGCTGAGACCGAACGATTAGAACAGGAGTTTGTGTGGGATTATGCGGGGCAGGAATGGACGTTCTCGCTTGCTATCCCCAGCGCTCTGTATGAGCACTACGCCGCCAAGGAAAGACTGCCCTATATCCACGATGGGATGTTTGCGGTTTATGCCACCGATCCACTGCAGGGAGAATTAGTGGAGCGTATGGCTGAAGGCTTGTCGGCAGCCGCCGCTCGGGAAGGATGGTCCCTACGACAGCAGGTAGAATTCACCTTGGCTCTGATCCAGGCCATGGAATACGTTGCCGATGATATGTCCAAAGGTGTGGCTCAGTATGCCCGCTATCCGGTGGAAACCTTGGTCGAGCAGGTGGGCGACTGCAAGGACAAAAGCATTCTGTACGCTTCTCTTTTGTCGGCCATGGGAATCGATGTGGTGTTCATTGTGCTCGCTGGCGAGCCGGGTCATTTGGCGGTGGGGGTAAAGGGAGAGGACTTTTCCGGTACCTACTATGATGATCAGGGCAGCCGCTACTATTATGCCGAGACCACATCTTCGGGGTGGCGAATCGGTGAGATGCCGGACGAGTACCGCAGCCAGAA
>SLSY01000090.1 GCA_007130145.1 Bacillota bacterium
AGACGATGTGGACAGGGTTCAAGGTCAGCTTATCCACCGTGGCCAACCGCCTTTCGGTGCTATCACAAGTGAATGTCTTTGCGGCCAAGGAAACGCGGGTTAGCAACGAGCAGGTGGCCACGGTCAGGGTCGACTCTCATGCCAGCTCAGGACAGTATGAGTTGCAGGTGCTGGCGGTAGCTCAAAGTCACATGATAGCCTCCGAGCGCTTTGACGACCCCGATGCCCCCGGAGGATGGTCGGGCACGTTCTTCATCAATAACCAGGAAGTTGTGGTTCAAGATACCGACAACCTGCACGATATAGCCGCTAAGATCAACGCGGTCGATGCTGCGGTGCAGGCTACCATCATCGATGGGAACCTCGTCCTCACCGCCGAGAAGACGGGTTTGGACAACCTGATGGTATTGGAGAATGCCCCTGAGGATACCTTCTTACAGGACGTGGGCTTACTCAATGAAAGCGATGAAGTGGCCAACGAGCTGAGGGCGGCCCAGGACGGGCATTTTACCTGGGACGGTCTTAGCATCACGCGCTCATCCAATGAGGTGACCGACTTGCTGCCGGGGATTTCACTCACCGTGCGCGGGGAGGGCCAGACCACCATTACCATCAACGAGGATCCCGGGCCGGCCATGGCGGCCATCCGAGCATGGGTTGATGCCTACAACTCCTTCATGCATAAGGTGGAAACCGAAGGCGGCGAAAGTGGCTCCATGCGGGCAGACTCCACTTTGCTCCGCATCGAGCAAGGTATGCGTTCCCTCTTGATGGCGCCGGTGGCGGGAGGAGACGGTAGTTTCTCCAGCCTGGATGACATCGGCATCAGCGCCGGTGCCGCCAGTTCACAGTTAAGGGTGGATGAAAGCCAGCTGCACTCGGCTCTCGTTCAGGATGCCGAAGGCGTAATGAGTCTTTTTTTCGACCCGGAAGACCAGGTGGCGGGGGTGGGAGTGCGCATGCAAGAGCGCATTGAAATGCTCATTTCCCGTCCGCGCGGGGTCATCACCAGTCAAAAGAACGAGATCGATCGCATCATGCACGATATTGACAACAGTATGGAGAGATTGACCATGCGGTTAGAGCAGAGGGAGAGGCGTTTGATTCGCCAGTTCGTGGCCATGGAAGAAGCACTTCACATCATGCACACACAGTCCCAATGGATGATGCAATGGATTGAACAGAATACGCCGCGCCAGAAATGATGAGGGGGGTAGCATCGATGGAAACCGCCATGAATCAAGCACTGGCCACCTATCGTTCCACCCAAGTGACCAGTGCCAGTCCTGAGACGCTGGTTCTGATGCTCTACCGGGGAGCTCTCAAAGATGTGAGAAGCGCCCTTCTGGCCCTGGAAAGCGGCCGGGTACAAGAGGTCAGCAACGGTCTGACCAGAGCGCAGGACATCATCATCGAGTTGAGGACATCACTCAATCCCCAGGCGGGGGACATGTCAGAGAAACTAGCGGCGCTGTACGAGTACGTCCATGACCGTCTGGTCATTGCCAACATACGCAAAGAAGCGCCGCCGGCCCAGGAGGCCTTGGACATTTTGGAAGGGTTGACCGAAGCTTGGATGCAGATGATGCATTCGGGAGCGACACCGTAATGCTGGATGTCTTGTACCAACTGTTGGCGACGGCAGAAAAGCAGTTGGAGATGCCGCTACAGACGGACGCGCTAGAGAGGTGGCTGGTCCGGCGGCGGGACGTGCTCGTCGCACTTGAAGCGGAGCAGGGAAATATGCTCGATCCGGGCGAAGCAGCAAAGTGCATGCAGCGCATTCTAGCCCTGGACCAGGCCCTGGCGGAGCGAATCAGAGGAGAACTCCACAGCGTCAAGCATCATATCTCTCAGGTGCGAACGGCCCAGAACTACCAGGTGCCCCGTGACGCGGGCCACTGTATCGATTGGCGCGGTTAGTGCTTCATCCGCTCCAACTCCGGATGGAGCAGGTAGTTTCCCGGCCTTGTTGCTACTTCACCACCGCTACATCCCTCGCCATGTTGTCACTTTGTCTTCACTCTTCGTCTTTTGGCGACAACCTGCGATGAAATTGCTTCCTTATTCGACAATCCACAGATTTCTCCCCAAATGAAAAGCCTCTAAGAGCAGGTTATCAACAGAGTTATTCACAATGTCCACAGCTTTACACCCATTAAGTGTCAAGGAATATACAATAGCTGGAAATTAGGGCTCTTGTCACCGACATGGTGTCGAAGAGTAGTTGGGATGCAGATGGGCACACTAACTGAGCCAGTTTGAATAGGGAGGGCATGAGTAGATGGAAGGCCGGATCAAATGGTTCAATGCCGAAAAAGGATACGGATTCATCGAGCGCGAGGATGGTTCCGATGTATTTGTTCATTATTCAGCGATTGCAGGCGAAGGATTTAAGACCTTGCAGGAAGGTGATGTCGTGCGGTTTGACGTGGTGGAGGGAGCAAGGGGACCTCAGGCAGCCCATGTGGCTCGTCTGGTATAGGTTGTGGTTGTCACCAAGCCCCGGTTCAAGCTAACCGGGGCTTTTGCCGTGGTGTGCCCGGCAGGAGCGATAGCTTGGCGGTGCGAGTCCGCTATGGGCTTGGTAGTGGGAACCATTAGTCGAAGGCAAGCGGCATCCATGATGAGGTGAGATCTGAAGGAAGGCTAAGGCCAGATCTCGACCCGATGAACAAGAACCACATAGGAGGCTGTCGTAGGCGGACGAGTTTGCTAGGCCAAACGAAGTCCGACACGACCCGAACCTGAGGTAGCAGGTAGGTCGCTTTGCAGGATGGAGTTCGCGCCACGACAACCTATACACAAGTGTATAGCTGAACCGGCAGAGGTCAGCAGAGGCCCGAGTGGGCCGGTGAACAGCAGCTCAAGATGCTTCGTGGATCAATGGAAGGCAGACAACCCAAGATGGGACTACTATCTTGAGGCAGAGGTGCAACCCCCAGATAGAGGCGGAGCGCTGCGTTGGTTACGGCGAGGGACATATAAACAGAGTCAAGGCATCTTCTTTTTAACTTTGCTGCTACTCTTTGAACCGCCCGCTGGGGACCTGCAGATCGGGTGGTGAGGGAGGGCGGCGGTTAACCACCCCCCCCTATCCCGATTGAGCAGGATTTGGACTAGCGGAAGGGAA
>SLSY01000092.1 GCA_007130145.1 Bacillota bacterium
CATAGACCCAGAACACGGGCAAACCGAACCTGTCTGCCGCGCCGTGCAGAAGTGATGGCACAAGAGAGCTCCAAGCGGGTATAGGTCATCTTCTCCGCGGCGAGCATACAAGTCACGTTGTTTCTCATCAAAGTAGCAATCCACTGATCACTTCGTGTCAAACCATGCGTTCAAACCCTTGTCATCAGCCGGCTTCCTCACCTGGGCCGAGCACCCGCAGGACCCCGGTAGGGAACACCTCAATCGGATTTGTGATTCGTCTTTCTGTCGGTGGTGGCCGATTCCGGGCAGACGCGATAGCAACGCAGGCAAATGATGTATTCCCCCCGGGTTCGTATCCTCTTCTCATCCCGGATCAAGTTCTAGAAGGGAGAGGAGTTCACGCAGAAACCGAAAACCATGCAACCCTCTCATCGTAGCCGATATCATCCCGGAGCTCAGGAGAGCCGGCTGCCTCCCTCCCATCCGAGCTTCCCCGACAAACCCCAACCGCCATCACTTTGCGGGTAGCGTTTGCAGGTCCAGCTTCCGTAGTAACTGTGCGTTGAGGGCTACGATGATAGTGCTCGCCGACATGACAACAGCTCCCACCGCCATCGGCAGGATGAAACCCACCGGCGCCAGGATGCCAGCGGCTAAGGGAATGGCTACAATATTATAACCGACGGCCCAAACCAGATTCTGCACCATCTTACGATAGGTAGCGTGGGACAGCTGCACCAGTCGCGCGATATCACGCGGATCGTTGCGCACCAAGATAATGCCGGCCGACTCCACGGCAATGTCAGTGCCGGCGCCAATGGCCACTCCCACATCGGCACGAGCCAGGGCCGGGGCATCGTTGACCCCGTCACCTACCATGGCCACGCGGTAGCCCTGATCCTGTAGCCTGGCGACATAGTCGGCCTTCTCGTCGGGCAAAACCCCGGCGAAGTACTGGCGTATGCCCAGTTCCTCGGCTACCGAGGCAGCGACCCCCGCACTGTCACCGGTGAGCATCATCACCTCGATGCCCTGACCTTGCAATGCTTGCACAGCCTCATATGATTCGGCCCGCACCACATCCGTCATGATGAAAAGACCAATCACCTCATCGTCAACGATCACATAAAGAGCACTCTGCCCCGCCTGTTCGGCTCGCTCCACTTCTTCTCGCAGCGTTTGTCTCGCTTCCCTTTCCAGATAGTCCAGAATATGGGGGCCCCCCACATACACATCTTTCTCTTCAACGCGGGCATGAACACCTCGTCCGGCCAGGGCAAGAAAGTCCGATGCTGAGGGAGGATTCAAACCCCTTTCCTTTACTGCCTGGAGCAACCCCCGGGCAATCATGTGCTCCGAATCAGCTTCGGCCGCAGCCGCATAGGAGAGCACCTGCTCCTCGCTAAACGGCTCCACTGCGAAGACCTCCTTGAGGGCTTGTTCTCCACGGGTCAGTGTACCGGTCTTGTCAAACACGACACAATTGATATTGCGTGCCGCTTCCAAGGCCAGGCGATCCCTTACCAACAGTCCGTTCTGGGCTGATAGTGAGGTCGCGATGGCGATGACCAAAGGAATGGCCAGCCCCAGAGCATGGGGACAGGCAATGATCAGCACGGTGACCACGCGCTCGAGGATGAAGGTAGACTCTGCACCCGCCGCACTCCAGGCCAGCGCCGTGACGGTGGCGGCGGTGATGGCCACCAACACCAGCCAGTAGGCTGCTCGATCCGCCAGCGCCTGGGTACGTGTACGCGAAGACTGTGCCTGTTCCACCAGGCGCATGATCCCGGCCAAGGTAGTCGCTGCACCCGTCTTCTCCACCCGCACGCGTAAAGAGCCGGCCCCGTTCACCGTACCGGCAATGACAGTATCGTCTGGGCCTTTGGCAATGGGCCGCGATTCACCGGTTAGCATGGACTCGTCGACCTCAGACTCTCCTTCCATGACCTGACCATCGGAAGGCACCTGCCCACCAGGGCGAACGAGAACCACATCGCCCACCTCGAGCAAGCCTACGGGCACCTCTTCCACTTCACCGTCGACGATGCGCTGGGCCAAATCCGGCAGGAGTTTAGCCAGCTCCTGCAAAGCAGCGCCGGCCCGCTGAACGGCTGCCATTTCCACCCAATGTCCTAGTAGCATGATGGTCACCAATGTCGCGAGCTCCCAGTACACCGCCTCCCCCGGCACCCCCAGAGTCACGGCCAAGCTGTAACCAAAAGCGACACTGATAGCCAAAGCAATCAACGTCATCATGCCCGGCTCTTTCTTACCTAGTTCTGCGGCGGCCCCGCGCAGAAAGACGCTACCGCCGTAGAAGAAGATGATGATTCCCAGCACCGCCGGGAGATGCTCCGAGCCGGCAAAGGGCGGGGGAGAAAAACGAAACCACGACTGAATGTGGTGACTGTAAAGCAGCACCGGAATGGTCAGAATCAGAGCGACCCAAAAGCGACGCCGGAACATCTCTGGGCTATGATGGCCATGTCCTCCGTGCGAGGCATGACCATCTTCCTGGTGGTCATGACCGCTATGTCCGCTAGCTGGCGGTGTTTCTCCCGCCGAATGCTCATGTTTACGATGATTGTGATCTCCATGGGGGTCAGGCTTGTGCCCGGATGACGCATGCTGATCGTACATGTATGTTCCTCCATCCCTTATTACCAGCCTACCAGCGTGCAAGAACTCAAGCTCCGAGTCATTGTTCTTCCTTCTACTTCTGTATCCTAAGAAATGCATCCTGCCACCGGCCGCTACCAATCAGGGAAAGCCCTATGGGCGGCGATGATGGCGCCATCGGCCCCCCAAAAAGACTTGAGATGGATTTTCACGTTGACTCGGTGCCGGCGCCCCATCACATCCCGCTGGCGGCTCTTGGCTCACGAAGTGGGCATGAGACCTGGCATGAGGAAGTTCCCTCTCACTGCGGCCGCCTTTGCTATCATTTTGGCCCTTTGTGACCGGCTCTCGCCCCGGCCCCAGGAGGCCTGGTTACTCCTTTTTTCACCACAGCTCTTCCACTGTCAGGATGGATGCCGTCGGGGCCAAAAGCGCACGCGCGCATGTTCCCCACACCGCAAGGAGGTGTTGCCACCGGATGGGGCCTTGTGCGCAGGCACCAGGCAGCAAAGTCATCGTACCTTCTTGCTATCAGATGCAAGCGGTGATAATCGAAACGTCCAGCACACGATGTCGCTATCACACGAGGACAAACATGATGTGCGAAGCGAGTGAGCCCTTTGAGCAGCTCTTGATGCGGTGTCATCTCAAGCGGCACCACCATCCCCGGCCCCGGTGGGGTCCTCTCTTATCCCGTTTAACGCCAGCTGATGCGCGCTCCGATAGCGCCCCCCAAGCACATCCCGGAAGGGTTTCATGTTGGGAACAGCGAAGCTGCCTCTTATGTTTTACGTTCACCCCTGCAGGTCGAAAGGCCCACCCTTAATGGAAACGCGAGAGGAAATGAGCCAATGATAAGGAAAGTTCTCGCAATGCTCCTGACCGTGACCGCGGTTTTGAGCTGCTTTGCTTGTGCGCCCAGTGGTCCGGTCCGGCTCGATCCGGAGACGATCACCCAATATCAAGGAACAGACCTGACGCCCGCTGATTCTCTGCCGGAAAACTCCATTCAAGGAGTGCAGGAGATCGCGCTGGAGGATTACCGCCTGGCCATCGGGGGCGAAGTCGCATCCCCCTTCACCGTGACCTACGATGAAATCTTGGAGAACACGCGGTACGAAAAGCTCGTCATCCTGCACTGCGTAGAAGGATGGGACGCGACCATCTTATGGGAAGGAATACTCATCCGCGAGCTGTTGGCCCCTGCGGCCATCAAGGAATCTGCCGTCACCGTAATCTTCCACGCCTCCGATGGATACACCACCTCATTGCCCTTGAGCACCATAAGGGAAAAAGACATTCTCCTGGCCTACAAGGCCAACGGTGCAACTTTGCCCGCCCGTCTCGGTTTCCCGTTCATCGTGGTGGCAGAGGAGCGGTTGGGATACAAGTGGGCGCGCTGGGTCGTAGAAATCGAGCTGTCCGCTGATCCCAATTACCGGGGCTACTGGGAGCAAAGAGGATATAGCAACGAAGCCGAGGTGTCAAACCCATAACGAAGAGGTGCCAGGGGTAGCACATGATCTTGGGCTCCCACAGGTAGGGCCGGCACCCGAAGCGATCCAGGCTCTTCTTGGCACCGGTCCCTCAAGCGGCCGCACCTCCTTGGCCGGCATACCGGACCCTACTGTCATCTATGGTTTATCAAGCGCCGCAGGTCACGGCCAGGTGAGGAGCACAGCGGCGATGATCACCGCATGAATCAGCGTCTGAGGGAAACACGACCCGGATGATGGTGCTGCCGCCATGCCAAGAGGGAGCATCACTCCTGTCTGATCTCCACCGCATCGTTGCCATCCCCTTGATGAGGCAAGCCCTTCGCGCGGGGAAGGTGCTCCGGGCCGCCTGCAAGGACCCGGGGAAGGGATGGTCTCGCTAACGCCAGCCATGAGCAAGGCGCAAGCCGTGAAACTCACAGCTTGCGCCTTGCTTCGATTTATGTCTTGTTACTTCTGCTTGCGGCGCAGGAGATAGATCCCCATCCCAGCGCTGAACATACCCATGAGGGCGCTACCGGCGAAGGAGCCTCCGGTCCGGGGCAACTCGGGAGCGACGTCATCGTCTTCGTCAACCGCGGGAACCAGGACACTGTTTAGCACGTGGATGACACCGTTTTGGCAAGCAACGTCAGTGACAATCACTTGGGCATCGTTGATGAAAACGTTGCCATCGGTGACGGTGACGGTCACCGTCTCACCCAACAGGGTTTGCACTTCCTGACCGTCCAGTGTGACCACATCAGCCGCCAGCACTTCACCGGCCACTACGTGATAGAGCAAGATATCAGCCAAGGCGGCGGGGTTGGCGAGCAGCTCATCCAAAAGACC
The DNA here is from genome assembly GCA_007130145.1 of Bacillota bacterium. GTDB lineage: Bacteria > Bacillota > Sulfobacillia > UBA8153 > UBA8153 > SLSY01. The sequence continues at coordinate 4,932 of SLSY01000092.1, forward strand.
AGCAGGAAGAGCGGCAAAGGCTGCGTCGGTGGGGGCAAACACGGTGAAGGGACCGTCGCCCTTGAGAGCGTCGACCAAGTCCGCTGCTACCACTGCAGCAACCAGCGTATTGAAGTCAGCATTGAGGATGGCCGTTTCAACAATATCCCACTCGGGGATGATGACCGTATCGATGACGTGGATGACACCGTTGGTGCAGACGATATCGGTTACGATGACTTCGGCATCGTTCACGAAGACGCTGCCAGCTTCCACACGAATGGCTACCTCTTGTCCCTGCAGTGTCGCAACGCTGGTGCCGTCCAAGCCGACCACATCGGCGGCCATCACTTCACCGGCTACCACGTGATACAGGAGTACTTTGGCCAAAAGGTCAGGATTACTCAACAGTTTGGTCATAACGTCAGCGGGAATGGCATCAAAGGCCGCATCGGTGGGCGCAAAGACGGTGAAAGGACCGTCGCCCTGAAGGGCTTCGACCAGTTCGGCAATACCCAATGCCGCTTCTAACGTGTTAAAGTCCTCATTGAGGATGGCCGTCTCCACAATATCCCACTCGGGAATGATGACCGTGTCGATGACGTGAATGACACCATTGGTGCAGAGAATGTCAGTGGCGATCACTTCAGCATCGTTCACGAACACCGTGCCCGCATCCACGCTGATGTCCACTTCTTGTCCTTGCAGGGTCGCAACGCTGGTCCCGTCCAAGCCGACCACGTCAGCGGCCAGCACTTGACCGGACACGACATGATACAGAAGAACTTTGGCCAGCATGGATGGATTATCAAGTAGTTTCTCTAAAACGGCTTCGGGAAGCGCGGCAAAGGCCGCATCCGTGGGCGCAAAGACGGTAAACGGACCATCACCCTTGAGAGCCTCTACCAAATCCGCCACAATAACAGCCGTCACCAGGGTATCGAAATCCTCTGCGGCAATGGCCGTATCCACGATGTCCATATCGGGGTTCTCAGCCAGGGCTCCTACTGCGGTTGTCAAGAGAAACATCAGTGCCAGGCCCAAGATCCAAAACTTTCTCATCCTCCGAACACACTCCTTCTGTAACGTTGAATATCTATACGACATAAGACAGATAGCCGACGAGCGATAGAGATAACCAAAAACTACCTTACTACACTTAACTATCTTACCGTTATCAGAAAGGAAAGACAAGACGAACCAAAATACACGTAATAGTCGCATAATTATTCATGGCTTCCTTCGCTGCTCAAGCGGCCTTCAACACAAGCGAGGTCAATGGTCTCGCCGTCGGTGGGTCCTCCCTGTGGGTATGCAAAGCACTCTCACCAGCTAGGGGATCATGGGTGTGGCTTGGAACTTGCCATAAGACCCGCATGATGCTCATCCCTTCCCTCCGGTCCTTTGACGTGGGGCCTCTCGTTCTACCGCGGCACGCGAAAGCCAAGGGGGCGATGTGCTCATCTTATTCCTTGGCTGGCCCTGAGTTCTTCCCGCGACGATGTGACGTTCGGGTGCACCCATAGCTCCCCTGAGCTGTTCCCGGCATCGGCAAAAAGCCCGGTTCGGCCCATGGGACCACGAGTATGTTTTGGGATGGCAATAACACAGGTTTCTTCCCTTTTTGGTAAGTGACATTTTGGGCCTTTGGAGCGAGCCTACCAGCATGCTGCCGTAGCGTGCGCACCGGTGCCTACGATGCCCGAACCTTGGCCCTGACCGTGCCCGGCATCTCACCTTCCACCGCTTCTAGCGGCTCTTTTGTCTTGCGAGGGACAAGACGGCCCATCCTTGCGCTCGCTTCATGAAAAAAGACAGGCCCTTCAAAGCCAAGCATGAGTCGAACGTGCCGTCGTTCTCACCGGTCCGCTCACCAAGAGCGTTCATATCGCACGGCCCCGCCCCGGCGTCCCCAGCAGCATTGCCTCATCTCTCGCAGCAGAGAGGGGATGGATAGTACGAAAATCGGGTCGGAGCAGCGATGCTCCCTTCTCGCTTCATCGCGCGCTCCGCTTGCGCTTCCTTCAAGCATCCGCTTGAGGAGAAAAGACCAGTATCTGGCCTTGGTAGTGCTCTTGGGCGAGGGCAAAACCCGCGCGCTGCATATCATCTGTCAATGTCTCTACGCTAAGGTGCATGGGATACACGCACAACTGACCGTCCGGTTTGAGTACGCGCGCCAGTTCATGCAAGAGAAGATCCGACTCCTCCACCATGTGCAGCACGTCAAAAAGAAGGATCCATTCCACACTGCTCGCATCCAAGCGAAGAGTGATGTTCTTGACATGTACCATGATGAGATTGCTCATATCATCCGGCAGCTGGCCCCTGAGTTCCTCCAACACCTCCAAGTCACGGTCCACTGCGTACACTCTGCCTTCTTCGCCTACGAGCCGCGAGGCGGCCAGAGCATAGCCCCCGCGCCCGCAGCCAAAATCCACCACCACCTGTCCCGGCGCGATTCCCACCCTCTTCAATACCTCGTTGGCGTGCTCCAAGAGCCATTGCTTTTGCTGTTGCTCATCCACTCATCCTGCACCTCCCGGTTGATATCGACTTACCCTGTTTCATGAGATAAGCAAAGGTTTCTTTCGTCTTGGCGCTCCCTCAGCCCCCCGCCCTACCGCCCCCCGCATAGAAGCATGAGCCGGCGTTCGTTGCCCGTGCGACCCTTGATCATAACAAGCAGGCGCCCGTCGCGTCCCGCCCCCACATCTGGACGCAGCGCGAAACACCACGTTCGTGCCTAAAAGCTCCCGTTTTCACCCAGACGCTGAGGTCAACCTGCAAGCGAGCATCATTCCAGCCCCAAAAGATGGGCCCCATTGTGCCACAGGCAGTTGGCCTGAGCCTCTTGGTCGAGTTCCAGACGCTTGAACTCCTCCAGACTCTGTCCCAGGGGACGAACGGGATAGCTGGAGCCATAGAGGATGCGGTGGCGCAAGTAGTAGTTGGTGGCCCGGACGATTTGATCGGCCATCGGCATCTGGGGGATGTACCCGTAGAAGTCTGGCAGCAAGTAGACGTTGGCACACTGCATAGCCATGCCCAGAGCCCCTTCGATGTGAGGCCAGCAAGCATGGGGCACAACGATGGGAAGCTGAGGGAAGCGCAAGGCCACCCGCTGAATGTGCACGGGTTCTGAATACGTCATGTCCGGCCCCAAGAAGATGCTGGAGGTGATGGAGCAAATCCCGCCCATGTCCCGGCATTTGGCATACACGGGATCAAGCCGCTCATCACCAGGATAGAAAGGTGGATCCTCCCACTGCGGATCGATGGCAATCCCCTTGAATCCCGGCTGCTGCAGCCAGTGCTCTGTCGCTACCACCGCTTGCTCCATATCGGCAAGGTCAATGCCAGCAAAGCCCATGAAGCGCTGGGGATGGGCGTTGATGAGTTCCTGAATGTGGCCGTTATCCACCCTGCCGTAGAACGTTGGCGAGGAGCGTCCCATGACCACCGCCCGGGTGATACCGGCTGCATCCATCTCCGCGAGGAAATGCTCCATAGACCCCTCTTCCCGCGAGGGCATGGGGCCCCGGTTCATGGTCAAAGCCGCCTGTTTTCTGGGATCGGCCGGCGGCGGGCTGGAGCGAAAAATGTGTAAGTCAAGGTAGCTCTTGTAAGGAGGGCGGATACGAAAATCGAGCACCATCTCCATCATCCTTTCGTTGGGTGGCATCGAATACCCGGGCCGGCCACCATCTCCATATATTGGGCGGTATGGGGCCGGGCGCGAAAATCGATGAGTCCCACCAACCATCTCCCTCATACCACGTTTTACCCGAGGATTCCTCACCAAGAAGCATAAAACCTTGTTGCCAATTCATGATTCTGCGCACCAAAACACCGCGCTGCCAAGACGCTACCTCTTCGGTCGCCGCAATATCGCCCGCAGGGTCATGAGCAAGCAGTCTGACCCCTGCATCCGGTGGGCACCACCCCCCGCCTCCCTTGGTTTTCGCGCCGCCTCACGCAGCGCCGGGCAGGAAGAAGCAGAGTTGATCCTGAATCCATGTTGTAAGAACCTGGCGTTCAAACCTCACAACCCCTTCTCGACGCAGCAGCAAGACGTGTTCAAGCGCCAGCATGACAGGGAGTGCTATCATGATACCGGGCGGGCGCCGGCGTCACCTCATCTGGATATACTTGTGGCAGTTGCACCACCAGACGATGAAGCTCATCCGCATGGACTGGCCCCAAGGCACGCAGGATAAAACGCCGTCATCTCAGGGTAATCACCGCCAAGAACGTATCGGTGATGAACAACTCGAGGCCGAGGATATCATCCCGGGGGGTGAAGATCAGACCGGCGATGGTGACTCCCATCAGGATGAACCGGGCCCACGCCAGAAGTGGGGGCTGCTCCTGGGTCCCCTCCTCTTCGCATTGCTCTTGGCAGCGCCCACGCCCGCGGGAATGAACGTGGAGGCCAAACGCGCGCTGGCGGCGGCGGTATGGATCGCCATCTGGTGGGTCACCGAGGCCATACCCATCCCCGCTACGTCGCTTCTCCCCATCGTGCTCTTTCCGCTCACCGGGGCGGTGAGCGTAGCCGATGCTGCCGCCCCCTACTCCAACCCCAATGTCTTCCTCTTTTTGGGAGGATTCACGATCGCTATGTGCATCGAGCGCTGGAACCTGCACCGGCGCATCGCTCTTTACATCATCTTTTGGGTGGGAACCACGGCCAACCGGCTCATACTGGGCTTTATGGTGGCTACCGCCTTCTTATCGATGTGGATCTCCAATACCGCTTCCACCATGATGATGATGCCCATCGGCCTTGCGGTCATCTTGCAAATCGCCCGCATGATCCAAGAACAGGGCGTGGAAGGCATCGATGTGCGTCAGGGCCATTTCACCTTTGGCACCTGTCTCATGCTGTCCATCGCCTACGCGGCCTCCATTGGCGGAGTGGCCACCTTGATCGGCAGCCCGCCCAACATCATATTTGCCGGGGTGGCCGAGCAGTTGTTCGATGTCAGCATCGGCTTCTTCCAGTGGTTCACCTACGGTCTCCCCATTTCCGTCGTCTTTTTGTTCTTGGCTTGGCTCTACATGACGCGCTGGGCCTATCCGCCCCAGCTGGAAGGGATACCCGGAGGGCGTGAGTACGTAGAACAAGAACTGAAGGGACTCGGTCCCATGACCCGGCCAGAAAAATCCATCGCCGCCGTTTTCACCGCCGTGGCCCTGGCCTGGGTCAGTCGCCCGTTTCTCTTAGAAGCCCTCTTCCCCGAGATCAACGATGCCCTCATCGCCATCGCCGGGGCCGTCGTCACCTTCATTATTCCGGTCAGAGCCAAAGGAGCCTACTTCCTCAATGACTGGGATACGGCGCTGCGCATCCCCTGGGGCATCCTCTTGCTCTTTGGCGGAGGCTTGTCGATGGCCGGTGCCTTCGCTGATACGGGACTGGCCGAGTGGATGGGAGAGCATCTCTCGGCCCTGGCCGGTTTTCCCATGATCGTCATCATGCTCGCGGTGGTGACCATGGTCATCTATCTCACCGAGGTGACCTCCAACACCGCGATCACCAGTATGATGATGCCCATCATGGCCTCCATGGCCGCGGCCATGGAGGTGCACCCCTTTGCCTTGATGATCACGGCCGCCACCGCCGCCTCCTATGCGTTCATGCTCCCGGTAGCCACCCCGCCCAACGCGGTCATCTTCGGCAGTGGCTACATGTCCATTCCCCAGATGGTCCGCGCCGGGGTTTGGCTCAACCTGCTGGGCGTCGTACTGTTGACCTTGTTCGCCTACTTCTGGCTCCCGGTGATCTGGCGTATTGATATTGGCATCTTTCCTCCGGCCTGGAAGTAGAGCACGCAGGCGAAGATGACCATAGTAGCCAGCTACCTTGACCCGGCGTCTTTGGCGTAAGGGAGGCCGGCGTCCTTACGACAAACGCGGTGCCGCAACACCCCATGGTCGAAGACATGCTGGAGCCTCTCGCGTCACGGGCCGCTGGCAAAACGGAAGGAACGGACCACCGAGTCATAGAATCTTCTACGATGACATCCCCCGCACGGGGGACCAGTGGTTACAAGCGCGGAGGTGTCATGACGTGAGTTGGGTCGAAGTGACTCTCATTGGTTTTCTCGCCGGAGCCGTGGGAACCGGGCTGGGCGGAGGTCTTGGCGCCATCGTGCGCAAGCCATCGCCAAGATTGCTCGGCTTCCTCTTGGGGCTAGCTGCTGGCGTCATGCTGTCCATCATCTTCATGGAACTTTTGGAGGAAGCGATTGCTGCCTCCTTTACCCACGGTATGCTGGGACTGGTTGCGGGCATCCTGGCCTTTGTCGTGCTCGATCATCTCATACCCCATCACCATCCGGTCAGCAACGAGACCAGTTCCCCATCTCTGATGCGCAAAGGCAGCTTCATCGCACTGGGCATCGCCTTGCACAATCTACCCGAAGGCATGGCCATTGGCGCCGGCTTTTCCGCCTCCACCGCGACCGGCGTGGCCTTGGCCCTCATCATCGCACTGCACAACATACCCGAAGGCATGGCGGTGGCGGTGCCCCTGGTGGCCGGGGGCATGAAGCGGTCAAACGCAGTGGCCCTTAGCATCGCGGCCGGACTACCCATGGGTGCTGGCGCCCTCTTGGGTTCGCTCATGGCCGGCGTGTCTCCCGCCTCCTTGAGCTGGGCCATGGGATTTGCCGCCGGAGCCATGCTCTACATCGTGTGCGATGAGCTGATTCCCGATGTGTATGACCTCACCGACTCCCACACCGCTATCGCGGGCATTACCACTGGAACCGCACTGGGGGTGGCCCTGATCTACTTTCTCTAGCCAGCGGTCGGCGCCGGCAGGGGCTCTTTTCATGCTGATGTCACGGCAAGGACGTGGGCTTTGTCATTGCACCGCCCTCTGTCCAGCTCTTGTCATCCTCGGGTTGGCATCCATGCTCTTCATGCAAAGGCTCAGGTTGCCCGCCTGCCCATGCACTCTTTCCCCGAACGTCGAGCTCAGACACGAAACAAGGCGACGACAAGAGCGTGAAAACAAGAGCGCGACCAGCCAGATGTTTTCGCCCTCTACCCAAGTACAAGGAATGGGCCCCACCCTTGGCCGTCAGAAACGGTGAGGGGCGCGGCCCGCTGTTTTGACGAGGCTCTGAGTAAGTCCCTAGCCTAAGCCGCGGGAACGTTCATATCGAGCCACGGCTTGTTCCTAGTCATCACTCCAGGGCAAATCCACCGGCATATGCGCCACCGTACCATCCTGGAAGGTGACGACGATGACAAGACGCCCCACCTCCTGAGTGGTCACCTCCATAACTTGGTGCCACTCGTGATCAGCAACAGCCGCGAGCCTTGTCTGGGTCTTCTCGCTCAAAGCGCGAGAGAGCGCTATCACGTCGAGAGTTGCTACATTGTTCCACTGTGGATCGCTGTGATAATGCCGGCGCATCACGTTGATATGAAACGCCTCTTGGGATGGATCCTCCTTTATCACCGCATGAAAGAAACCGGTCACCTGCTTCAGCTCGAAGCTCTCTCTGGAACTCTCAATATGATGACCGTCGCTGGCGATGATGTTATAATTCACCAGGGCCGGACCGTCCTTCCATTTCATCTCCATGCTGGGCGGCTTTTCGTGACCGGCGGTGGAGCTGAACTCGATGGTGTAAGGCATGGTCTCCAGGGTAACGGGTATGGTCACATGAGCTCGGTAGGTGAGACCGGATACGTGCTCGACCTCGGCCTGTTGCCACGTTCCCCCTGCTACTTGATAATCCAACTCGACCTCCATCCCTTGTTCCAAGGACTGGAAGGTCCAGCTGATGGTGAAATATGCTTCGCTCTCCAATTCATCACTTCCGATGAATTCCACCTGGGGCTGGGAGTACCAGGCTGCCTCTTGCTCCATGCGCCTCAAATGATCACGCAGATCTCTTACTTCTTGACGAGCATGAATCAAGGCTGATTCCAAAATTCGCGACTGATTGACGAGGTCGTTGTAATGTCCCCTACCCTGAAAGAATACGGCTACCAGTAAGGCAATGGTGACCAAATAGTAGATGTCTTTGCGCATAGTACCTCCTATCGTTTCGTTGCCCAAGAGTCCTGCCTCCATTTTGCCTTTGACGGAGCAGCTATAGGAAAGGTTCCACGATAATCCGTCTCTTCCGAATCCCCCCATCATGATAGGTCGCCACAAACCAAACACCTTAGCAGTTCCACACAGGCCTGGACATCAGCGGGATGAACCATTTCTATGGGGCTGTGGGTATAGCGGGTGGGCGGAGCCATAAGCGCCGTGGCTACCCCCGCGCGGAGAAACTCCAACCCATCCGTGCCTCCGCCGGCCATACTACGCTGAAACGCAATGCCCCCACGCTCTGCGGCTTGGATCAACCTTTGGGTCATAGCATGGGTATAATGAGCACTGGCATCTTTACTACGAATGATGGGCCCCTGACCCAGCTTGACCGGCGCTTCCTCCTCCTTGACGGTGGGTATATCGCCGCACACGCCAATCTCAAGCGCCACAGCCATGTCCAAACGAGGCAGCTCAGAAGAAACCGATGCGGCTCCCACCACCCCCATCTCTTCCATGACCGTGGCGACTAGGTAGAGTTCACAGGACAGCTGCTCGGCTTTCACCGTCTCACCCAGCCGCGTCATGATGGCCAACCCCACGCGGTCGTCCATGGCTTTGCCTACCACGTGTTGACCCAAACGGCGGGTCTGTGCTTTCCATACCGCCGGCGATCCGACCGTGATACCGGCCTCTTCCACAGCCTGGCGCGAGGTGAGGCCAAAGTCCAAGAATACGCTCTGGGCGTCTACCGCACCCGTTTGCTCCGCATGGCCAAAGCGAAGATGCCCAGTACGACTGGCCAACACGGCGCGGACGATCTGACCGTCCGCGCCCAGCACGTCGAATTCATGTCCCAGCCCGTCGCGAATGTGATAGCTCCCCCCACCGCGATGACCATGGGTAATGCGGGCAAAGCCCTCGGAAGTGATGGAGGTAACGAAGAGACAAATCTCGTCCATATGGGCGGTGATGGCCAGTGCCGGGCCCGTTCCACCGATACGGGCCATCACGTTACCTACCGGTGTGATCCACAGCTTTTCAGACCATGGCGCCCAACGCTCCGCCAAGTAGGCGGCGACCGCTTCCTCCCGGCCGGAGGGTCCAAACAATTCGGTCAGTGTCTTGATGGTAGAGAACATGCTATCCCCCCTATTCATGTCGTAGAATGTGGCGTCAAAGGGTCTCTAGCAACCATTCTCCACACGCCGAACCTCTCCTTTAACCGCTGTTTCTCATCGCGGCCCATACCCACACCCCAGCAGGATTCACCTTGCTTTTCACGAAGACAAATAGAGCCACTCGAGGAGAAAGGAAGACCGTCCGTGAAATTCATCGATATCACCGTAGGGCTTTCGGCCGACGTCGCTCCCTGGCCGGGAGACAACTCGTTGCAATGGAAATGGCCACTTCGCATCGGCCCGGACTGCCCCATCAACTTGTCATGCATCTCATTTAGCCCTCACCTGGGTACCCATGTGGATGCTCCGTTGCACTACGTGCCCGAGGGAGAAACAGTAGAGACCATCCCGCTGGAATCGCTCATTGGCTGCTGCTGGGTGCTGGATGTTTCGGAAGCTACTCATGACCATGCCGTCTTAAGCAGGGATGACGTAGGAACCCAGCTGCACAAGCTTCCCTTGCCGGCCCAGGGCCCCGTGCGCATACTGCTCAAAACGGGATACCGGCGAGAAAACCCCTTCAACACCGATTTTCGCTATCCATCGCCCGAAGCCATTGACCAGCTCGCTCAGAAGGGAACGGTTCTTTTGGGGACCGATGCACCCTCCATGGATCACTTTCACTCCAAGACACTGGATAGCCATCGCGCCTGTCACCGCCACGGCATCACCATCCTGGAGAACCTGGCACTGGACAAAGTAAGCGGCGGGAGCTATCAGCTGGTGGCATTGCCACTGCTGCTGGCAGGGGGTGAATCCTCCCCGGCCCGCGTCGTACTCATGCCGGTTTGAGGGGTGACAAACAACGCTAGCAGATAGGGAAGACTCCGGTAGAAACCTAGGTGTCAATGCCTTTGGCCTTTGGCACTCAAGTCGCGCAACGGTTCGGTAAGATGACCCCGACAAGACTGATAGTGACAGGAGTGATGACCCAATGACGCAAGTTGCGGTGACAGAATCCATCCTCACGTCCCTGTTGAAAGAGAAAATGGCTACACTCCTCAAAAAGCCCAAATATCGCTGGTGGGATGAGCGCTCCCTCTACGAACCGGATGCTGACGACCTGCCCCTGATCAAGGTGGCCATGGGACATTGCCCCTCGACGTATGATCTGTGGCAGGGGATCAGAGGACCGGCCACGGTGGGCCTTCACCCCGCTACGTTCCAGGACATTTGGGACTATTATGCGTGTGAAGTACAGACTCCCATCCGGTGGGATGACGATGACTACTACCAGTTCCAAGTGCCGCGCCTTTCCGACTTCCCTTACGCGGCAGTGGCCAGCATCATGCTTGTGGCGTCACCTCAGCAACTGGAAGAACAGGCCCTGCTTCTGGACGCGGGCGAGCTGGGCTGTGCCGATGACTACACCACAGCATGGAAGCTTCTGAGTGAGCTGCTGGAAACATCCCTTTCCCGCACCGCCATGAGCCTCTACTCTCCCGATCTGGTCTGCGTACCCATGATAGAGGAGACCCAAAAACGCCTCGCACAAGAGGTGATCCCCGCATTTCATCAAAAGGACCGGCACGGTCCGGACAAGGGTGGGAACTGGCCGCAAAAGAGCGTGGCCTTCCTCACCGGCCTGGGCCAATTCGGCGCCTCACGCCTTATCTTCCGGGATGAAATCATCGATGGTCAGGTGCAGCGCTTCTACGGTCAGATCCGCTCACTGGTGTTGTTTAGTCGGGAAGACAACCTGTCGGGTTCGGTGAAACTGGATGACCCCGTGCACCGAAAGCGGCTTTTCACTTTGGCGCAATTTCGAGACGCTCTCCCCCAAGAAGAGGACATACGCTTTTGTCGCTTCAAGAAGGGATGCTCTGAATGCATAAGGGCCTGTCCGTCAGGGGCTCTCCCCCATTCGATTCCCGAAAAAGACAATGCCCGCGGGCGCAGTTCGCAGGGGTGGCAGCAGTTTGCCGCCTCACCCTGCCGCGACTTTGCCCGCCATTCCCGGGTCTTTCCCGGCTGGGTCTGTGCACGCTGCGTGGTGGCCTGTGTACGTCGGGGTCACAAGGACGAAGCTGCTGTGGCCCGCTACTGGCAGGAGCGTTCTTGATGGGAGAAAACTCGGGCCCCCATGGGGTGGACCGGGGGCTTGATTCGCGTTTCTCTCTTGTGCCAAGAGGTGGCGCGCAGGGTATGATAAGCCACGTGGCCGCTGGCTGCTCGCTGGGAATGAGCCAGCGAAAGAGCATCTGTTGCTCCGCGCACATCTACAAAGATGTGACCCTGGGTTGGGGCGGCATGGCCCCGGTCCCACGCCTTGAACATTGAGGAGGTTGTTGGTCATGAACCGATTGGAAAAAGCTCTGATGCACGGACTTTTTGTGCACCTGCATCACAACATTGATCAAGCCATTGATTTTAGCGCTTTCAGAGAACTCAACGAGCACATCGCCCAGAGGTGGCCGGGCGGTCTAGTCATAGGTCCGGACGCCAACGATGATGCCGCCGTCTTTCGTCTGCCCGGAGATGATCGTCTTATGGTAGCCAAAATGGAGAGCCACTGCTCTCCCTGCGTACCCAGACCGTACGATGGTGCTGCCACCGGCGCGGGAGGGGCCATGCGTGATGTAGTTGCCATGGGTGGTCGCCCTTACGTCCTCTTGGATTTCATCGGAACCCGCCCCCTGGATGAAGAAGTCATTGTGGGCCCGTGCGGCTTCTCTGGTGAATGCACTTGCGGAGACTGCGAGAAGATGACCAGTGGCGAACGGGTCAATCTCATGGTCAAAGGCATCAGCGATATGTGCAGAAGCATGGAGGTGTTCGTGGTAGGAGGCGGGCTGTCCACGTCGTTTCAGGATATCGTCCCCGCCGTGGTCGTTGCCGTTTTCGGGGAATTGGTCACCGACAAGCCCCTCACCAAGCCGGCCAAGCAAGCCGGCGATCAGTTGATCATCGTGGGAAAGACCGGCAACGACGGCAATGATACGCTCTACCGTGCCGGTTTGGTAGACGTCATGCGTCCGGCCCAGGCCCTCTTTGCAGAGGAAAAGCAGACCATGGAATCCGCTCTTTGCGCCATGAAGACCGGTAAGATCCACGCCTGTTCTGACCTGGGGGCAGCGGGCATTGGGGCAGCGGTCAGCGAATCGGTGCGCTTTGGCGGCCTCGGTGCGCGCGTGGATCTGGCCCAGGTGCCCCAGCGCGTGGATGACATGACTCCCGAGGAACTTCTCATCTGCGAGACGCAAGCTCGCATGATATTCCAGGTCGCTCCGGAGGATGTGGAAGAAGTAACGGCGGCGGTGCGCGCAAAGGGAGCTTGCACCGCTGTCATTGGCGAGATCACCGACACCCAGCAAACGGTCTTCTTTTACGGCAAAGAAGAAGTGGCCCGCATTCCCAACCAGCCTTCAGAAGACATCCTGGCCCAGCTGCGCGCCCTCTAGACCTTTCCCAAGCGCCCCGGGGCAGCGCCCCCGGGGCGCTTTCACTCCCCCCTCCCCACGGGAGACAACAAGGAGCCCATTCGCTTGCATCCAGCACCGTGAGGCAGGCACAGGCGCCGGCTTGTCGAATACCTGGGACGTCATGACCTATTGGCCCACATCCTTTCGATTGCAATAAAATGGATGGGGAGAGAAGACGTATGGGGCAAACACGCGGCATCTGGTGGAGCATGGAACGCTACCTGATCCTCCCGGTCATGGTCCTCCTCTTGCTATTTATGATCATGTCCACCGGTTACATCATGGTCGCCCGCGAACGTACGCGAGCGGCAGGTGTCATCACCGCTCCCGACGGGATCGAGCGCCTGGAAGAAGTCATGTTAGGAGGCTATCCGCAATGGATTTCCCTGCGGGGCCAAAGTCGCCAGGCCCCGATCTTACTCTTCGTTCACGGCGGTCCGGGGGCATCAGCAATGGTTCCGCTACGCCACTACAATCGAGAACTCGAACAACACTTCGTCGTGGTAAGTTGGGACCAGCGCGGGGCGGGAAAATCCTACTCAGCCAGTCATCCTCCTGACCAGATGGAGAAGGAGCAATTCGTTCAGGACGCGGTGGAGTTGACCCGTCGCTTGCGCAAAGAATTCGAGCAGGATCGCATCTACTTGGTGGGTCACTCTTGGGGAACCATCATCTCCACGTTGGCCGCAGCACGCCACGGCGAATATTTCCATGCCTACGTCGGCATCGGCCAGGCCGTTCACTTTGTGGACGCCGAGAAGATCTCCTACCAATTTACGCTGGATACCGCCCGCGCCCGCGGACATGATCGGGCCGTGGAAGAACTCGAAGCCATCGGGCCACCCCCCTACGGCCCAGACGAGTTCCGCGAGAAGTTAGCGGTACAGCGTAAGTGGCTCTTTCACTTCGAAGGTGAGGTCTACGGCGAGACCAGCAACCTACGCTGGCTTCTTGGCCTGCTCCACCTTCACCTCATCGCCCCCGAGTATTCAGTGCAAGAAATCGTCCAGTGGGTACAGGGTAACACCTTCTCCGGCGAGGCATTGTGGGAAACGCTCTTGGCCACCGATCTTCCCAGCCAGGTTCGGGCACTGGACATTCCGGTATACTTGTTTAGCGGGCGCCACGACTATGTCACCGTATTCGAAAAGGTCCAGGAATATTACGAGCTTTTGGAGGCCCCCCACAAGGAATTGGTCTGGTTTGAATACTCCGCTCACAGTCCCAACTTCGAAGAGCCCGACCGCTTCGTGCAGGAGATGATCCGGGTGAAGGAAGAGACGCTGCCGCGCCCGTGAAACCAAAAGCCTGAGGGAAGAGACGGGGAAAATCTTCCCTCAGGGCCAAGAACCCGCGTCCCTTTGTCTTGGGCCTAGGAGTAGGAGTCGGAATGGGAGTGAGTGTGGGCGGCAGCGGCGGGTCAGATCCGCAGACTGATAAGAAGCAGATTAAGGCTACTGTCAAAAAGCGGATACATAGGTTTTTCACTGTACAGCCTCCCGACGAATATGCCAGAGGGCTGCCGCTGTTTTGTCATGTGATTAAGGTGGGCAGGGGTTTAGGAACCCAAAGCCCCCGCAATGACGGCGTACATACCAACAAGAAGAATGACCAGTATGGGCAGCAAACATCCGAGTTGGGTTAGCGCACATCCGGTTTTTTGCATGGCATCGGCCACTGAGAGTCTAGGGCTTCCGTCTTTCCATACCATCTCCGATTTACAATGGCCACAAAGCCTAACCCCTTCTTCAAGGGTAGCGTTGCAATGCGGACACTTCTTTTTCTCTTCCAATCGAACCACCGCCTCGTACTTGTTTTGAGCAAAAACGCCTCAACCGAGCCTACCCTAAGCCCCTGACGAATGGTTCTACCCTTCTCCTCATGTGCGGTTTTTCCTTGTCCTTCCCGGTCAAATTTAAGCAGATTTTTGTGAATATTTCATGCATGCGCTTTGTCTTTTGGAGCGTTCGTTAAGCGGGAGGTGATATTATGGCAAGCCAATGAATGTACGGCAAAATGGCAAAGTTCAAGCACCGCCCATGATTGACACCCCTGCATTGGCGCATATGCTCCTCGGTAGCTACTCCACCCTCACGCCATTTCTCCCAATACCAGTAACCTCGGTTCCATCAACACACATTCGTGTTCCGGGCCCATGCAGGTAACCATATTCAAGATAACCCACATATGTAGCCCCATCGGGCCACCGGTAAGGGCCAAAGCCGTGCCGACCATCATCATGATACTCGCCGGTCTACACTTCGCCATTCGTGAGAAAGCACGTGCCCTGTGCGTGCATCTTTCCGTCTTTTTACTCTCCTATGTACATTCGGGTGACTCCATGTATGCCGTGACCGTGTGGTTTTCCCTCCTTATGGTGCCCGAGTATCTCTGGCCGTGTGCGTGTGTATCCGCGCCTTGTCCGTGAAGTAGACCGTCCTTCCCCTCTCCCCCATAGACATCACCGATCCCTATACCAAATGTCCAAACCAGGATGCCGTATCCATGTGGCTTACTACCACTCATCTGACCGGTGTACTTGCGGTTGCACTCAACCAGCTCGCCCTCGTGAGTCGACTCACAACCTCCCATTACCAGTACCATCTGCACAAGAAGTACAAGACCAGAGTCTTGGGCCATTTTGGCTTGGCGTAGAACAAGACGTGCATCGTATGGTAAATCAAAGCACACGGGAACGGCTGAAAACGGTGCTCAAAGCACGGGATGAGGAACGGGCTGAGCGTCATGATAAGACGCGTTGCGCCACGTGGGGAAGCGAACGCGCTCGCTGATGACACCACGGGGGGAAGCCCAGTATAGCTCCGCAGCGGACATAACCCAAGTAGGCAGTCCCAAAGAGTGGTGAGCATCTGTTTGGGGTGTAGGGCATTCCATGAGGAACATAGCGCCTCATACTATGTCAAAGGAAAGCAGACCCCCACCATGTTCACCGCGTTCCTTGCTTGTGAGCATAGACTCTGTTGAGAACATTCATCCTTCAAAAAAGCCAGGCCTGCTCATCACGGCGCGCTTGTTTCATCCAAAAGATAGCAAAATACCCTCAAAGATGGACATACATCCGCCCTGCTATTGGGGCTTTTCTTGCTCCTTGTTCTCTTGCT
The DNA here is from genome assembly GCA_007130145.1 of Bacillota bacterium. GTDB lineage: Bacteria > Bacillota > Sulfobacillia > UBA8153 > UBA8153 > SLSY01. Next base: position 20,698 of record SLSY01000092.1, read on the forward strand.
CTTTTGGATCTTTGGTGGCGTCTTCCATTTCGTTCGCTGCAGAACGAAACTCCCGGAGGCCCCGGCCAATCGCGCGGCCGATCTCCGGCAGACGACTGGGGCCGAAAATGAGTAAAACAACACCGAGAATAATGAGGAGTTCTGTCGGTCCTAAACCAAACACGCGTATTCCCCTTTCCGATTCTCAGAACAAAGACGTCATTGCTCCGGGAGCATCAAGAGCGATTCTCTCCTACTACCCAGGGAGGAACGCACGGCCACCAGAGCAGGATAGACCGGTGGTTATGCTCTTCAAACGCTAGCGAACTCACGACACTCCCAACGTGGGAATCCCTTGCGATGACAAGTTTGACCCAGACCAACCGTGCCCCGGGACCCCATAGCACCCTCTTGCTATGCCCTTTCTCCCCCCGAAGTAATCATCGAGCTGCAACCTGACCTATGACATATTATCAATCACGGTCTTGGCTCGCTTGACAAAATGCACGATAGGTCTTTGCGAAGGGCATACGTAGGCACAGACGCCGCATTCGATGCAGTCCCAGATGTCCCATTGTTGCATCTCTTCATACATCCCATACTCGGAAAGAATGCTAAGCTGATGAGGGTAGAGCCAGTTCGGACAGCGTTCGACGCATACCCCACAACGCACACAGGCCGTATATGGAACCTGCTCACGCACTAACTCTGAAGGCAGAACCAACACACCCGTAGTATTCTTAACCACAGGTACGTTAAGATCGCTTTGTGCCAAACCCGTCATGGGACCACCGAAGATGACCTTATTCCCTGCGAGCTGATTGGGATCGACACCGGCCTCTCTCAGTATGAAGTCAGCGGGAGTTCCAAGCCGGACAATATAGTTGCCCCGGTTGGGAACCTCAGGTCCGCTCACGGTAATGATCCGTTCAATGAAGGGCTTCCCGTGCACCACAGCTTCGTAAACCGCGAAGGTGGTCCCTACATTGCGAACAATGCAGCCCAGTGCAGCAGATCGCGCTCCCCGAGGTACATCCCGCCCCGTGATGGTCTTGATGAGATAGGATTTGTAACCCTGAGGGTATTTCACTGCCAGCGGTACGACTTCCATGTCTTCACGTGCTTTTGTTTTTGACGAGAGGATCCTGATGGCGTCGAGCTTATTGCTCTCTATACCGATGAAGGTCTTCTTGGCCCCGATACAGCGCATGAGAATATCGGCGCCCGTGATGAGCTCATCGGCTCTCTCCACCATCAAGCGATGATCACAGGTTAAGAAAGGCTCGCACTCAGCCCCATTGAGGATGAGCGTATCCACTGGCTGCCGCGTATTGATATTTACATAGGTTGGGAAGGCAGCACCACCCATGCCGACCAGCCCCGCCTCCTTAATCGCGTCTTTCAATTCCTCAGGAGACATTTGGTCCGGGTTGTTCTTCGCCACAGGCACAAACTCGCCTTGCTCACCTTTTCCCTCGATGACAACACACTCAACCGCCTCGCCGGCAGGGTGAGTTCGCCTCTCAATGGCCACAACAGTACCACTAAGAGTTGCGTGTACCGGGGCGCTGATAAATTCCTCTGAATCTCCGATCTTCTGTCCTAGCTGAACTGTAGCTCCCACCTGCACCAGGGGCTCACAGGGAGCACCGGAGTGTTGCATGAGGGGCACGATCACTCTGTCGGGAATCGCCATGCGACGGATGGGCACATCATTGGTCAAGCTCTTGTATTCCGGTATATGCATACCACCGACAAAGGACCTGCCTTCACCTTCTCTCAGAGTTCCTGCGTCCACGCAGCGTCACCTCCAAATTTTCACGAACCATGTATAGGGCATGAGCCAAGGTGAGAGCCAACCCGCTCTGAGTCTCAACGATCCCTCCCCCTTTCGAAGGAAGGAAACCGTTCTCTCACACCCCATGCCCAAGAGCATCAACTCGGGCCCGCCAAGACCTCACTGTTCAACTATCCCGTGGTGGGAGCACTCACCGGTTCGCTAAAAGAAGCGCGGCGGGTCACCCGTTCCAAGAGAGGCACGAACGCATTCATGATCAAAATGGAGAAAGCAACGCCCTCCGGAGGCGGGAGAAACAGCCGGAAGATCACCACCAAAACCCCAATAGCAAAACCGAATATGAGCTTTCCTTGCTTGGTGATAGGACTGGTCACCCAGTCCGTCGCCATGAAGAAAGCTCCCAGCATGATACCACCGGTCACCAGGTGTTGTACAGGATTCTGGCCCAAGATGAAAGTCAACACGAATATGCTAGCGAGCATGCTAACAGGAATGTGCCACCGGATGTGTCCCCGGTACAGAAGAAAAGCTGCTCCCACCAAGAGCGCCAAGGGCGATGTTTCCGACAAAGCCCCTCCGGGGAAGGCGACGAAGAGTTCCCAGGTCGAAGGCATATCCCATCCCTGGGCTAGTTTCGCCAGGGGCGTGGCCCGGGTCACCGTGTCAACGGACCAATACAGGGGGATTTGGTTCAAGAAAGGAAGAAGCGGGGCCAAGAATATGATAGCGACGCGACCAAAGAGGGCCGGATTCAAACGATTCCGCCCCAACCCTCCCATCAGTTCCTTGGCCACGCCCACAGCTAGGAACGTAGCTAACATGGCCGTCAATACCGGAGTCGTGGGAGAGAAAAGGAGTGCCACAAATAGCCCGGTCAGAGCCGCACTGCCATCTGAAAGGGTCACTCGTTGGCCCCGGGCTCGTCGAAAGACATATTCCGTTGCCAGTGCGGTAACCACGCACAGTGAGATCAGCTTCAACGCAAAGGCATGGTAAAAGTAAACAGACACGGCACTGATGGGTAAAAGAGCCAGCATCACATCGCGCATGGCTCCCCCCACCGTTCTCTCTAGCTTCAAGTGCGGAGGTGGCGTCACTATCAGCGCGGACTGCTTCATGAAGCATCTCCTCCTAGGTCAACCTTTTTTTCCGATGCATCCGTGTTCTTCTTGCCCTGCTCCAGGGCAACCTGCTTCGTTCTTTCCATGAAACGCGTGTGCAGGTAGTTGGTCCCCATAACCAGCCCGGCAGCAACCAAGACGGCCGGGGTAAGCGGGATCATCCGCCATAGTCTCAAGCCCAGGGGGATGCGGGGGTCCGGGGGAAGTCCATAGCTTTGCGGTGCATCGCTAAGTACGGTAATCACTTGGAGACCACCCAACTCCTCTTCCCCATATATGGTAGCGTTGGCATATCCTTGTTCCAGCAACCTCTTTCGTCTTTCCTTGGCCTTGGCTATCATGCGGGAGCGTTCGCCAAACTCAATCACACGGGAAGTGCAAACCTCGACACACAACGGTTGCAGACCATCGCGAATTCGCACCAAACAGAGGTCACATTTCTCCATGGTCCTGGTGGAGCGGTCATAATTGATCGCTCCATACGGACAGTTGGCGACGCAATAATTGCAAGTTATGCACAGGCGTTGGTCGAGGACTGTAAGCTTATCAGGGGTCTTTTGTAAAGCACGAGTCGGGCAGGCCATCACACATGCAGCTTCACGACAATGCTGGCACGCTCGCTTATTATAACCAACCTTTACGCTGGGGAACACCCCGGTTTCCTCCCGGTCGATCTTCGTCCGGAAGACGCCCGTGGATACCCCGTACACGGATTTACATACCGTGGTGCACGCTTCACATCCCACGCAAAGGGATTGATCAATGAGCATAACGGGCTGTTCTACCACTGCCATCGGTCCCATTCCTCCTTTCCGCTTCGGTGCTTATCATGCTTTGTATACTTTGACTCCGAAGTCTGTCATGCAGGCACCCATGCCAGGGTCACGCAGTTTCCGCATCTCGGCAAACGTCATGTCAGGAATCAGGTCGCCATCATTGGCTCCCACTTGATAGGCCCGGGTCATATCGCGGCTCCAATGACCAAAACCGTGAACCACCTGCACGCAGTCGGGTCGGATTCCCTCAATGAGTCGAGCCTTTAACTTGATTCTCCCAACTCGGGATTCCACGTAAACCTCATCGCCATGGCGTATACCGAGTTTCTGACCGAGTTTCGCATTCATCGTAGCAAAATTCTCAGGGTACACTTCCATGATCAAGCGGTTGTTCTGAGTCTGTGTCATCTTGTGCATAGCCGGTCGCCCAATGAGAAAGTGGTACGGATATTCAACCGATGGTTGTTCCCTTCTCGGGGCCCAGTAGGGCAAGGGATCATATCCTGCCTCTTCCAACACCGTGGAATAAAGTTCAATCTTGCCGCTGGGGGTGTTGAACTCCGTCCGGGGTTGGAATGGCTGCCGATCCTCCCAAATACCCGTGGGGCTGTTGGTCAGTTCATCCCAGGAAGTTCCAATGGCCCGGAGCTGCGCATCAGTGAACTCAGCACCGGATACACCCCGGAAATACTCCCCATAGCCCATGGCCTCGGCCAGTTGCATGACAATGGTCCCAAATCCCCGGGTTTCATGCAAGGGCGCAACCGCTGGTAACCGAACCGCGATTTGGGGGTACGTGCTGTGATACGAACGGGCTCCAAAGCCAGATATCTCCAACCAGTGGGGTTCGGGAAGAACCACGTCGGCCAAGTGAGCCATGTTGGAGGGATAGATTTCACAACACACCATGAAATCAAGGCTGGCCAATGCTTCTGTGGCCCTAACGGCATGGGGAAAAGACGTGGTGTTATAGCCTCGTACCAGCGCTGCCTTCAAAGGGTAGGGCTCCTCATTGAGAATGCCATGAGCCAACGTGGCAAAGTTGCCTTGGATACTCCCCTGGAAGAAGGGATTATCCTGTTCCCAGCCATCAATGCGCTCCCGTCTTGGCGTTGGATAGGCCGGTGGAGGAAAGACTGCATCCAGACCGGGCATACTCGGATTGCGAGGCAACGTCGTCCCCCCCGGACGATCAATGGTTCCAACCAGTGCATTGAGGATGATCTGCGCCTGGGCTAGTTTCCAACTATTGGAATAATTCGGACCCGCTCCATCCCGCTTGTGACTTGGGATGTGAGCCGGAGAAGTGCTGGCAAACTCACGGGCTATACGGACGATGGTCTCAGCATCGATACCGGTTATCTCAGCGGCCCATCCCGGCGTATATTCCTTGGCGAAGTGGCGTAATTTATCCATGCCGAAGGTGAACTCATCAACGAATGCGCTGTCATAGCTCTTTTCTTCGATAATGACATGGATCATGGCCAAACAGAAGGCCAGATCTGTGCCCGGGACAATGGGGTGCCACTCATGAGCCTTGGAGGCCGTGACCGACTTATAGGGGTCAAGAATGACCATCCTTGCCCCTCGCTCTAAAGCACGGGTGGCATTGCGCACATGAGGATTCTTGCCTTTCCCCAGCCCATCCCAACCAAAGCCCAGGATGTAACGGGTATTCTCGATATCGTACGTCCACGGCTTGGCACCGCCGGTCACCATGGCTCGCCACGCCGCTTGCTGCGTCGTAAAGCACGTCGACTGGTGGGCCACAAAGTTGGGCGTACCGATAGCCCTTCCTAAGCGTACCGAATAAGGATTGCTGCGTGAAAGCACCATGAAGGACTCCGGGCCATATTCAGCGATGACTCTGCTTAACCCCTCAGCCGCCCGTTCAATGGCTTCGTCCCAGGATATCTTGACAAAGCCCGGGTCCTCTCCCATTCCCTTGCGGGGATTGGTCCTTTTCATGGGAAACTTGGCTCGGTCAGGGTCATATAAGGTCGCAAGCGCGGTATGCCCTTTGACGCAAAGCCGTCCCCCTGCTCCTTGTGGATCAAAGGGATCTCCTGCGGCAAAATCATGAGGATTCCCGGCCAGATGCACCAACCGGCCACGATCAACATAGGCTTTGAGCCCACAGTTGGCACTGCAGACACTACAGTAGGTATGGACCATCTTCTCAGACTCTTCCACGATCCCTTCCCGGGTTCCACTCTTAACAAACGCAGGAACGGATATCCCCGTTCCCATTGCGATCCCCGTCCCCAGCGCCATCTTAAGGAAACCACGTCGATTTAGGCTGTAGTCGCTAGGTTTGGTCATGAATCCATTTTCCTCCCTTCAAAATCCCATGGCGGACTGTGATTGTGATGCACCCGCTTCTCCCTCGCGAGAAAACGGCGTCCGTACTCAGCAACCGAACCATAGAAGTCCGCGTAACGATGACTCGCTATATCCTCCAACAACTGTGGGATCCACGTGCTCACATGTTGCTGAAAGAAACGAGCCGCTTCTGTTGTGGCACCATCACCTCTTAAGTGAGCCATAAAAGATAGTTCCACCGCTGCATGGTCTTCTGGCAAAGGTGAACGTTCCAATTGCCAACCGGAGCGACGATAGAAATCCCTTACCTGCACCCACGGTTCTTGCATGAGCAAGGGCTCAGTACCTCGGTAAATCGACTCATACGGTTTGACCCCACCCGGCAATAAGAAGAGACGAGCAAATTCTCGTTTCACAAGCATGGCATGTTCATCCTTATCCAACCACTGCTCAACCTTGTGCAGCAACGGTCGAACCATGGAATCACTGCTCTCGTCTTGGAGCACGGCGTTCAAGTCCTCCAGGGCCACCGCATCCGCCAAGAGCCCGGATAACAACGCATAATGCACGGAGAACACCTCGCTTCCTCACCATTCCCACTGCCATGGGGTAGCGTCATGGCAACGATACACAACAAAAATACTTCTACTCCCCCACGATTTTTCCTGCCATGATTACGTGTCGTCAAGTAGTGTAGATTTCCGCCTCGGTCCCGGCGCTCGTATGGTCTACCCTGCGATGGCTTGTGCTAACGGATACGCCCACGTAGTGACCTCTTCATCGGGTCGACACAGTTTCTTCATAGACTCCTGGCTTTGATCGCATCGCCGCACGGCCCACTCATCGTCCTGCTCAGCTAGGATGGAGCCGGCCCGGCGCATCAGTGACGGGCGGCGAGGGAAGCTGCCTACCACCTCCCCTCTTGGCTTGGTTTCCTTGTGCATTCTCTCGAGTGGGTACGTCGAGTAGAGCGGCCGCCCATGTTCGGCGGGGAAACTCACATCGGCCAGGATCTCTTCTTCGGCCTCCTCCAACAGCTGGACACCCGGGAGAAAGCGTTTGACCAGAGCCGTCGCCACCATTGCCCGTTGACGGCTGGCCTCTTTCCGGCTCGGTGGGAGGAAGAGGCTGCCGCGCCCGTAAAACCAAAGGCCCTGAAGGGAGAGACGGTGAGAATCTCCCCTCAGGGCCCAGAGCCTACTTCCCTTATGCGTTCGTAATCTTGTCGGGTTCATCGCTGTTCTGGCCGAAGGTATCCACCGTGACCTCCTGCATGCGCTGATCGACCACAGGCTTGTCGTTGGGGTTGCGCTCGGCCGCCACGATGCGGTCTACCGCCTTCATGCCTTCGATCACCTGACCAAAAGCGGCGTACTTCCCGTCAAGATGGGGTGCGTCGGCCACCATGATGAAAAACTGGCAGCCAGCTGAATCAGGATGGCCCGAACGGGCCATGGAGATGACGCCCCGCTGGTGCCGGATGGGATTGGCATGGCCTTTTTCGGCAAACTCTCCTTTGATGCTGTAGCCGGGATTGCCCGTGCCTGTGCCCTGAGGACATCCCCCCTGGATCATGAAGCCGGGAATAATGCGGTGAAACAGGAGGCCGTCATAGAAGCCATCCTTCACCAGGGAGATGAAATTGTTCACTGTATTCGGCGCACTCTGGGGATCAAGGGCGACCTTGATCACTGCACCGTCTTCCATCTTGATGGTAACCAGGGGACTTTTCATTGCTATCATCCTTCCTTAACGTTGCAGCCATGACCGGCGTTGTGCACGTTCTCGGCCCGTTTCTATCCTGTCCCGTTTCGTGATGGTCCCCTCCGATACCTTTGTATTCTAACGTCCGGTCAATTGCACCGGGCCCGCTGGGCAGCAGCTGTAGGCTGACAACCGCCTCCTAGTAGCACCATAAAGATGACGTACGCACGGGGGACATGAGAAGGGTAAGAGGCAACGTCTATGATGCGAAGGGGCGGGGCCCCACTGGTGCCCCGCCCCTTGTCACCCATGATGTTCCCTCACTTACTCCGCCTGGCGCCAGAACCGGGCCAGCATAGTCGCGGCTTCGGCCCGGGTGGCATGGGCCCCCGGAACCAGCTGCTGCGCGCTCTTTCCTGTCACAATTCCCTCGGCGATGGCAAGAGCCATGGCCCCTCGTGCCCAGCTCTTGACCGCTTGGCCGTCAGCATACTCGGCCAGCCACTCCTCTACGGCCTCTTCATCGAGAGCTTCGCTCTGGCCTGAGAGCAGCAAGGCCCGTCCGATCATGGTCGCCAGCTGCTCGCGCGTAATGAGGTCGCCCGGACCGAAGGTGCCGTCATCATAGCCGGTAATGAGTCCGGCGGACACCGCCGCTTGTAGCGGTTGGTAGTACCAGGCCGTTTGCTCTACGTCCGTAAAGCCCAGCGCTCCTTGCTCCAAGGGCAATTCCAGCGCTCGAGCCAGCATCACGGCAAATTCGGCTCGCGTAACCAGGCCCTCGGGAGCAAACTGACCGTCGGGATAGCCCCGAACCACGTGACGCGCTGCCATCAGCTCGATATCCGCACGTGCCCAGTGTCCCACGATGTCATCGAAGGTGCGCTCGGTGCTGCCCACAACGAAGCGGCTGAAGCTGTGTAGCTTGACGACAAGATCATTGCCCACCAAACGTCCCCCGACAAAGCGCATGCTTCCGTCAGGCATCACCAAATAGAGCCCGACTTTAGCCGGATCGGTAATGCGTTCCATCTCATATGCGGTAAGGTGCACGGTGAGAACCAGGGGAGGAGCAAAGCGCCTTACCTCCATCTCTTCGCCATCCTTGATCAGACGGGCCAGGAAATCAAAGGAGCGCTTAATGAGCGTAAAGTCCTCCGGCACATCAAGATCCTCCCAAGCCTGGGGTTCCTGATCTCCCGCACGGGTGGTGACGGTGACGATGAGTTCACCTTCGCTGCCCGCTGCCTCTGGTGGAACGGTTAGGGTGAAACGCGCATAGTCATGGAACCATTCACCGCCTGTACCAGCAGGGAAACTTCGGGATTCTGTCACGTCAAACTCCCAGGGAGTGGTCGGTATCCAGGGCGGCATGGGATCATACACCGGTCCCGCATCGCGGACGGTCGCCTCGGCCCCATCCGCAAAGAGACTGCTGATGGTGGCCGTGCCCAGCCCCGTCTTGGTCACCAGGCCCTGCTGGCTCACCCTGGCAATGGACGGGTCGCTGCTGTCATAACGAGCAAAGCGACCGTCCACCGCCTTCACACTCTTCTCCTGATCGTGATGGACAAGCGTTGCCATAAGGGTCAGCGCGCCTTGTTGTCCCACGTTCAGCTCGAGGAGCTGGGGGTGGATGGCAGCCGAATAGATCCAATCGTCAAGCACGAAGGTCACACCGGGACCGCTGGTCTGACCCTGCCGGAGCCCATCGGCATGCCCCCACCAATTGCTGCTTATGTCCAGTTCGGGGTGGTCTATCATAATCATCGCCTTAGGAGCAGACTCTGCCTCTGTCACCACGATAGCGGGCCCATCATGACGAAACTCATTAAACATGATGATGAAGCCAGAGAAATCACACCCGTCATCACGGTACATATCGATGCCCGTCCCGGTCGGACTGTCTGTGAAACGGTTGCCGGTTAGCGTGACGGTTCCCCATTGGCCCGCGTACCCATCCAAGACCACAGCTGCCTCGGCAAAGCCAGAGAACCAGTTCCCTGAGACGGTCAGATTCCTCTCCCCCGAGGTGGGCCAAGCTACCAAGCCCCAACCGGTCCCAGCGACGCGGTTCCACGACACCTCCATATCTGCTTGGTATGCCTCACATGCGATGGCCATCTCAAAGGGTCCCGTCACCTCGTTGTCGGTGACAGTGACCTCTCCGGCAGCCACAAACCCGATGCCGAAGCCGTGGTGGTACGCCTCTTGGTTCCCAAGCTCCCACGCCTGCACCAACTCCTCCAGTGATCCGGCCGTAGCGCTGGGTAACAGACCATCGCCGGCAGCCAGCATTTCATTGCCAGTGATAGTAAGCTGCGCATTCTCATCTACCCTGGCAAAAATACCGGACCAGCCCACCTCCAAGGAGTTGTTCTGCACCACACTCTCCAGCACTGGTGCGGGCAAAATGTCCATTGTAACCGCCTGTGAACCCCCAGTTTCGGGTCCCAGTGACAGTTCGATACCCACCCAATGACCCACTACTTCGTTATCCTCGACAGAAAGAACACCGCTGGTTTGGTCGAGGTAAATACCTGTGTTACCTCGTCTTTCCACCGCGTTGCTCAGGCCACCATAGATATGGTTATCTATGACATGAACCTCGGCGTTGTGAGATGTGCCAATCCACACCCCTTCTTGGTTGTGCACTAAGATATTGTCCCGAATATTGGCCTCCACCAGGACAGAAGGCATGGCCAGAGTTACGTAGATAGGCCTATCTCCCAGGCTAGAAACATAAATAGCACGGTGAAATCCTTCCACCGTGTTCCCAATGATATCCAGCTGCCCGGCATGCAAGGTGTTGACATAGATTGCTGCCGCCATGCCCTTAATCTGCGTCGACAAGATGTCAGTACGCACCGTGTTGTTCTCGATGCGGATGTCAGCCGTTGCCGAAAAGCCAGAGGTCATACCCAGATAAATTCCCTGGTAGCCTGATCCTTCGATGACATTCTCGCCAACATCCAGGGTGCTCGCCTCAAGAGCGCCCAGAATACGTATGGCGCGGAGGCTTTCGATATGATTGTCGAGAATCCTCACCATGGAATCATAAACAGAGGCCTCGAGCTGGGCCAGATTGGAATACTGCCCGATGACTACCCCTTCATCAAGCTGGTCAATGACATTCCCGGCAATAGTGACGTGGGATTCCCTGATTCCTCTTAGGAGGATGCCTTGACTTCCGGGATATCCTGCTTGATACCCATCGGTGCTGCGAAACGTGTTATCCGCAATCGTCAACGTCGCTACGGTCAGACTCTCCCAGAAAAGGATCCCTGCATCCTCCACATCGATAATTTCGTTATCCGTGATGGTGAGAGTAGCGTTGTCAATGGGGCCCCATACGTCGATCGCCACTTGCAGGTCAGACCACTCGTTGTCTCGTATGAGCAATTGGGCATCTGCGCCGATCCCATTCAGGACCAGGCCTTCTCCTGCCCGGTTCCCGTTCACCACGTTGCCTGCGAAAAGGCCCTCGGTGTTTGCCCAGTCCGAGAGAATGAAAGCCGTACTGGGAGCAGGATTGCCACCCGCATAGGTATTGTCCGTGATGACCACCCATGCATCCTGGGCACCCACTAACGCCACGGCACAGTTACCGTAAATCTCATTATCGCGAAAAACGATCTCGCCACCAATGGCTTGGTCCACCGCCAGCGCCGTCGCTACCGCTGTGAAGCTGCACTCAATCACCTCTACCGTAGCAGTGACGGTGTCAGACCCGACACCCGCGGCTAAGCCATGAAAATCGCAACCAATGACATAGCCCGAGGCACCTTCATTGAACTCGATGCCGGTCTCAGTACCCCCATTGATGGGAGCAATGGTAAAGCCCTGGATCGTCACACCCGTCGCATCGATGAAGATGAGGGAGCCTTCGTTTCCCTCGCCCTGAATCTCTGCCCCTTCGTCGCTTATGAGGGTGAGATCAGATGTTTCAATGCGTAGTGCCTCCGGATAGTCTCCGGGTCCCACCCGCACGGTTTCACCTGCTTGGGCTGCATCAATGGCCGCCTGAATGGTATGATAACCCTCGGGTCGACCATCGATAGAAACTCCTGGATCTCCTACGGCCATGACCTGTGCACCCATCAGGACCAGCACCATCATGGTGCACACCGAAAGTGCCAGTCCCCTACCCATCCGTTGCGCCAATCTCTTCTGTATCATAGTTCCTCCCCTCGCCGCACCCCGTTCATTGGGCGCCAGCGTGAATTAGTACTTCATAACTCTTTCGCTCCACCGCAACCTCCTCCTCCCTATATCACCAGTACAATAGCTGAAAGCCAAAAAGCAACGCCTCTCGGGCACACGCTCGAGGAAACGAGATGGGAGCCTTGCGGCCCGACGGCAGTGTGATTCTCGATTGCCTTGTACGGTGGATAAGTGACATGGCCAAGACAAAAGGATCCCGCCCCGACAGTGTGGAATCAGATCACGAGGTGATAAGCAATGTTGGCAAAAGACGTAATGAAGAGCCCAGTGATCACCATATCCGAAAACGATACCCTGGCCGATGTGGCCCGTGTCCTTCAAGAACACAACATCAGTGGTTTGCCGGTTCTAAACGACAAGGGCGAGTTGGTGGGCATCATTACCGAGCACGATCTGATCCATCGCAGCCAGCAGCTGCAGGTGCACGTTTTACCCAGTGTGTTCGGCTGGATCTCCCCTCATACCAGTCTGGACGAAATCGCCAGGTATAGCCAAGGGCTATGCACGGTGGCAGAAACACCGGTACACAAGGTAATGACCCGCAAGGTGTTTTCGGTGGAAGAAGATGAGTCTCTCGAATCCGTGGCCCAGGTTATGGCTCGGCGCCGCATCAACCGCGTACCGGTAACGCGCAACCAAAAGCTGGTCGGTATCATTAGCCGGGGCGAGTTGGTCTGGGCTATGAGCAACCTTTGTGAGCGCAAGCCCGGAGTCCTGTCTTAGGTCGAAGCACAAGGCTTTCTCCGGCAAAAGGCGCTTGAGGCGCAGCCGACGTCACGCTGCTTGCCCCGCTAGAGACGGTGGGTTTGTGAGTGAGTACCGGCCAAGGCCGGGCGCTGACAGCAGCATCAGCGCCCGGCCTTCTCTTGGGGTGCTCTGCTATATCAGATGATACTCAGTGGGGCGCCCGCCCAGGAAATAGACCTTGCCCTCGGTAAAGAGCACGTCCTGTTCCAGGGCAATGCGCAGGTCTTGTCCTCCCCATTCGGGCACCTCTTTGACGACGTTGAACTCGTAAGAAAAGCACGTATTATCAAACAGCTGGTAGGTAGGACG
>SLSY01000120.1 GCA_007130145.1 Bacillota bacterium
TCCCGATCCCATCGACTTCGAGACACAGAACGCTTGCCATCGTTTATGGAGGGTGGATATAGAAGGGGAAACCCCGGAGCCCTTGACCCCTCCAGACTGGCATGTATGGGAGTTTCACTCCCATAGTGCTGGGTCATCCCATGTACTGCTGGTATCACCCACACCGCATCGTTGGGATTGGTATCAGGCCCAGCTGATGTTCATGGACGAGCATCGTGCGTTACGTCCTTTGGTCATTCCCGACCCGGGCCGGCATGTGGGCGAAGCTCAACTGGCGCCATCGGGTGAGCAGGTGGCCTATCTTACCGGTACGGCAAGCGATCCGGGTATTGTCACCGGCGATCTCATGCTCGTGGATGTAGAGGGGAGAGAGCCGGTTTGTCTCACAGAGGGCCTTCCCATTAGCGTTAACTCTTTCTTTTGGACCAGTGAGGACGAGATCATGGCTCTGGGTTATCAAGAGGGTGATCTCACGTTCGTGCGCTTTTTGTTGGACGATGCGCGTCAGGGGGCGCGTCTGGCTACCTTGTGGTCGGGACCGTGCGCGACGCCGGGGCACCGCGCGCGTTTTAGCATAGCCACGCAGGATGGACACGTGGCGATGGCTCGCGAAGATGACCTCAACCCTGCGGATGTCTGGGTGGCGGACGGGAAGACACCTCAACTTCGCTGGCAACAGCTGACAGAATGCAATCCCCAGACAAAGCAATGGCAGCTGGGGATGACTGAAACGCTTACGTGGCAAGCAAAGGATGGGCTCGCGGTTCAGGGACTTCTGGTCAAGCCCGCGATATCCACCGGTGAAGCACCTCCGTTGTTCGTCAATGTGCATGGAGGGCCCACCATTCTTCACAGTCATCGCTTTCGGGCGTCTATACCCCACTGGCCTCAGCTTCTGGCCGCTCAGGGTATGGCCGTTTTGTTGCCTAATCCCCGGGGAAGTGCAGGCTGGGGCACGGCCTTTTCTGATGCCAACATCGAGGATCTGGGTGGTGGCGACATGGAGGACATACTGGCGGGCATTGAGAGTTGCATCGAGCGCGGGCTGTGTGATAAACAAAGGGTTGCCTTGGGTGGATGGAGTTACGGGGGTTATCTCAGCGCCTGGGCAGCAGTGACGGCGCCTCAGCTTCGCGGCATCATTGCCGGGGCTAGTATTACCAACTGGTATAGTAACCATGGGACCAGTGACATTCCCGGCTTTGATCAGACGTTTTTGGCCCACGGAGGTTGGATGCAAGACTGTCATCGTTACTACGAGCGCTCTCCGGTGATGCGGGCCGACCGCGCGACCATGCCTGTTCTCCTCTTACATGGGGAGAAAGATCCCATATGTGATGTGGGGCAGGCCAAGGAGTTTTATCGTGCCATGCGGGAACGGGATGGCCGCGTGCAGTTGATCATCTATCCCCGTGAAGGACATGCGATTCAAGAACGCGATCACATCCAGGATTTGCTGACCCGGGTGGTGCAATTCGTGTGCAAGCACTTGGACGTGGCGTATGGGCTTGATGAATGTCGAAAGTGATGTATAATGGACATGAGATGATACTCCTTGCGGGATCATACTACCGATACGCGAGCAAGAAACATGACTCGAAAAAACATACGCTTGGATCGTAAGACCGAGACGGGAATCATGGTTAGTGAAGGGCCTTCCTGTCTGGGAGGTCCTTTCTTTTTGAGGAGGTGGGCCATGAAAGAGCGAGTGGGGTTTATCGGAGCGGGACGAGCAGGTACGGCGCTGGCCTCAAGCCTAGCTCAGGCTGGCTATGTCCTGCAGGGCGTCAGCAATAGCACGTGGACCTCCAGCCAGAGCGCTGCTTCTTATCTGGGAACCACGCCCTACGAGGATGCGGCGGACCTGGTTGCTGCCAGCGACATCGTCTTTCTTGCTGTTCCCGACCGGGCCATTAGCGACGTGTGCTACCAATTGAGTGAGCGCCATGCTTGGGAGGCGCGCCATGTGGTAGCCCATCTTAGCGGAGCCGACGACCATCACCGCTTGGACAGTGCTCGAGCCAGCGGAGCCAGAACCATGTCATTTCATCCCCTCTTGGCCTTTGCCAGAAGGGAGAGGCGTCGTAGTTTTCAGGGCATCTACTTTGCCGTAGAAGGACACAGCGACGCTCTGGCACTGGCAAGGGATTTGGTGGAGGCATTGGGTGGCGAAGTATTGAACCTGCCTTGCGGCAGCAAAGCACTCTACCACATGGCTGCAGTCATAGCCTCCAACTATCTCGTGACCCTGGCGTATCTTTCATGTCAGCTGCTGGTGAAGACGGGCATCGATGCAGAACACGCTCTTGGCGCCCTCCTTCCCTTGATTCAGGGCACAGTGGATAACCTAAGGGAGGTTGGTCTCCCCGAGGCACTGACTGGACCGGTGATGAGGGGAGACACCGTCACCGTGGCGCGGCACCTGGATGCTCTATCTGCTCTGGATACTGACAAAGAAGGCGAGAGTGTATATCGCGTTTTGGGCCAATACACGACAAAAGTAGCTCAGAAAGCGGGCCTATCCGGCGAAACAGCCAGAGTCCTCAGGCGGATGCTCGCACAAAAGGAGAGGGAATGCCATGAAGGATGAGCGATTAACCATCACCCAGCTGAGGGACAAGCGAGACAAGGGTGATAAACTGACCATGTTGACGGCCTATGACTATCCTGTGGCTCGCATTGTCGATGCGGCCGGGGTCGATATGATTCTGGTCGGGGACTCCCTGGGTATGGTTGTGCTGGGATACGACAGCACGTTGCCGGTGACAGTGGACGATATGATTCACCATGGCCGGGCCGTGGTCCGCGGGAGTCAGCGCGCTATGGTTGTCATCGACATGCCCTTTATGTCTTACCGGATCACTGTAGCCGATACGGTGAGGAACGCCGGACGCGTCATCCAAGCGACAGGAGCGCAAGCTGTGAAACTTGAAGGGGGGCGCGACATCGTCGGTGAAGTGCAAGCTCTGGTGCGGGCCGGGATCCCCGTCATGGGACACGTGGGCCTGATGCCTCAGTCAGTGAATCAGCAGGGCGGTTTCAAAGTCCAGGGTAAGGACGAGAACGCCGCGCGTGAACTCATAGAGGA
>SLSY01000193.1 GCA_007130145.1 Bacillota bacterium
CACCCTCCACAATGGCGGTACGGCCATCGACTTTGATACGAGCGCCCATGCGCAAGAGCTCGTTTGCATAGCCAAACCGGTTATCATACAACGTTTCCTGCACCATGCTCACCCCAGAAGCAGTGGTAAGCGCCGCCACGAAGGTTTGCTGGGCATCGGTGGGAAAGCCTGGATACGGCAGTGTCTTGATATTAACTGCCTTCAGGCCTCCATCAAAACGCGCTCTGACCCAATCCCCGTCTTCCTCCACATATGCGCCCGCCTCACGCAGCTTGGCCATGACCGACTCCAGGTGCTTGGGTATGACGTTTTGCACCGTAACGTCTCCGCGCGTCGCCACCGCGGCCAGAAGATAGGTGGCCGCTTCCATGTCGTCGGGAATGATGCTGTGAGATCTTCCCGTCAATTCTTTCACTCCACGGATGCGAATCACATCGGTGCCGGCTCCCTGGACTCGAGCCCCCATGGCATTGAGATAATTGGCCAAATCCACCACATGCGGTTCTTTGGCCGCATTCTCGATGACGGTGGTCCCTTCCGCCATGGTGGCAGCTAACATGATGTTCACCGTAGCACCCACGCTCACGACATCAAGATAGACAGGTGCTCCCGTGAGGCGTTTGGCGGTGAGTTTGACCACACCATGTTCTAACCTCACATCAGCACCCAGGGCCTTGAATCCCTTAAGGTGCTGGTCGATGGGCCTCGGCCCAATGTCACAACCTCCGGGCAATGCCACTTCCGCCCGGCCGAACTTGGCCAAGAGCACGCCCAAAAGATAGCAGGAGGCCCTCAGTTGTTTGACCAGTTCATACGGGGCCACCGTGGCCGAAAACCCGTTGGGATGAATGGTAATCTGCCGCTTGGGGCCAGATTGATCGATCTCTGCGCCCAATTCGGTCAGTATCTTAACAAAATTGTCCACATCCCCGATGGCCGGCACATTGTCAAGACAACTGGATCCCGACGCCAAGAGCGCAGCAGGGACCGCCGCCACACTCGCATTCTTGGAGCCAGCAATGGTGACAACACCTTCTAGAGGGACTCCACCCTGTATAACCAGTTTGCCCACGTCGTTCTCCTCCCGGCACTGTTCTACGCCATCTATTCTCTCATATCTAGTATATTTCCTGCTTAATACCGCATTGTGCCCCTGTCCTTATCTCTAAGGACCGGTCAAACTGCGGCCGCCGTCCACATTGACCCAGCTGGGTCCAACCTCCACCTCGCCCGTATAACCGTTAATTAGAACCTGCTGACCCCCGGCCAAAAGCAAGCGCCAAACAGGTACACTCTCCCAGGAAACAGCATCGGTCAATTCCACGAAATACCCCAATCTGATGCCTTCGACCACCGAACCCGGCGGTAGGATATCGGTATGGGCGGCAACCAATAACCCTTCGCTGGCTGGCCATACCGCCCGCTCCGGTTCGGTAAAACCCATGATCTCAAAGACGCTCCAGCTCAAACCCAGCGGTTGGCGATCAGCAAACCACACCACCACGTAGCTGCCAAATATCCTGTAGCCCCCAAACTCCTGGACAAAAACCACCGCTTGATGATTATCCCCTAAATCAACCGCGTAGTCAAAACGCCAGTTACCGTCAAGGAAAGCATAGGATGACATGAATGCCTGCCCTCGCATCCTCAGTATGTAGCGTTGTATCCAACCGCAAAGTTCCCCGGTCAGGCCGAATCCCTGGCGGCGGGTGGGCCCGTAATATCCGCGACCGTCATTCCATAAGACCAGCAACTCATCACCGTCCGGATGCTGATAGGCGTTGACTCCCACATACTTGGCCACCTGTAAATAGTCAGTTCCCAGAAACTCTTGCGGCAGCGTGTCAGTCTGCACCGAACGGGAACGTACCATCAAACGGGGCAGGCTCACCAGATCACGGGGGATGCGTATGTTCAACGATACACCCAACTCCTCCAGTTGGGCACGGGCCTGTTGAATATCAGCGCGGCTAAGGGCGGTCACCAGTAAACCCGCGCCGGTTCTTTGTGCATGAAGCTGCTGCAAAAGCAGCACATTCAGCAGCAAGAACGCCACCAACATCACCGTCTTAGCCCGCGCCCAATCCACGCTCTCCCCTCCTCACCAACCTAGGGTGACCTGCCCGGTATGACCGTCTACCACCACCCGGCGTCCGTCCCTGAGACGAGCATACCACACCGGAAACACCACCGGTGGATCCTCATCCCTTTGCGAGCGCCAGTAGACCAACCGCAAGCAATCCACAGCCAATCCTCCGTCGTCCCGTCCGTCACTAAAGCCCAATGTCTCGGTAAGAGACACAAGCGCATCCTCCGGACCGATGACGTGCATGTCACTACGCATCGGTCCAGCAGCAAAGGATAAGTTACGCCAGTACCCTTCCACCCCGTGGGGACCGACATGAACACGTATGGGGCTGCTTGAACCAGTCACGGCAATGCCCGATACATCCTGACTGAACCCCACCACCCATGACTCTCGGTCACCATGCCAGTGCCGCGCCAAGCTGGAAATGCGCATATCATAAGAAATCCCACCGTGATGTTGGGTAAACGCAACGGCCAAGGCCAGTGCTTCCAGCTCGGTGGTAACCTTCACCGCGCCGGACCCCAGTGGCGCCGTGTATTCCCAGCCCGCTTGAGGGTAAATCCGTACCCCGCGGCGCTCATCGGTGTAAATCACCGAGCCGTCGCGCTCTTCAATTCGACGGGGAACGGAATGGTCAAAAAATATGGCTTCGACGATGCCCTCGGCATCATAGGATTCCTGATATATGTAATGGGGCACCACGTTGTGCCCAGGTACCAATACGCTGGTTCTGAGCATGGCTCCTGCAAAGGACTCGGGGGGGCGGTACTCCCACGCCTCATCCTGTGCAGACTCCCGACTTTCTTCGCGTACCGCCGCCAAGAGAGCCTGGATCTCCTCGGTCAAACCGTAGCGCACCCGCAAGTCCACCTGCGCTTTCATGCCGTCTGCCCCCAGAAAGAGGGTATCATCTGTCATGAAGAGATGGAATTCGCCCACCTGCGCCAGAGGCCACTCGCCGGGGGTGCGAACCTGGAAGACTTCCA
>SLSY01000127.1 GCA_007130145.1 Bacillota bacterium
ACCACTTGGGCTACGTCCTGAGGGGACGCGAGCCGGTTTCTTAGCTGCCAGCGCCAGTCCAGCCACTCCTGGGGCGTAACATCCTTCCAGCGCGCTATTTGTGCATAATCACGCATTGCTCCTCCTCCTTACAAATACATGCGGGTGAGGATCTCCGCTAGTTTCGCATGGGTCTTGAGCATGTTGAGGGCAACGCGGGCATGACCGGGAGCATATCCATTGCCCACAATCATGGTCGCACCGCTGCCGACACCTTCTGCTCCCAGCGCAGCCCGGGTAAAACTAGTAGCCATGCTGAAAAAGTAGATGGTACCGCCAGGCTTGGTGCAAAGAATGGACGTCATCTCCGTGTCGGGGATGTTCACGCAGTTTATGGTCACATCCGCTTTCTCCCCTCCGGTGGCTGCTTCCAACTGGCGCATGGTCTCCAATGCGTTGGTGGCATCACCCTGGAGAATGATGTCGGCCGCATCCAACTCGGCCAACCGCTGGCAGGACGCATCGGAATGGCCCATGGAAATGACGTTCCCTGTCACCCCGGCCGCTTCTCGGGCCATGGCCGTGCACATCATGCCCGATTTCCCACCACCACCAACGATGAAGACAGTGTCTCCCGGTTGCACCAACCGGGCCGTCTGTGCCGGGGCCCCGGCCACATCAAGCACGGCCAGAGCCAAACGTTCGCCCACATCGCCGGTCAACGGTGCCACTACCCCGCTGGCGAAAATGATGGCATGCCCGGTGATATCCACTTGATCAGCATCCAGACGCACTGCTTTGATCTCATCAATGGCAAGAGGCGTCAAGGTTAACGACACGAGCGTAGCCAGGCGATCGCCTACCTTGAGGCCGTCACGACCCTGAACCTTCTCCCCCAGTTCAGCCACCTGACCCAGCAGCATTCCACCCGAGCCGGTGACGGGGTTTTGCAGTTTGCCCCGCGTGTTGACGACCTCCATGAGTAAGCGCCCCACCTCGGCCTCGAGCTTCTCTTTGCCGGCACCTACATTGGCTTCGGCGGTCTCCTTAAACTGCCTAAAACTGGCCGCATCCACATTCAAAGTGGTCACGTCAATGAGCATTTCGTTGTCATAAATGGGCCGCGTATGATCTACCTTCCAGGCCGCCTGGGGAAGCGACCCCACCGGTTCCAGCACCCGATGACTTCCGTAAGGACATCCTTGGCGCATATGTTGAACTCCCCTCTCTGTGATTTGATCCTACCTAATAGATGTCGCAAGATGCGTGCCAGCCTTCTGGAAGCCTTGGGCCTTGCGTCTTGCTCTTCACCCGCCCGTTTTTGGGCGCTGGGCGCCAACTTCTCGGCGTTTTGTCCGCAATACTCGCAACCGGTACTGTAGCGTCTGTCGGGGCACCCCCAGGTAGGCTGCCGCCTGACTGACATTGTGATCATGCATGGCAAGAGCATTCTCAATGAGATTGCGCTCGGTCGCGGCCAGGACGGTGCGGAGATCGCTTCTCCCGCACTCGGAGCTGCTCTGGCGCCGTCCCCATGTTGGCAGGTGCTGGCATTCCACTTTCCCTTCCACCAAATGGAGCCACCCTTCCACCAGGTGTTCGAGTTCGCGCACATTGCCCGGCCAATCATAGGCAAGGCAGGCGGCAAGAACCTCGGCGCTCACCACCAAAGGTGAACGCTGAAGACGGCGCGCATGCTGGTGCATGAAGTGATCGATCAAGAGGGGGATATCGTCTCGCCGCTGGCGCAAGGGAGGCAACGTAACGGTTACGACATTGAGACGATAATACAGGTCTTGACGGAGTTTCCCGGCCTCCACCATGATCTGGGCCTCATCACCTAAAGACGCCACCAGGCGCACCGCCACCGGACGCTGTTTGGCCTCACCCAGGCGGGAGATGAAACCCTCCTCGACCACGCGCAAGAGTTTGGCTTGCATGTTCAAGGGCATGGAGTCGAGCTCATCCAGGTAAAGCGTGCCACCATCGGCTAGTTCAAAGAGCCCGGGAGCATCCCTGGCCCCGGTAAAGGCACCTCGCACCGTGCCCATGAGCGTGCTCTCCAGCAGCGTCTCCGGGACCGCAGCACAGTTTTGCGCTATGAACGGAGCGCGGGCTCTGGGACCTTCACTGTGTAAGGACTGGGCCACCAGTTCCTTGCCGGTACCGGTCTGGCCCACAATGAGAACCGGCGACGATGTAGTGCATATCCGTTGAACCCGCTCCTTGACCGCTCTGATACTGTCAGTGTTTCCCACCAAATCGTTAAGGGTATAACGCGCCAGGGAAGACGCCCTCGTCCCCCGGGGAGAGGAACTGACCAGAGCCTGCAAACTGGTGATACGCTCCACCATCCCCTCAAGACGGGTAATGTCCTTGGATATCTCCAGCGCGCCCACCAGTTCCCCCTCAACCCAGAGGGGCAAGGTGGTATTAATCGTGGTGACGCGCCGGCCCTTGAAGTTGGTGAAGCTTTGCTGCTGGTCGGTGACAGGCTCCCCGGTGCGGATGACCTGTAAGAGGGTGCTGGTACCGGGGGTCAGGGAGGGAAAGACGTCCAATACGTGACAGTCCACCACCTCTTCCTGGCCCAAACCATCGATGCGGGCGGCCGCCGCATTGTAGAAAATGGTGCACCCATGAATGTCCACCGCATGTATGCCTTCATCGACCGCGCCTAGCATCGCGCCGAGCACGACTTCGCCCAACTGTGGTTTCATTGTCTCATCCTCCTACTGCCCAAATTTCGGCAGAGGAAGGCCGAGATCCTGCCCACGCAGTGCAAAGAGCTGATGCAAGGGTGCGGTGAAATCAACACGGCCGCTCCCATGGCGGCGGCCGAGTACGAACACTCATCACCAGGCCATGGAGTCGGACTTGAGTGTGTGGGAGTGCGAGAAATCTCGCGGGGTACGATGATACCCACATCCAAAAGACGTCTGCCGCTAACCACGAGAAGAAGGGTGCATCACACACCCTGTAAAAGCCGGTAATTAGTAGAGCCCGCGGCGAAAATCCAAAAGATCATGACTTGTCCAACATAAAGAGGAGCTCGCGCGTCAGTTTGGCGGCGACCAGAGCCGTCACATCGCCC
>SLSY01000027.1 GCA_007130145.1 Bacillota bacterium
AAAGCTGGCTCCCAAGAGGTTCCCTATCGACAGATCCTGATGACCTTTTAGCTGTGCCGCCAAGGCGGTGACCAGTTCGGGGAGGGATGTGCCGATTGACATGACGGTGAGGCCCACGATGAGGGGGGGGATGCCCAGTACCTGAGCAATGCTCACGCCGCTTGTTACCAACGCTCGTCCTCCTGCTACGATCATTGCCGCCCCCACCACGAACTTGGTAAGGGGCAAAACAACGCTTTCATCCGCCGCGGTGGAGACAGCGACTTGCTCAGAGGCTAGATATTCTGCTCTTGAGCGCCGGGCCGACTGTAGCGACATGAGCATAAATAGTCCCACTAGGCTTAGCATGATCACAGCCTCGATGCGGGTGAGTGTCTGGTTCCAGGCGAAAGCGGTGAGGGTTAAAGCTCCCAGGAGAAGGAAACTACTGTTGGTTACAAAGGGCTGGCGCTCAATGGGACGATGACGCAATAGAATGCTAACCCCCATGATCAAGCCAATATTGGCAATGGCCGAGCCTACTGCATTACCAATGGCCAGCTGGGTGTGCCCGTCGAAGGCAGCATACACTGACACCGACAACTCAGGCAACGTGGTGGCAAGGCTGCACACAGTAGCGCCGATGATGACTTGTGACACCCCGCTGCGGCGAGCCATCCACACAGCTGAGTCGGTAAACCAGTCGGCACCGACTACGATCACGATCACCCCGCCGATGAGCAAAGCGGCCAGTAGCACCAATGGTCACCCCATGTTTAGTCTATCCAACGCTTGCCTAGGGTAAAGGTACAGCCCGGAGTTCTCCCTGGCAAAAGCCAGCAAGATAGCGTAGCCCGGCTCGCTGGGCTATCTCTATACCGTGTTGATTGAGAGAACCCGCTTCGCTGGGACGATGCGCGTCCGAGCCCAGTGCGACGGTGTTTCCACCCATCTCCCGGTACCATACCAGGACTTGCTCGGGCGGCAACGAAGAACTCGTCTTTCGCCGTAGCCCTGATAGGTTGATTTCGGGAACAATTCCTTGCGCCAATGCCACGCTGAGAATGTGCCGCACGATCTCTTCGTGCTCTGTGATGATGAGAGGATGGTTGATGGGATAGCGGGATACCAAGTCCAGGTGGCCCAGGATATGAAACCCCCCGTGCTTGACCATTTGTAGCACTTCTTCGAAGTAGTTATGATAGCTCTCATGAGGCGATAGGCTGTCGAAGTGTGCCGGATCACCGATGAGCATCTCATTATACCAATGCACTGAACCGATGAGATAGTCAAAGGCTCCCTGGGCGCGTCGGAGGAGTGCTGAGAGATCATCAGGATACTTGTGGGGTTCGCCTACCTCCAGGCCGATGCGGACGGACAGCTTGTCCGCATAAGCATTCCGGCAACGCTGTAAATGCCCCAGATAGGGTTCTAACTCGAAGAATCCGAAACTGGCATCACTGGGATTGGCATCGAAGTGATCACTAAACCCAATCTCCTTTAGGCCTCCTTGGTGGGCGATGTGGCAGAATTCTTCTGGTTCACCTTGGCCATCCACTGAATACCGCGTGTGCATATGATAATCCAACAAGCCATTGACCTCCATATATTACGTGAGTAGACCATCCCAGGCAATCAAACCAGCCCCGATGACCCCTGCTTGGGGTCCGCACTCGGCCAAGCGCACCTCGATGGGTGGACCCGGTCGGGGCATGACTCGGCTGGCTAGTGTTTGGGCAATAGGTCCTCTCACTATTTCCCCGGCTGACGCTAAACCTCCTCCTAAGACGATCAATTCCAGGTCCAGCAGGTTGACCACACCTACGAGAGTTTGTGTCAAATGGGAAGTGGCTCGGCGGAGCAGAGCCATGGCTTGGGCATCTCCGTCCTGAGCCCAGTCAATGAGATCACGCGCCCGAACGCGTCGTTTGTACGTGTGGCTGGCTTGCTCGGCTAGCGCCAAGGCAGAGAAGGTTGTTTCGAGGCACCCCCGGTTGCCGCAGTTGCAGACCTGTCCGTTGCCCAACACGGGCACGTGACCTAGTTCGCCGGCTATACCATGCGCCCCGCGATAGAGCTGCCCGCCGAGGATGAGTCCGGAACCGATGCCTGTTCCCAGCGTTATCACCAACAGGTGGGTTCGGTCGCGTCCCGCTCCCAAGCGGTGCTCTGCCACCGCGGCGGCGTTGGCATCGTTGTCCAAGAATACGGGAATTTCCAGCTGACTTGTAAGAATCCGGGCCACATCGATTCTATGCCAGTGCAGATTGGGTGCACACCAGCACTGTCCAGCTTTGATGTCAACCGTGCCGGGTACACCGATGCCGAGCGCTAGCGGTGCCCGGTTGGGCAACATGAGTTCTTGTGCGATCTGGGCCAGGCAAGTCAATGACTCACCGGTTTCAGCACAGACGGGGGTCTTTTGCTGATGTAAGGCCTCCAACCGGCCCTGGTTGCAGACTCGGGCAGCCATCACCTTACTTGCTCCTACGTCCAGGGCAATGACATAATCATGCACTCGCATCCCTCCCCTCGTCTAATGTGCCCGTTTTTCCGTAGTAATTGCGCGGCCGTTGCGTGGGGTACGCATGCCGATATGACGATAGGTAGGCTTGGGTAGGAAGAGCCCCTGTTTTGTGGTTCTACTGCTATGGCGGCGCTCTGGGTCTTGGGATCACTGGATGCTGTAGCGGGTTATTCCCAGTGTGCTTCGACTAAGTTCGGGCTTGCCGCCCAGTATTTGAACTACTTCACCGGCGTTGCTTCATGTTAGGAGGCATTCCGTTTTTTGCACTGCTCGTGAGGAGAGCATGCACCCCCGCGCCGCAATTTCACAAGCAAAAAAGCCCCTCTACCACATAGCGTTTCCGGTGAAGGCCTGTCATGGCGATGTTAGCATTCACTCTTGATCGCGCCGTAATCGGGACCGACGTTGTGATTCCCGGCGCTGCCCTCGCTGGTGGAACCTGAGATCCCATGTCGTGAGCACCCGGGTCCGGACATAATGCCAAAGACCCAGTTCACTCTTCATCTCAGCAAGAAAGCGCGACCAGGACCAAGCGTCCGGCTCAGTCTTCTCGGATCGACCGTATGCGGCCAGAGCATAGGCATGGCTGAGCCGATCCCATGAGGTTTTCAACGCGGGGAAGGCAGCCTCCACCCGCTTTACGTACTCTCCGGGTGTTTCTCCTATCTTTAAAGGCAAACCGGCCCATTTGAGCAAGATGAGAGCCCGCCGGTAGACCCGTCCGATTCCCTGCGAATCGGCCTTAAGGTCACGCCTTAGGCCCCAGACCGTGAAGGTGATGATGGATAAGGCTATTGCCAACAATAGACCCAGGTAAGGTCCTAGCGGTGGACGTTGCACTTGTCCGGGAGCCTGCCAGTCGACGTGTTCATCTCCCATATCTTCATCCCAGATATCGTTGAGTAGGTGGCCAGGCTGTTCCCACCGCTCGTCTTCCCACCAGGCGTCATTGTTGCTGTCCGCAGTGGGAAGACTGTCGCGATCCGGTAAAGAAATGCTGGGAGTGGGCTCGAAAATAGTCCAACCATGGCCAGGGAAATATGCTTCGACCCAAGCGTGTGCCCTGTCGGCATCCACCACGACATCCAGCGGGTAGTCTACAGACGCGGGTTTGCTCACAGTGAATCCCTGAACCCAGCGGGAGGGGATACCGGCGACGCGGAGCATAACAGCCATGGCCGTAGCATGGTAAGAGCAATATCCTGCCTGGACATCGAATAGAAAGTGGGTGACAAAGTCAGCATCGGCAGGCACCAGTGGCATCTCCAGCCGGTAAGGATAATGCCTTCGGAGGTAGTCTTCGATCAGACGTGCTCTTTCGTAAGGATGGTCGGCATCATCGATCAGTTGTTCGACCAGTGATGTCACCTCTTCGGGCATCGTGGGGAGCTGAAGATAAGGCAAGAACACGTCCCGGTCGTAACGGATGTCTTCGAGGGCCAGGAGGGTGCTGGCGTTGAGTCGAGGCTGTCGGGATATAACCTCGTATTCTTGACCGGCCTCAATCTGCTCGTAGGCGACAATATTCTTGTGGTCATCTATTCTCACCGGCAGGGACAGTCTCTCTGCATCATACACCACTGGCAGGTACCAGATTCCTTGCTCCAGCGGACGTACGCGGTAATGAACTCGAGGCCCCCGGTTAACGATGGCAGGAAGCGCCTGTTGGGCATAATATTCCCTGGCTTGACTGCCAATGGAAGGCGCATCCCAACCTCGTCCAGTATACGTGGTTAGCACTGCTTCGCGAAGGTACACGGGCCAGTTAGGCTCTTCGGCAAAGTGAAGGGACAATACCGGCTGGCCGCTCAATGCCAATGGACCGCCCAACTGTGAGGAACTACCCCAAGTGCCCGACAGCAAGTCTAGCGTGCCTCCCCAGCCGCCGTGAGTACCCGACCACTGCGTCAAGGCCGGAACCCGCTGCACCACCCAGCGGCCTAACTCTCCCCAGTGCCAAGCAGGGCGCATCTGCGGCCAAAGAAACGAGCTGGCCACCAGCAGCGCGACCAGTGCGATGGTTGATACCCCCAATTGTATGGAGTTTTGGGCGGGGCGAGAGACTTCAAATCCTGTATGGACTGGTGCTTGTTTGGCTCGGGACAGGGCCATCAGAGTGAACCCTGTGATGAGAAACCAGCCCAGATGAACTGTGGCGGCCGAAAACCCCAGGATCCATTGGATCGCCAACCAGACGATGCCCACAGTGACGGGAACCCAGGGCCGTGATCTCTTTATCGCACACTGATGCAAGAGCCAAGAGAAAAACGTTCCTCCCAGAGCACTCAAGCTCCATGCAGCGCTGGCATCAATGGTTTGAACCTGGCGCAGCCAGCCGTCATGCACCAGACTCCATGACAAGACCAATGTGCTCCAAACCCTTTGGGGTACAGCCGGATGGTAGTGAAGCCATAAGGGTAATGAGAGTAAGAGAGCCAGCAACGTCCAACTCACGTAACGGGGATAGAGGCTCAACAGCAGGCCAGCCATGGCAGTAGCCAGCCATAGAAGGATCCAGGCTGCACCGTCCATGGCAAGACCAATGAAGCCCACCAAAGACCAGGTGAAAACGCCCAGGCAAGCCAGGGCCATCACATACACCGGCCACTTAGTAGGGGCTGCTGGCATGGATGAGCCCCCCTTTCCACTTCAATGCAGGTTTGAGGCTCTCGTCCACCTGATAGATGGCCAGATTGTCCCAGCGCATGCCGTCATCAACGTCATCGCCCACCCGCACTAGCAACAGAGGACGACCGCGGCGGGCTATCTGTCTTACCAACTCACTGGCCCGGGCATCAAGAACGGGTGCAACCACGACCAGACTGGCTTCGGGTGGTGCATGGCGAAGGTCGTCATGCAGCGTACGGGCAAAGGTGCTAGCTGAAGTGACTTGCATGTCAACCAACAACTCGAGAACGCCTCGTACACCCATATCACCGCGGGTCGGCGGCAGGTAGTAAGAGGCCTGACCCTGAGCAAACATTCGCAGTTCGAATCCCTGTCGCAATGCCTGTATGGCCACGGCAGCAGTAGCATCAATGGCGCGCTCCACTTGCTCATCGGAGTCATAGTCGGTGGCCGTAAGATTGACGTAGAGCGACAGAAGACCCCCCGCTTCCAGCTCGAACTCTTTGACTTGCAGTTCACGGAGGCGGGCCGACGCCTTCCAATCAATGTGCTTGGTATTGTCTCCTGCCCGGAATTGGCGGATACCTACCAGACCGGAAGGGTCACTCGTCGTGCGCCGGCGGGTCCGGGTATGACCAAAGGATTGGGCCAGTGGGAGTTGAAGGCTCCAGTGATGAACAGGGGGATATACCGTAATCGGTTGTTTACTGGTGAATGTCTTCTCAATCTCAAAGAAGCCAAAGGGGTCGCCAATGCCCATGATCACAGGCCCCGGCCTATAGCGGCCGCGCTTGAGCTGGGGTACATTGTATTGCAAGCGAAGGCTGGATAGCCCCCCCAGCTGAGTGTAGTGTGTTCGATCTGGCTGTGACCCGTCCCGTATGATAAGCCTGAGCGCAGGCAGTAAGCCTTCGTTGTAGATAAGCAAGGTCACGGGCAGATCGTCGCCGCGGGTGAGGTGTTTGGCGGGCGTATCGTAGGCTACCCGTAATGTTTTGGCGGCATAGACTGCCCAAAGGGCGGCTATGAGGCCCAGACTGGTCAAGGTATACAGCAGAAGGTGTGGGAACGGACCGCCACTGGTGCGGGTAAACCCGTAGGCAAGGAGGATGGCAAGGAGGATACGGGGATCCCTGAGACGTATCCCCCGTTCCTTCCAGAATTGCTCCCACCGCCGCTTCATGCTCCCCGTGCTCCTGGTACGGCAGTTTTGTCGAGAATGCTGGTGATGATTGCGTGACCGTCCGTTCCCTCCCACCTTGCTTCGGGGCGGAGCAGGATGCGGTGGGAACAGGCCACGGGAGCCAGTTCCTTGATGTCATCTGGCAGTACATAATCCCGCTCACGGATCCAGGCCAGGGCCTGGCCTAAGCGAAACATGTGGAAGGTGGCGCGCGGACTCAATCCCAACTCAACTTCGGGATGCTGACGGCTAGCTGCCGCTAGTGTCACCAGGTATTCACGTACGGCATCCGACACGTGGACTTGCCGCACGAGAGCTTGCATCTGGACCACATCCTCAGCGCCAGCCACCGATGACAGGGTCTTCAAGGGATGCTCTCTCTCCAGGCGCCGCAGGATCGTTTTCTCCTGGCTGGGGCTGGGGTAACCCAGGTCCAGTCGCAATGAAAAGCGGTCCAGCTGGGCTTCGGGCAAGGGAAAGGTACCCTCGTACTCGACGGAATTCTGGGTGGCAAGGACCAGGAAGGGTAAGGCAATGCTGTGGGTCGTGCCGTCGACTGTGACTTGACGCTCCTCCATGGATTCCAGGAGACTAGATTGGGTTTTTGGGGAGGCCCGGTTGATCTCATCGGCCAAGACGATATTGCTCATGATGGGCCCAGGGCGGAAGACGAATTCACCTGTGGCCTGATGGTAGATGTTGGCCCCGGTTACATCCGCCGGCACCAGATCAGGTGTAAACTGAATGCGTTGAAATGCGCAGTCGATGGAGCGGGCCAGCGATTTGGCCAACGTGGTCTTTCCCACACCGGGCACATCTTCGATGAGGACATGGGTCTCTGCCAAAAGAGCAGCTGTGAGATAGGCAATAGCGCGTCCGTGCCCCACCATGACCTCACCGATATTTTCAATAATCTGCATTACCTTTTCATGCATTTATCCTGCTCCTTTATTCTGTGGATAGTATTACAATATTCGGCAACATGGCCTGTCTTACCTTCCCGTTATCGGGGGATTCGGCTCTTGGCCTCCAACGCCATCTGACACTACACACACCTCACATCATTGTCATGCGAAGGCAGGAGTGAATGCATATGTATGCACAAGCTGAACTGCGAGAGAGCGCATGGAGCGATGCATTCAGAGCTCGTTTGCTTCAAGTAGCGGCTAAAATCAAGCGAGAGTTCATTACCCATGCAGCGACAATCATCTGGGCATGCTTGTTCTATGCAGGGACCAAAATTCTAGCGCGCATAACGGGCCCCACCGGGAGCATTTCGTGCAGCGCGTCACGGACGACAACGTTTCTTGCGTCCGCTACTGCCTTAAGGAAAGCCCGAGCGTGCTATTGACCATGTACGGTTCTGGTACAACATATTCCCTTAGAAATATCATGCCCGCACCTGTGACGCCTGGTGCACTGTGCAGGACGAGAGGGGGAATCAGCAGGATGTCTTACGCGCATGCATCACAGCATTCACGCCTGGGCATCCCCTCTTCCCGGGGGGAGTTGCTTTGCCGGTATGGGCCGAAGGACTATTCTGGCTGGCTGGGCTTGAGGGTGCGATAGTCCTGAAACTTCGAAGGGGCAAGGACGGTAGCGAACCGGTTAGCGTTTGAAACTATCTCCCATGCCCACCCTGTTTTGCTTGCCGGTCAAGCGCAGAAGAAATCTCTGCCTGCACGCTACTGACTGACTGGTCAGTCCGTGATAGAATAGGAAGAGTACGAGAACTTGGGGTGACACATGTCAAAGAATAACACTGGTAACCACAAATCCATCATCTTTCTTGTTGCCGCCGTTCTCCTTATGGTAGCCGCCCTGACTTACTGGCATTGGCCGCATGCGACCGAAACAGTGGAATCTGATCCGCTTATGGTTGAAGTGGTCGGGGTGAGCCGTGGCGATCTGGTGCGCAAGGTCAGGGTGACCGGGTCGGTCACACCGCTGGATACTTCCCATGTGGTTTCCAAATTATCAGGACGCGTAACAGAGTTTGGTGCAAAAGTCGGGCAGAGCGTTGAAGCTGGCCAGCTGATCATGCGGTTGGATACGACGGAAGTCGACGCTGCGGTCCGGCAAGCTCAAGGAGCGCTGCAGGCGGCGCAGGCCAACCATCAGGGTCTTATCAAAGGAGCATCATCCGAGGAAGTTGATCAGGCCCGAGCGGCTGTTGACCAGGCTCGAGCCAGTTATGTGGCCGCCGAACAAGCCTATGCCCGTTCGCGGGTTCTGTTTGAGGAAGGGGCAATCTCACGGCAGCAATATGAAGGGGCCAAGACGCAGTTGGAGGTCAGTGCGGCCGGTTTGACCATGACCGAGCGCCAGCTGGAAGCGGTCATGAAAGGACCATCCCAGGAGCTAGTGGATGCCGCCAGAGCCAACGTAGTCCAGGCACAAGCCGCCTATGATTTGGCTCTTTCGCGACAGAGAGATGCCGTCATCTTCGCGCCGATCTCCGGCGTGGTGGCACATACAGATGCGGCCGTCGGCGATCTGGTGGGAGCCGGCATGCCGGTAGCAGTCATCATTGCCGTGGACTGGGTCTATGTCGAGGCGGGCCTGGCCGAGAGTCTGATCAACTGGGTGGAGGTGGGTGACAAAATTCCGGTCACCGTGCGGGCCGCGACCGACCAGATTCTCTGGGGGGATGTGACTCAGCTGGCACCGGCAGCCGATAGCCGCACCCGCCTCTTTGGTATGAAGGTGCGGCTTGAGAATCCGGATAGCCAGCTCAAAAGCGGCATGATAGCCGAGTTGGACGTGCCCACAGACCAGGTGGAGCAGGGTCTGCTGGTGCCGCGGCGGGCCATTCTAACCCGCGGTGAGGCTCAGTATGTGTTCGTGATCATCGAAGGTGTTGCTGAGCGTCGCCGAGTACGGACGGGTCTTTACGACAGCGATTGGATTGAAATCACCGACGGTGTGACCGAAGGGGAGAATATCGTAGTGCGGGGGGCTAGCTATCTGGAGGATGGTATGGCAGTGAGGACCCAGAAGGTGGAGGAAGCACCATGACCCAGTTGGCGGTACATCGCCCGGTGACTACCCTCATGTGTGCTTTGATCATCATTCTCGTCGGCCTCATCGCGTTCTTCAATATGCCTGCCGATCTCTTGCCAGATATGAGCTTTCCCATGGTGGTGGTGACCACACGTTACGATGGTTCGGGACCACAGGAAATCGAAGCTCTGGTAAGCCGTCCTCTCGAAGAGGTACTCGGCCGGGTAGGAAATGTGAAGCAGGTCACGTCCTACAGCGCTGAGGGAAATTCCATCGTTATGCTGGAGTTTGCCTGGGGAACCAATATGGACCAGGCCGCACTCGACGTACGCGAGGGTGTGGACATGGTGAAGCGCTTCTTGCCTGATGATGCCGAGGATCCAGTGGTGATCAAAGCCGATCCAGCTATGCTCCCGGTCATGCGTCTGGCCCTATCCGGACCATATGATCCGGTGGAACTGAGTTATTCAGCCGATTATGTCAAAGGTCGTTTGGAGAGGATCGATGGCGTGGCCTCGGTGGGGATTTCCGGTCAGATGCGTGAAGAAGTGTTGGTTGAGGTCGATCCCAGTCGATTGCTGGCGTATGGAATTCCGTTGCAAAGCATCATTAGCGGCTTGCGTTCTGAGAATCTCAACCTTCCCGGTGGGCATCTGGAAGAGGCGAGCATGCGCACGCTTGTACGCAGTGTTGGTGAGTTCATCGATCTGGACGACATGGCACAGACTCGCATTCCAACCCACGCAGGGGCCATTGCTCTCGGGGAACTGGCCTGGATTCATCTGACGCAGAGTGAACCTTCTTCATTCACTCGTCTGAATGCTGAACCCAGTGTCGGCTTGGCGGTGCAAAAACAGTCGGGAGCCAATACTGTGCAAGTGGCCAATGCGGTGCGTCGCGAATTGGTTGGCATTGAACAGGATCTACCCTCGGGCATGAGCTTGGTGATAGCCGATGATCAATCCGAGTTCATCAATATCTCCATTCGTACGGTCGTGCAAAATGCGCTGCTGGGCTCAGCTTTAGCTGTAGCTATACTCTACTTCTTTCTATCCAGCTGGCCGGTCATATTCATCATCGCCACTGCTATTCCCATCTCGGTGGTGGCCACGTTTGCCTTCATGTATGCCACCGGTATCACGCTTAACATGGTGTCTCTGGGGGGCCTGGCTCTGGGCGTAGGCATGCTGGTGGATAATGCCATCGTGGTGCTGGAGAACATCTTTCGTCATCGTTCACTGGGACATGGTTCGAAGCAGGCGGCTTTGCAGGGGGCCGCAGAGATGGCTATGCCGGTGACGGCCTCAACGATTACGACCGTGGTCGTATTCCTTCCGGTGATATTCATTGAGGGCATGGCCTCCCAGATTTTTCGCGACCTGGCGTATACCATTTCCTTTTCTCTTTTAGCCTCCTTGCTCGTAGCCTTGACCTTCATACCTATGGCCGCATCCGTGCTTTTGCAGGGCCGCAATCGTGATGGACTGAGCAAGAGTCGTTTACAGCCACTCACCCATTCCTACCGACATCTCCTAGCATGGGCGCTGGCCCACCGCGGTTTAGTGGCGTTCCTTACCGTGCTGGTGCTGGGCGGGGTGATCGTGGCCTACCCGGCCGTACCCACGGAGTTTTTACCCGATATGGATCGTGGGGAGATCAATATTGCGGTTGAACTGCCCACTGGTTCGAGTCTGGCCGAAACCGATCACATCGTGAGGCAAATAGAAGAGGTGGTCTTGACCCAGCCGGAGACTCATCAGGTACTTGCGTCCGTTGGCCGCATCGGTGGCGTATTTGGCGGAGCCGGAGCGGGTCAGGACGAGGCAACCGTTACTGTGGTATTGAAGGAAGGTTCATCCACACCGGAGTTGGTAGAACGTTTGCGCCAGGTGGTTCATACCATACCGGGGGCCGAATACCGGGTGCGCCCCAGTGCTGGTTTCATCGGAGAAGAGGCTCTTTTGGGCGAACCCGTGGTCATAAGGGTCAAAGGTGACGACTTCGAGATTCTGGACGAGATGTGCCAGCGTATCGTTGAGGCAATCTCGCCTGTAGATGGCATACGAGAAGTCAGAACGAGTCTCGAGACAGGGGCACCGGAGACGCGCATCTTGATTGACCACACCTTGTCTGGTCACTATGGGCTGAGCGCGGCTCACATCGCCACCACGGTGCGAGCTTCCTTGCAGGGGGAAGTGGCCACGCGCTATCGGGTGGCCGGCAGTGAAATCGATGTACGCGTGATCTATCCTGAGGGAGAATTGACCCATACTCATGATCTTGCCCATATTATGCTGCTTTCACCGCAGGGCATGGCTGTGCCGTTGAGTCATGTGGCGCGGTTGGAGACCGGCGAAGGACCATCCCAGATCATGAGGCAGGGACAGGTGCGTACTGTCACGGTCACGGCTCAGGTGGTGGGACGAGACCTGGGCAGTGCGGCGCAGGAGGTTCGCGACATCGTGGACAGCCTGCCTTTCCCGGCGGGTTACAGCCGCGAATATGGGGGCGAGACCCAAGAGATGATGGAAGCTTTCTCTACCTTGGGGGAGGCCATGCTCCTGTCAGTGTTGCTGGTATACATGGTCTTGGCCGCGCAATTTGAGTCATTGTTGCATCCCTTCATCATCATGTTGGCGGTACCGCTGGCCATGACCGGCTCGTTGTACGGTCTGCTCCTTAGCATGCAGCGCTTGTCGGTCCCTTCCATCATCGGCATCATTGCCTTGGGAGGCATTGTGGTCAACAACGGCATCGTTTTGGTTGACTACACTCTGCGTAAGCAGAGAGAGGGCCGCGATCTGTATCAAGCGGTGCAGGAGGCTGGCACGACCCGGCTAAGACCCATCTTGATGACCACGTTAACCACGGTGCTGGCCCTGATACCCATGGCACTGGGTATGGGACGGGGTGCCGAACTACAGGTGCCTCTGGCCGTATCCATTATTGGTGGTCTTTTATTGGCTACGCTGGTGAATCTTGTGGCGGTACCCGTCTTTTATACTCTGATCGGGCAGAGGGAAGGCCGGTCTGAAAGCCTTGCATCTCCCGAGAAAGGAGCGCAGGAGTAATGCGCATTAGACACGGCATTTTAATGATCATTCTCGTCATGCTGGCCACTACGGCTTCGACCCAGGGGGCGTGGCCTGATGCCCCCACTACCTTTGAATTGACTCTCGATAGTGCGATCACCCGGGCCCTTACCATTAGTCCCAGCCTGGAGTTGGCCCAATTGGAGGCGGAAAAGGCCCGGCTGGAACAGAGAGTAACTGAGCGAGCGACTGAGGATTTGGGTGATGTGTCCAGCTACCAAGTGGCGGTTGTCAAGTATTTGTATCCCGAGCAACGTCGTTTGGCTGTGCAGCTCGCCGACTGGCGCGTGGAAGGGGTTCAGGCCAACATCGCATTGCAGGTACGAACCGCATATCTGGGTAAGCTTCTTTCACGCGAAATGCTGTCGGTGACACAGGAGGCGGTAAGTGCTGCAAAGGAACAGGTGCGACTGACCCAACGCCTGTATGAAAGTGGCATGGTGCCACGCAAGGATGTAATGGATGCGTCGGTGCGGCACTCGGAAGCACAGGCTTCACTGCTTCGAGCGGAAAAGGATTTGGCCTTAGCCATGATGGGTCTGGCCCGGGTCATTGGTCTTCCTCTGGATGCCCAGATTCAGCTGGAACCCGGGGTGCCCCTGTTGGAGGTCGCCGGTACGTCCCTGCCTGAACAGATCGAGAAAGGCTTGAAGCATCGCTTTGAACTCAGGCAGAGGTTGAATGCGATAAAATTGGCCCGTCTTAATCATTCTCTGGCCGAGGAGTATCCGGCCACCATGTCTTGGCAAGATTGGATGGACGAATGGCCCGAGGAGGTACCGGTTCCCCCCTGGTTGCCATGGGAAGATGAAGATGTTGAGGAGGACGACGAGCTCAATGAAATCAACCGACGCGAGGCAGAAATCGAATACCAGCAGGCCATCATCTACTACTTGCTGACTAAGGATGAGATTCAAATGCAGATTCGTGACGCTACTCTGCAAATCGAAGAGGCCTCCCAGCGCTTGATGGTATCTGAACAAGGCTTGAAGGCGGCCGAAGAGGGATTGCGTCTGGCCCGTTTGCGCTATCAGGCAGGTGTGGGCACCAACTTGGAGACAATATCGGCAGAGTTGGCTCGTTCTCAGGCACAGACCGCTCTGGTGGCGGCTCTTTTTGAACATGAATTGGCGAAGGCAGCCTATCTGCACCGTGCCAGTGCGGGGTTCGTAGGATCTGAGGATGCCAGCCTTCGAATGGGGAGGTGAAGAGATGGCAGCGGGCCAGCCGCCGAATAAGCGCGATGTAATCCTTCACTCCGCTATGCAGGTATTCAGTCGAAAGGGCTTTCACGATAGCACCATGGAGGATGTAGCACAGGAAGCAGGGGTGGGGAAAGGCACGGTCTATCTCTACTTCCCATCCAAGCAAGCCTTAATTGAGGAGATTTTTCGTTACAGCATAAATCTTTATGTTGATGCCGTTGATAAGATGTCTCAGGATCATACGTGCTTGCGAACTCAGTTGGAAGCAATCTTAGTCCATGTGTTAGCTATGGCCGAGAGGAATCAGCAAGCCTCGGGTCTATTCCTGGAGGGCGCGACAGGCATGAGTGAAGAGTTCAAAGGCTGGGTTATTGATAGCAAGAGTATTCTCTTGGATCGCTACGCGGATCTGTTAGCTCAGGCCACACAACGCGGCCAGATCCGGCTTGTCGATGTAAGGATGTGGGCACACTTGATTGCTGGAGGCGTAGATTCCTTGGTGACGACGGTTCTGTGGGGCAAAGCCGCGCCAGACCATCATCGGTTGGCCCAGCAGGTGGTTGATGCATGGTGGAGCGGCTTGATGAGTCGTGAGCTAAATGCGTAGTTTGGAAAGGCTATCCCGAGGGTCGTGATAGTCAGGCATCGGCAATAACTCTCCATTATTGCAGGGCGCCCGTGCGCTTCCTCGAACCAACAACCGCCCGCGCGAGCGATGTTCTGCACGATAGAGTTGTCGCTGTCTGATCCCCTGAAACGGCCCTTGGTGATCACAATGTTGACCTTTTCCTATCCATACTGGAGAATTTCCCCTTTCATGTCATTTTGAGGAGGAATGTGCTTTGATCCTGTGGAAAACTTGCCTCGACGAGAGGAGGGAGAAAGCCTCTTGGGCCTCCGTTTTATCCTGGGACGTGCCGGCTCGGGGAAAACTCACACGTGTTTGGAAGAAATGACAGATCACCTCAAGGCTGTGCAGGGGCCGGCCCGTCTCATACTGCTGGTGCCAGAGCAGGCAACCTTTCTGGCCGAGCGAGCCCTCCTGGAACGAATGGGCGCCGTCATGCACGGCGAGGTCATGAGTTTCCGGCGCCTTGCCCGTCGCGTTCTGGCCCAGCTGGGAGGTGCGCTACGGCCGGAGCTCAGTGACATCGGGCGGCAGATGGCGCTGGCCAGCATCCTCAACGATCGCTCTGATGAGCTGCAGCTATTCGGCGCCTTGAAAGGCACCCCGGGCTTTATTCGTCAGCTGGGTGCCACCATGATAGAATTGGCCCGACACGGGGTAACGCCCCAAGAACTCTGTGCCGAGCAAGAAAAAAGGTTGCTTCAAGATGACATTCTAAGTCGAAAACTGGCCGACCTGAAATTGATCTACCAGGCGTATCAGGAGTACTTGGCCCGTCGTTTTACCGATCCTGAAGACGTCCTGACCCTGGCGAGCGAAAGGCTCAAGGGCACGTCGTATTTGGAAGGCGCCCGGATTTGGGTCGACGGATTCTCCGGGTTTAGCCCGCAGGAGTATGAGCTCTTGGGTGTGCTCATGAGCCGGGCTGAACAGATGAATGTGGCCCTTTGCTTGGAACCGGAAGAACTGGGTAGACCTCTGGATGCGGCCGATCTCTTTTTCCCCACCCGTTCAACCTATCATGAGCTGTCTGAACTGGCGCGTGAGCGCCAGGTGAGACAGGTGCCCCCCCTCATTTTGCCCCACACTCCGCGCTTCCAAGGGGCTTTGGCCCTGGGAGCGATCGAAGCATCGCTATTTGGCTCGAGTACACGCAAGGCGCCGGTGGATATCGATGAGACATGCAAGATCGTGGCGGCCACGGACCGGCGCTCAGAAGTGGAAGCTGCCGGGCGCACACTCATTGCTCTGGCCCGTGATAAGGGATACCGGTGGCGTGACATGGCAGTCATTCTCCGACAAACCGGGCCCTACGCCGATCTGGTGCCGGCGATCTTTGACCGTTTACGCATACCATATTTCCTCGACAAAAAACGCTCGCTGACTCACCATCCCTTGGTGGAATTGACCCGCGCTCTACTGGAATTGGTCGGGGGTCAGTGGACCTACGAGACCGTGTTTCGGGTACTCAAGACCGACTTTTTTGCTTTGACACGAACAGAAGTGGATGAACTGGAAAACTACTGTTTGGCTTATGGTATCCGGGGTGAACGCTGGTTTGATGGTGTTCCATGGCGCTATTTGTCCCGTTTCTATTTAGACAAAGAGGAAGAGCCTCGAGAAGAAGACATCTCGTACCTAAACCGCATCAACCGATTGCGCCAAACAGCAGTGGACCAGTTGTACCCTTTTTACGCAATGATGCGTCGCGATAAGCAGAGCGTGACCCAAGTGGCATCGGCCCTGCATCGACTCTTCGACGAACTAGATGTGGAGGGACGTTTGACCCAGTGGAGCCAAGAGACCTCCGCTGGCGGCGACGTGGATATGGCCACCGAGCATGAAGGGGTGCTTGCAGCGGTTATGGATCTTTTGCAGCAGATGGTTGAAGCACTGGGTGAGCGGGACGTTTCATGGTCCGAACTGGAGCGAGTGATGCAGGCAGGGTTGGAAGCGCTCACCTTGGGCATGGTGCCTCCAGCCCTTGACCAGGTAGTGGTAGGGAGCATTGAACGTTCGCGGCACCCTGCGCTCCGCGCAGCACTTATTCTCGGCATGAATGAAGGAGTCTTTCCCTTGCGTCACGAGGAAGATCCCCTACTGAGCGACGGGGAGCGAGAGGATCTGGCGGCCTCGGGTCTTGTCTTGGGACCCACCGCTCGGCGGGAGCAGTTTGGGGAGGCTTATCTGGCTTATATTGCTTGCACCAGGGCCGATCGCTTTCTCTACCTCAGCTATCCCCTGGCCGATGAGGGCGGTAAACCGCTCTTTCCTTCTCCGTACCTGATGCGACTGGGGCGCTTGTTCCCTTCTTTGGTGGCCGAAGAAGCGCGCCCCCATGCTAAGAGCACACATGAGGCGTTGTCCCATCTCAGCGGGGCGGCCGATGCAATCGCTTTTCTGGCGGCTGGATTAGGTTCGGGGGATGTCAATCTCCCGTCAGGGCCCGTCTGGAAGCATACATACAATTGGTTACTGGCTCGGCCTGACGGTCGCCGGCGCTTGGCGGCCGTGTTTTCGGGCCTGGAACACGATCATGTTAGTTCCACCCTCAGTGCCGGGGTGGTGGACCAGCTCTGGGGCAACCCGGTGGCGGCCAGCGTATCACGGATGGAGCGCTTTGCGGCTTGTCCTCTGTGGCATTATCTCAGCTACGGCCTTTCCTTGAAGGAACGCAAGGTGCAGTCAGTGGCCGCACCCGAAATCGGGTCCTTTATGCATGCCTGCTTGAACCGGTTTGCCCACTATCTCCAGGAACATGGCTGGTCTTGGCAGGAGGTAGAGGACGGTCAGGCAAGAGAGATTATGACAGATGTGGTACAGGAGATCATCCCTCGCTTGGAGGGTGAGGCGCTGCTAAGGGGAGAGCAGCAACGTTTCCTGGCCCGGGTTCTGGAAAAGAGCCTGGTGGAGGTGGTGCAGGTCATCGCCGCGCAAGCGCGCCAGGGTCGTTTTGAAATGGTGGCTAGCGAGGTGGATTTTGGGCACGGGAAACGCCTCCCTCCCCTCCGGGTGCCACTGGGGGACGATCATCACTTGGAGCTGCGGGGCCAGATTGACCGGGTGGATGTTGCTCCTGGCGATGAGGGTTTCTATGTACGCGTTGTTGATTACAAGCGCAGTGGGCGCGATCTGGACTTGACAGAACTTTATTACGGTCTCAGTCTCCAATTGGCCGTTTATCTCTCTGTCATGGAAGAACATGGCCACCATCTCCTGGGCCGACCTCTGCGTCCGGCCGGGTTGTTCTATCAGAGCCTTTACCGGCCCTTGGCCAGTAAAGAAGGACCGCCCTCACTTGAGGAGGCCGAACGTCTCATGCGCAGGGCGTACCGTTTGCGTGGACTTATGCTCTCGGACCAAGAGGCATTGATGCTCTCCGATGAGGGCTTGGCCAGGGCAGGACATGAATCGGATGTCGTACCGGTCAAACTCAACCAGGACAAGACGCTGGCCCGGCATGCCAAGGTGGTCGATGAGCAGCATATGAAATTGCTGCTAGGCTATGCCCGCCATAGTTTAGGCCAATTGGGACGCCGCTTAGTAGAGGGGGACATTCGTGCCTACCCCTATAAACGCAAGACGCAGCGTGCCTGTCAGTGGTGTGAGTATACGGCAGCGTGCGATTTTGACGTGCTGCTTGCGGGCCATCGGTATCGTCAGGTAACCCAGACTGATGCTGAGCAAGTTTGGAACAGGATGGCCCATGATGTGGCGGTAAGAGAAACGGATGGTGACGATGAGGTGGAATAAGGGGCAAAAGGAAGCCATAACCAGGCGTGGTGGCAACTTGCTGGTAGCAGCCGGAGCGGGTGCGGGCAAGACCGCCGTATTGGTGGAACGGGTGATTCGACGGGTTACCGGGGATGATGCCACCGACATTACCCGCCTCTTGGTGGTGACCTTCACTGAAGCAGCAGCGGCCGAAATGCGTATGCGCATCGGTGATGCGCTATATGAACGCGCCGATCAAGATCCCCGGGCCGCACAGCAGGCGGCATTGCTGAGTCAAGCTTCCATCTCAACCTTGCACTCCTTCTGTTTGCGACTGATCCACCGCTATTTCTATCGTTTGGGACTTGATCCCCAAGTGGGCGTGATGAGCGATGAGGAAAGCGTTTTGCTCAAACAGGAGCTCTATCAATCTTTGCTGGAGGAGGAACTGGAACGGGACGACGGGCGCCTTGCTGACCTCATGGATCGTTATGGCGGTTCAGGAGGTCAAGGCCTGGAAGAACTCGTATTGGGGCTTTTGGACTTTGCCCGCAGTCATCCTCGCCCCGGTCTTTGGCTCCGGCAAGCGCGCGAGATGTTTGCGCTGCCCTCTGGAAGCAAGATGACCGCTACGGTCTGGGTTGAGGACCTACTCGGTCTTGCTCGAACCGAGATTGACCGGGCCCTTGAACACCTAGCCGAAGCGCGGGTACTGGCCGCTCTACCCGGCGGACCGGCGGCCTACGAAGGTATTTTGTCAGAGGATGATGAGAAGCTGCGCCTTTGGCGTGAGAAAGCCAAAGACTGGTCTTCGCTGCGTGGGCAGATCCAAGAGGGGTTTTCTTGGCGCCGGTTGCCACCGGTGCGAGGAGAAGCAGCAGACAAAGATATGAAAGAGGCTTGTCGGAAAGCTCGTGACGAAGCCAAAAAAGCCCTCCGTCGCCTGACGGGTGGCATATGGGTGCGACCAGAAGACGAACTGCTGGAAGAAGTCACAGGCCTATACTCACCCATGTC
Source organism: Bacillota bacterium (assembly GCA_007130145.1). GTDB lineage: Bacteria > Bacillota > Sulfobacillia > UBA8153 > UBA8153 > SLSY01. Next base: position 18,977 of record SLSY01000027.1, read on the forward strand.
CACCTTGGTGGATATGGTGGAGAAACTCCAGAGGCGTTACCGTCAGGAGAAGACCGGGCGCTCTCAGCTGGATTTTGCCGATCTTGAACACTATTGTCTGGCCTTGCTGGTAGAGGACCAAGCCGACGGGAGCTGGCAGCCTTCGGCGATGTCAAGAGAGATACGTGCCGCCTATGATGAGGTATTGGTGGATGAATACCAGGACATCAATGCAGTTCAGGATGCCATCCTCACTCTGGTGTCCCGGCAGGGAGAAGATAAGCCCAACCTGTTCATGGTAGGAGATGTGAAGCAATCCATTTACCGTTTTCGCCTCGCTGATCCCGGACTGTTTCTGTCCCGTCACCGGCGCTATGCCCAGAGCGAGGATCCTCGTGAGCACCGGGTCGATCTGGTGGAGAACTATCGTAGCTCCCAATGCGTGATCGATGCGGTTAACTATGTGTTTTCCATGCTCATGCAGGGTGGTGCCACCGAGATTACATACGATGAGCGGGCCCATCTGGTGAAGGCACGACAAGGACCCCAGGCGTCGGAGGCACCGGTGGAGTTTCATCTGCTGGAGAGGGACAAGGTGGCTACAGCCGGGGATACGGATGATGAACTCGAGTCCCTCGAGAAGGAGGCCTATCTCGCCGGACGCTTGATTCAGAGGCTTGTTCGGGGGCAGGAGGCTCTCACGCTCTATGATTCCGACGGTCATGGGCGGCGTGCCACATACAAGGATGTGGTCATTCTCATGCGCAGTACGCGCCAGCGGGCGAATCAGGTCATCGACATTCTCGGGCGCATGGGCATTCCCGCTCATGCCGAACTGGGGACGGGATACTTTGCCGCTCAGGAAGTGGCTGTGATGCGTAGTCTTCTTAACATCATTGACAACCCCCGACAGGATATTCCCCTGGCTTCTGTGCTGCTTTCGCCCATGGTGGGCATGACACCAGAGCAGCTGGCACATATTCGCTTGGGCTGTCCTGACCAAGAGGGCTTCTATGAGGCGGTGGATCACTATGTCGAGCGTGACGATGAACTGGCAAGACAGCTTCAGGCGTTTCTTTCCCGGCTTGATAGCTGGCGCACTAGGGCTCGTCGCCAACCGGTGAATCACTTGGTCTGGCACCTTCTGTCTGACACAGGCTACTACGACTACTGTGCAACCATGCCGGGTGGTGAACAACGACAGGCCAATTTGCGTGCCCTCTATGAACGGGCGCGGCAATTCGATAGCTTTGCCCACCCGGGTCTTTTCCGCTTCTTGCGCTTTCTTGACCGGGTGGAAGAGGAGCACGATCTGGGTCAGGCGCCCAGTCTGGGTCCGAAGGAAGATGTGGTGCGCATCATGAGTGTGCACAAAAGCAAAGGTTTGGAGTTTCCTGTCGTTGTGCTCTTGGATGCGGGTAAGCAGTTCAATCTCAAGGATGCGCAGGAGGATGTGCTGGTGCACCGACAGCTGGGACTGGGTCCGAGAGTGGTGGATACAACCGCGCGGGTCAAGTATCCGGGTGCGGTTCACACCGCCGTTAGTCACCGGGTGCGTTCGGAGAGTTTGGCCGAGGAACTGAGGGTGCTTTATGTGGCCATGACCCGAGCCCGCGAACGTCTGGTGATTATTGGGTCGGTTCGTGATGTGTCGCTTAACTGTGGGCGTTGGGGCCGTCAGGCTCAAGATGCGGAGCACCTCGGAGCTGTCCGGGCACTATCGGCGCGCCGTTGGCTGGACTGGCTTGGGCCTTGCCTCATGCGTCATGTGGACGGCACCGCACTGTGGGAGCATGCCGCGACACCTTCACCGTTCTTAGAAGGATGCCATGCATCACACTGGTCGGTAACCCTGCATATGGAGCCCGCGGTCTCGTACCATTTTGGCACGGGGCGAGAGCAAGGGCCGGATCGCCGGCGGATTGCCCGGCTCGAACCCTTGGTGACGACGGGAGATGAGTGTGAGTTCAAACGCGAGATAGAGCGCCGTCTGGGATGGGAATACTCTCATCAAAAAGCCACCTCCATGGTGGGCAAGGTTAGCGTGAGTCAGCTGGCCCGCATGCATGGGGAGCCTGACGAGATGGCACCTTTGTTCCCCCATCTGACCGAACCGTTGCTGCCCTCCGTTTCGCGGGCTGGTGGTACTCAGACCCAGGTGGATGCGATGACATTGGGGAATGCCGTTCACACTGTGTTGAACCACTTGCCCCTCAAACCGCTTGACCCGAGCGACGTCGCTGCTCTTGTGGATGATCTGATCGAGCGCGAGCTGCTGCTGCCGGAATGGAGGGCTCATATTCCCGTGCAGAGCCTCCTGAGCTTTTGGTCTGGCTCCCTGGGGCAGCGCCTGATCCGTTCTGAGCATGCTGAGCGTGAAGCTCCCTTTACCGTCGCCGTACCCGCAGGAGACTTATTCGATGATGAGGTGGCACCCAACGAATGGATTACGGTACAGGGAATCATCGACTGCTACTTTCGAGAAGGAGACCACCTTGTCTTAATCGATTACAAGACCGACCGGCCAGGAGCTGCCACCCCGTACTTGGAGGGTTACAAGCGGCAGTTGAGGTTGTATGGTCGGGCGCTGGAGCAGGCCACGGGATGGCAAGTGAGAGAGGCATATCTGGTATTTCTGTCGACCCTGGAGATCATGGAGTGCTGTGAGTCGTCATGACGCCTGACGAGAACACGTTGATGCCAAAAGACCTTTGTACGCCAGCCATCGCACAGCAAGATGACGCTTGACAGCGAGACGATGAGGGAGGAAGGATAATGACTGTGGATGGCAGGGAGAACAGGGCGCTCCAGGAGGGAGACCATTGGGAAAGAGTATTTCACGCGGTATCCGATGGAGTTCTCGTCACCGATACAGAGGGTAAGATTCTTGCTGTCAATGCTGCCATGCTAGAACTCTTGGCGGTGAGTGAAGATCACCTCACGGGTTGCTATCTCGGCGAAAATGAAGGCGCTACGTTTGGCGCAACTCTAACGCCGCTGGGACGACCTGAAGCCTCAGAGGAACACTGCCTTCGTCTCGTGCAGGAGTTTGGCAAAATCCAAGGATATGAATGGCTGATCAACAATACCCGGGGGGAACAGCACTGGGTTCGTGTCAGTGGTACGGCTTTAGGTAGCCCGGATTCGGAATCAGAGCGCTTCGTCTTCACGATGCAGGACATCACGGAACTGCGGGTGGTTGAACGAGCCAAGGAGCGCTTCGTCCAACTCATGGGTCACGAATTGCGCAACCCCCTGCAGGTGATCAGGGGACTGGCCACGTTGCTTCGCATCCACGCCAGGACGGGTAACGCAGTGACCGTTGCCAACTGCGTGGATCGCCTTGACCAGCAGGTACAGCAGCTGAGTGAACTGGTCAATGAGATGCTTACAGCCTACGTGTCTCGCGGCGATCGCCTGCAGATTCGCCCCCGCGTCTTTTGTCTGGAAGAGTTCCTCCAGCACATCGTTACCACCTTCTCCACCAGTGCCATCGACTATAAGATCATGCTATGTGCAGCCGGGTCAGGCCACGCAAGGGTTCGGGCGGACTCGCAGAGGCTGATGCAAGTGATGACCAACCTTCTTGGCAACGCCATCAAATATTCACCTCCCGGTACACGGATTTGGGTCCGTATTGAGACCGATGGTGGCTGGGCGTTTGTTCATGTGGAGGACGAGGGTGTGGGCATACCCCCGGATCGCTTGGAACAGGTCTTTGATGGATTCTACCGCGTGGAGGATCTTTGTGAGTGGGCACCAGAAGGGCTTGGTCTGGGTCTATTCATCAGTCGCAACATTGCGCGTCGTCATGGGGGTGACCTTTGGGCCGAGAACCGCTCAGAGGGTGGGACCCGCATCACGTTGAAATTGCCCGTCGCCGGCAGGATGGACGACTGCAAAGAGCAAGAGACGGGGAAGGGGGCCCCGCCTCTTGTGAAAGCATCGCGCGGTTAAGCTGTGCGATAGGGTGCGAAGGCGTCGGGCCAGCGCGTTCCCAGCGATAGAGCCAACATGAGCAAGAGACGAGCTTTGGGTCCCGCTAGATCGGTGTATATCAAATGGTTCATGCGGCGGGAGGCCCCACCCGCAAGACAGCGACTGGTCATGACCACAGGAAATCCATGGGAGACCAGTGCTTCCAAGGCTCCGAGCACCGGGGCGGGGGCATGGCCATCACCGAGTCCCTCCACTACCACGCCACGGGCATAGGTTCCGGTTGCTTTCACCAGCTCCGGCGAAGCATCAGCCGTTAGCTTTACCAATTCTACGGGGCCGAGCGCTTGTTGAAAGGACTCCCGCTTCCGTTGCAGTGGACCATGCAACCACTGCCAGTGACCTGGTTCCACCAGAGCAATGGGCCCGGCCCCGGGAGACGCAAATGCATCCGGGCACCGCGAATGGACCTTGGCCACATGGGATGCTGCGTGCAGCTGACCCGCCATGAGTACCGTGACACCGTATGGGCTCAGCCCCGACCGGGCAGCAGCCCGGCATGCGTCGCGGAGGTTGGCCCATCCGTCAAAGCCCGGCATATCGGCGGCACGCATGGAACCGGTTAATACGACCGGGAAACTACTCTCTATCACCTGGTCCAGGAAGAAGGCCGTTTCTTCCATGGTATCGGTACCATGGGTGATGACGATGCCCTGAACATGGTCCGCCGCGTTCCGAATACGCTGCACCAGATCCCACATGATGTCTAGGGTGATCTGGCTTGAACCCAACTGGCACACCGGTTCGATGCGGCATTCGAGCTCTGGCACCAGTGCCTGGAGCTGTTGCTCCATTTCAGCGCTTGTCACCCGCCCGCGCTTGCGACTGGCTATCGTCCCTCCTGTGGTGAGCACCAGGATGTTCTTCATGGTCAGTGCATTTACCAGTCTTCGTGGACCACACGACCGTCCACGATGACCAGCTTGACTCGTTCCAGATGAGTGATGTCGTCCAGCGGGTTCTTGTCCACCACGATGAGGTCGGCCAGCTTGCCCGTTTCCACTGTGCCCAGTTGATCGGCCAAACCGGCTACGATGGCTGCGTTCAGGGTTGCTGCTACAATGGCTTGATGGGTGGTCATCCCCGCCTGGACCAGGTGACGCATTCCCATGTGCAAGGTCTTGCTGAAGGGGCACAAGTCGGCGCCATTGGCGATGGTGACGCCAAGTTCCAAAGCCATTTGGAAGGCTTCCAGGTGGGCTTGGGCTCCACTGAGCGCCCGGTCAATCGAGTGCTGGGGCCACTTGGCCCAATGCATGAATTCCTCATCCTGGGTAACGGGCATGGTGGGCACGAAGTATGCATTGAGGTCAGCCATCATCTTCACTGTCTCCTCGCCCATGTAATAGCCATGTTCTATGGAGCGAACCCCTGCTTGGAGTGCATCCTGGATAGCAGCATCCCCTCCAGAGTGGGCGCAGACAATGGTGTCCTTGGAGGTGGCCACGTTGACGACGGCCTTCATCTCTTCCGGTGTCATCTGTGGTTCATCCATGCTCTCGCGTCCGCCAGCAATACCGCCAGAGATCATGATCTTGATCTGGTCGGCTCCCATCTTGAGTTGCTCCCGGGCGGCTTTGGTGAACTCGGCTACCCCGTCGGCTTCAATGCCAGCATCGACATAGAGCGGTTTGATCCCCCGGTAACTGCCGTGACCACCGGTGGCCTTGATTCCTTTGCCGCAACAGACCATCCGCGGGCCCACCAGTTTGTGGGCTAGGAATGCTTCTTTGAGTGCAATATCGATGTAGGATGCTTCTCCAACTACACGCAGACCGGTAAAACCCTGCGGAATGGCTGCTTGCACGTTGCAATAGGAGCGCAACGTTCGTTCTGCCTGCGTTTCAAAGGTAGAGATGTGGTTGTAGTCGGGAATGAGTAGTCCGGGATGGCAGTGACAATCCCACAAGCCTGGCAAGAGGTAGAGTCCGTCCAAATCGAACTCCCTTACCGTCTGTGTAGGCTTTGAGGCTTGTCCAATGTCCTTGATGCGATGGCCTTCGGTAACGACATCTTGTTTGCTCCGCACATCGGGTGAGAGCGCATCAATGATATGGGCATTGCGTAAGACTAGAGCCATGGTTTTGCCTCCTTATGGATTTGGGCTTTGGTACTCATTCGACAGGGTGATGGTCGTTTCCCTCTCGTAAAAGCATGTTGCGTGTTGCAGGCGATATCTCGAGTCCCGTAGAATGCATACAACAAAGCATATCAATTCGGAGGCGATGTAACGTGCTCGACTTGGTGTTCAAGGGCGGTAGGATCATCGACGGTACGGGAACTCCCGGGTTTGTGGCTGATCTGGGAGTGAAGGACGGCAAGGTGGCAGCCATTGGTATATTGGATGAAGCCCACAGGGTTGTGGATGCCACCGAACGGGTGGTGTGTCCCGGGTTCATCGATCCTCACACCCATGAGGAGCTGGGCCTCTTGGTAGATCCGGTGTTAGAGCGCTATATGCGACAGGGAGTGACCACCATCATCAACGGACAGTGTGGCACGTCCATTGCCGACACATCACGGGCAACGCGGGCAGCACGGGACCGCGATGATAACTCCCTTTTGCAGAAGATCGACCAAGAGTGGGATTCTCTACCCCAATACAAGGCCTTAGCTGAGGCGCGAGGACTGGGGTTCAACCACGGGCTATTGCTGGGGCACGGTACCATTCGCTGGCTGGTCATGGGAAAAGCGGACCAACGCTCCCCCACAACGGCAGAATTGACGGCGATGAAAAGCATGGTAGAGAAGGGTATGGAGCAAGGGGCACTGGGACTATCCACGGGACTTGATTACGTGCCCAGCCGCGCTGCCACCACCGATGAAGTGGTCGAGCTGGCCCGGGTGGTCGCTGCCTATGATGGTACGTACGCATCCCATGTGCGCAAGGCCATAGCTTTCGGTCGCGGAGACGGAGTAGCTGAAGCCATTCAGATTGGTCGTCGCGCTGGGGTAAGGGTGCAGGTGTCACATCTGACCTACGCCGATCGCCTGGCGGTGGAGTGGATGGAACGCGCTCGGGACCAAGGGGTGGAGGTAGCCTGCGACATCATGCCTCACAGCGGGGGACATGTCATGCGTGCCGATCGCTTCCTCAGCTCCATCAAGAACTCGCTATTTGAGTACTACGACATGGAGTTGGAGGAGTTCTACAGGCTGCTCAAGGACGAGGGGGCTCGTCGCTTCATATTGGAAAACAACTCCCAGGTTCGTTTGGCGCCCGATCAGATTATACTCGTTCATGCTCAGATTCCCGCCTGGGAAGGACGTACTCTGGCCGATGTAGCCGCTATGCATGACAAAGAACCCGCCGACATGTGGTTTGATCTGTTGGCCGAGAGACCGCCACGGGTTAGTTTTTGGATGTATGCGAACCGTCGCAACAAGACCAACACCGATCGCTTCCCGGTACTGAGGGAGACAGCATCTAGTCCTGTGGTGACGTGCGGGAGCGACTCAATCATGCCAGATCCGTCCAATCCCTACTTTCATTACGAACTGCAAAGAAATGGTGTCTTTCCTCGTTTTCTGGAAGTGGGCCGCGAATTTGGTCTGCGACTGGAATACGATATTCAACGTATGACAGCCCTGCCCGCTCAACAGCACCGTTTACAGGATCGCGGTATCCTCCGCCCCGGCATGGCCGCTGACATTCTCGTCTTCGGGCCCGACCGCTTCTTCTTCCCCGAAGAGCTCAACCCGCGCGATGCTTCGGTCGTAGCGCAGGGTATGGAATATGTTGCGGTCAATGGAGCACTGGTTATCGACCAAGGGGATCTGACCCAGAATCGTCCCGGGCAGGTTTTGCTCCGGAGTTAGTGTGCAAGGAGGTTAAGTGTATATGCAGGACCAAAAACGTCTCTATCAACAGCTGATCGATGATTATTTGGACCACTTGTGGAAGATGGATCCCGTGGGAGCCACCCGCATGGGCGTGCATGACTACGATGATAAGATCAGCGCCGATCCCGCACAGGCCGGTGAGGATCTCAAAAAGCGTAGGGAGTTTCTCACTCGTCTTGAAGGGATCGATTCCGAGCAGCTGGATGCTCAGGATGCCCTGGATTACCCCTTCGTGCGCGCCACACTGAAGGGCGCGTTGGATCATCCCGATCTGGGCTTGGGCATTCGTTCGAGCCGCGGCCGGCGCAATTCACCGCAGGCCTTTCCCCAGGTGGTATCCAACGCCATCTTCCCCCTCTTGATTGGAGATTTTGCCGGCACAGAAGAGAGGGCAGCCAGCGTGCTGGCGCGCTTGCGCAAGGTGCCTGAGCTTCTGACCAATGCCCGCGGGGTGCTGGATGAAAGCGTACCTGCTTTGTGGGTGGACATGGCCCGTTCGGCCACGAACGGGGCCCGCAAATTTCTCGATACGGCCGTGCGTTCCTTTGCCGGTGAATCGGAAACCTTGACCCGCGACATGATGGTGGCCATCGCCCGGGCCGATGACGCACTGGCCGATTACCTGAGCTTCTGCGAAGAACTGGCCCATCGTGCTCAAGGTGACTATGCTATTGGCAAGGAAAAGTTCGACTACATTCTCCAAAACATGTATATGCTGGATCTTGATCATCGCCAGCTCTATGAATTTGGGCAGGATGAAGTGGAACGCTACCGCAGCGATATGGAGACGCTGGCGGGCCAGATGGGGTTTGGCACCGATTGGGTATCAGCGCTGGAACGTGTCAAGGATCATCATCCGGCCGCAGCGGATCTGGTTAAGGAATACGATGATGAGGTCGAATTGGCCCGACAATTTGTGATCGATAAAGACCTGGTGACCGTCCCCTCGCAAGGCAATTGTCCGTGTGAGTGGATGCCCGTTTTCATGCGCGATTATGCCCCCATCGCCCTTCCCTGGTCATCTCCCATGTTTGATCCGGGGTATGCGGGCAAATGGCACATCACACCGGTAGATGATGAGGCACCCGTCGAGGTGCAACAGCAACACCTCAGGGATAACAGCTATGCTTGGATTCGCTCCATTGCTCACCATGAAATCTATCCGGGCCACTACATGCAAGCTCTCATCACCAAGTTGGTGGGTACTAAGTTCCGCAAGGTATTCAGCGATCCCGTTTATACGGAAGGGTGGCCCATGTACTGGGAAGAGTACTTGCGGGACATCGGCTTTTTGAGCACACCTCCTCTGCACCTGATGCAGCTGCGCAATGCTTTGTGGAGGGCGGTGCGCATTGTTGTGGATACAGGGCTGCATACCCGAGGCATGAGTGTCGAGGAAGCAACTCGGTATCTGGTGGATACCGCCCGGCTGGAGGAACGATGGGCTACATCTCAGGCTCGCGGCTACACGACCAGTGCGACCTATCAATCCACCTATCTTTTGGGCAAGCGTGAGGTGATTCGTCTGAAGGACGCGTACCAAAAGAAGATGGGGGATGATTACACGGAGAAGGAGTTTCACGATAGCTTCTTGCAATACGGCTCAATGCCGGTGGCATTGGTGAGAAAAGCCATGCTGGGCGAGTGAGGAGCATGCTGTCCTAGCGAGCGAACGCCTGCGTTTTGATCCCACTGCAGGCGTGCTGCTGGCGGAATGAAAAAAGGCCGGGCCCAGCCCGGCCTTTCCTATGGACTCCATTAGTAGCGGAAAATCGCGGCGATGTCAACGCCGTTAGGCATATCTGGCTGATCCACTACGTAGACTGTACCTCCATTGTCTAGAGTACCGATGGCCGCTTGATCCAGCAGGTCGGGATACTCCCCTGCCGCCCCATCGGTTACAAGCTCCACCGTCTGTTCCTCTGGTTTGATCAAGCCCGGCCTCTGCACACCCAGGGGGACAAAGAGAATCTCCACCCGTCCATGATGGGCGGCCAGAGCGACTTCCTCTACGCTGGTGGAGGCCTTTCCCGTTCCCATGAGTTCCTGGAAATGTTCTATTGCTTCCTGTCTTTCTTCAAGCAATTGTGGCTTTACCGACGACCAGGCGCGCTGGTGCAACTGCTCAGGGCCGAACTCATCGGGGTTGCCTTCCACGTGCACTCGTGCCAGCTGGGGGTAGGTGTTCACTTCGCGGTAAATGGGAAGGAGGTAGTCCACGCCCACGAGAGTGAGGGGGAGACGTTTACCCGCCAGGCGCTTGGTGACGACTCCGTCAATGTAGCGGCAGTAGCGGCGCAAATCCTCCTTGGAATCTTCACCACCGGCTCCGTGCCCGTGATACGTGGCCATCTGCCGTCCCCTGCCGCCGATGGAGAAGGAGCGATACTCTAGGTGGGGCTCCCTTTCTTCGCCTTCCAGAAACTCTTCCATGGTCATGGGGACCTCCGCTGGCAGAGCAGAAAGCCCGTGTTCGTTGCCCTCCAAGAGGCGCGTACTCTTCAAACTCAGTGCCAAGACATAGAACTGCTCTTGGCCCACCAGCTGCATGAGGGGCTTGAGGTGAAATCGGTCGGTTACCATCACCAGCTCATCCACCTTGAGGGGAAGTTGGTGAAAACTGAAGTGTTCCTTGGCCATGAACATTGCCAACCCGTGATTCTGCCTCCGCCAGAATAGTCCATCAGAACTGAGTTTGATAGCTTCTTGCATGATGTCCTGGATGACGGGCGAGCGCAGGTTCGCTTTCTCCAGGCCTCTTTGGGCCTGACGCAAGAGGTTTTTGAAACGTGTGCGATCTTGCTGGTTTTCAGCGATCCCCGGGTGGGTGGGCATGTATAGCGACACGCAGGGACTTTGGGTAGACTCCATCAGTTCTCGTAGTTGCTCAATGGTAGGTTGTTGCATCATCCTTACCTCCTCAGACGATTCGGTGTGAGTACGAAGGCGACGGATGTGAGGAACCAGGGCGATATGCCCAAGCGTATCAAGATGTGACCGCCGTCTCCCCGATACATGGAGGTGGCCACGGGAAGGTCGGTCCCCCTCCGTTCAACGCGCAAGCCAAAGCAGCAACAAGTAGACCATGAACATGGAACCAATCATCACCAATATGCCTGGGGCCAGGATCTGGACCGCTGCAATAAATAGGGCAACGGCATCCGTGAAATCTGGCTGGAGAGGCTTGTCTTTCTCCGGGTTATCAGCTGCTTCTCCCGGAGAAAGCTGCTTGTCCTCTTCTCGTTGGTTCACAAAGAGACACTCCTCACTGATCCGTTATGCATAATCTTCGCCACAGGGTGGCCATTAGCCTGCCCCATGGTTGATCCTCGTCATGATGCTATGCTCGTTAGCAAACGATTTTCTGGGGATTCAAAAAGTCCTCGGGATCCAGCATGCGCTTTAGGGCCTTCATCAATGCCATTTCATTATCACCCAGCCAACGCTCGAGATACTTCTTCTTGACCGAACCGATCCCGTGTTCACCACTTATGGTACCACCCAGCCCGGCCACAATGGAAAGGACCTCGGTGTTAATGCGGTCGAGGGAAGCGAGGAAGGGCTCAGGATCCTCATCCTGATGCAAGATGCTCACGTGCACATTGCCATCTCCGGCGTGGCCAAAACAGGCAATGGGCTTGTCAATACGTTTGCCCAACGCTTCCAACTCTGCCAGGAGGCGGGGTATCTGTGAGCGAGGGACGGAGACATCCTGCATCTCCACGGCACTGCTGGCTGCGTTGCAAGCTTCGTGCAAGATTCTTCGCGCCTCCCACAAGCGATCTCGCATCGTATCGTTTAGAGCCACCATCACATCCTGTGCTCCTAGCTCCATGCACAGCTCGCCTACGCGAATCATCTGCTTATCCACCTCTTCTTCATCCAGACCATCCAGCTGGATGAGGAGATGAGCCCCGGCATCGGTGTGAGGAAAGGGCTTATCGGTGGCCGCCTCCGCTACTTTGATCGACGTCTTGTCCATGAACTCGAGTACGGCCGGCACGATACGCAGTTGATTGAGTATCTTGACCACAGCTCGCGCGGCATCGCTCATGGTGGAAAAGGGAATGAGAAGGTCTCTTTGGGCCGGCGGCAGGGGAATCAGTTTGAGAGTTATGCCCGTAAAGACGCACAAGGTGCCCTCATTGCCGATGAGGGCATGAGCTAGGTCATAGCCGGTCGTGTTCTTGATGTATTTTCCTCCGTGGGAAATGACCCGGCCGTCGGGCAAGACTGCATCTATGCCCAGCACATAGTGGCGGGTGACCCCATACTTGAGCGCGCGCGGTCCTCCCGCATTGGTCGCCACGTTACCGCCAATACTGCAACTATCGAGGCTGGCGGGGTCAACCGGGTAGAACAATCCCTTGCTCTCTACGTAGTGATGCAGTGCTTCGACGATGAGGCCCGGTTCAACGGAAATGGTGCCATCCTCCAGATCGAGCTCTTTGACCCGGTTCATTCTCTCCAGGGAGAGGACGACCGAGCCATTGAGGGGAACGGCTCCTCCAGCCAGTCCCGTCCCCCGGCCTCGTGGGGTTACGGGCACGCCGTAGGCACGACAGGCCTTCATCGCCTCCACCACTTCAGCTGGCGAATCGGGTAGAATCGCCAGGGGAGGGAGGTTCCTGTGGCGCAGGTATTCGTCATGGCTGTAGGGAACTAGTGCCTGCGGATCGGTGATGACATAGTCTTTGCCCACAATGTCCTCTAGACTGGTTTGAAGACCCACTGTCCTACACCTCACTATTCTTCTCTAAGTGGTAAATGACGATTCTATCGGATGGTTTCTAGCCCTATGTCTTTCTTGGCCGCCTGACGAATGCTGGGAACGAGCATGGCCGATAGTAGCAAGATCAAGGCCGAACCAAGAAATGTCCATGCTAGTCCGTAAACATCGCCCACAAGACCGGTCAGGGGGAGGGCCAAAGCCCCCAGACCAAAGGAGAAGCCCATCGACAATCCGGCCGCCAGACCCTGATGGTCGGGCAAGAGATCTTGGCTCAGCACAATGGCCAGCGGGAAGGTGGCATGAATGAAGGTTCCAGAGAGAATGATACAGACCCACAAAAGCAACCAGCTGTCGAAAAGAACAATGCCGGCAGTGAATAGACCGGCCAGCATCAGACAGCCGGCAAACACTGAACGGATACCCACACGGTCGGCCAGAAGGCCGGCGGGAATACAGGCCAGAGCGCCGGTGACAATATGCAAGGAGATAGCGGCTCCGGTAGCCCAGTCGCTGAAGCCGCGCTCGGGAAGGTAGAATGCCATATAAGCCACGATGGCCATATGGGCCCATGCTCTTAGCGCACTGACGATGTTTAAGGTCATGACCGGCCGTAGCACGTTTGCTAACTGGTTCCAGGAAAAGCGTTCCTTGCGAGCCACCTGAATATTGGGCAGGGCCCAACGTTTGCGGGACAGGGCGAGTGCCCCGGAGAACAGTAATCCGGGGATGATCAAGAGGGTCAGTATGGGTGGTCCATAGAGACGGGTCAAGGGAAAGACCAATGCCGGCGAGATGGCGGTGCCCAGTGTACCCGCGGCAGAGTAAATGGACATGGCCAAACTGCGATGCTCTCTCGTTTGCTGGTTTATCAGCACTGCACCCAGAGGATGGTAGGTGGAAATGGAAAGACTCCCCAGTGTCGCCACGGTAACAAGGATGACGAAGTTGGGTGCTATGCCGATCAGGCTGGTGAAAACGGCCGACCACGCCACGGCTAAATATACCAAGCTCAAACGGCTACCGAGTGCGTCCAGGATCATACCGGCCACCGGCTGCATGAAGGCACCAATGGTCGAGGGGATGGAAAGGGCCATGCCCGCCATGGCCAGAGAAAGCCCCATGCGTTGAGAGATGGCGGGCAGGGCCGGCGACAGGATGGTGCCGAAAAAATCTACAGCCAGATGGCCGCTAGAAAGAAGCAACACACCAAGCCAGGTTGTTTGCGATCGCTGCTGCTGCTGCATTCAAACGGCCTCCTCATTTGCTGTCAAACCTGCGCAACCTTCGTCAAGACAGCACATGACTCCTCCTAAGGCGGCAAGAGATTTCAGGCCGCAGTGGGACAACGTATGGGGTGAGCATGAGCAAGGGAATTGCGACGATACCGTCGAAGCATAAACGATAGTTGCATAAAGCATCGTTTGCTGGCAAAAGGGCGGTGGATGGAAGGGGGAGCTCTGGCTCTGCACACCGAGGAGTTCTTTTCCCGTCCATGAGAAGAAACACTAGGGATGCGTTGATCGGCTCATGGTCCCGGCCCATGTTGCTTCGACGAGATATGTTTCCTCAGGGTCTGCCCGACCGCTTATTGTATGGTGAGCGCCCACGTCTGCTTCTCCCCGGGATAGTATACTCAAACCAGGGCGGGCTTGGGAGCCACTCGACGTGGGGCAAAGCTCGCTTTGCTCCTCTCATGAGTGGGAGATCTCCTGAAT
>SLSY01000163.1 GCA_007130145.1 Bacillota bacterium
AGATCGAACAGATTCGCCAGGCCAATGAGGTCAACCGTTTGGCCTATGAACACATTCTACCCCTGGTCCGACCTGGAGTGAGTGAATGGGTGCTCGGGGCCGAGCTGGAGCATCAGATGCGGATTCATGGTCAAGGAACCACACGTTTTGCTTTTCACACGCATTTCGTTTCGGGCCCACGCTCCTCGCTTCCTCATGGCGGTATCACCAAGCGAGAATTGCAGACGGGAGACTTTGTGACAATTGATTACGGGGCTACGTGGAATGGATATTGCTGCGATGTCACCCGGACCTTCGTGGTGGGTAAAGCCACTGATAAGCATCGCGGTGTTTACCAGGCAGTTCTTGATGCGCAAGTGCTAGCGATTGAACTGATGCAAGTTGGAAAACGCCGGGGTGAGTGCGCAGAAGTGGCCATGGCGCTGATTGAAGAGCGGGGATACGGTGCTTACATGGCGCATGGTGCCGGCGGGCATGGCATTGGTCTGGAGGTCCACGAGGGTCCGGTATCCCGAGGAGATGAACCCTGGGTAGCCGGTAATGTCATGACCATGGAACCTGGCATCTACCTTCCAGGTTGGGGTGGAGTTCGAATTGAGGATGACATCGTCCTCACGGAGGACGGTCCGGAGAATCTGACCTTCATTACCAAGGAATTGCTCGAACTGTAGTTGGTCCTACCCACCGCATAAGAGAAAAGGAGTGTTCTTATGTCTCAGCGGGTAAAGCAGTTGCAAGAAGCCATGCGTCAGCACCGGCTGGACTGTGTACTGCTACCTCACGCCGGGGATTTAGAGTATCTTATCAAATTTCGGCGAGAGCGGCGTCATATTACTGACACCAACATGCCCGGCGATTGGTTGTACATGGGTATTGTTTGGCCCGAGGGCGGGGTGCAATTGGTCTTGCCATCCATGGCAAGGCATCTTTTTGAAAGTCAACATGAGCGTATCGAGGGTGTGGGTGATGTTCACTATTTGTCTGAGTTTGATGATTTTGAAGCACAAGCTCAGAAGATCTTTGCGCCACTTCGCGGCAGGCGAGTGGGTGTCGGAGAGCGCTTTTGGGGAAGAAGCGCAGTAAAACTCCTGCAGTATACCGACGGTACGGTCGAACTGTTTGATGCCGACGCTATCATCCGTGAACAGCGCATGCGTAAGGAAGACAGTGAGATTGCCATTATGCGCCAAGCGGGTGTGATAACAGGAAGGATTATGAGCGATATCATCAGCAACCTGGTGCCAGGGTTAACCGAATATGACTTGGTGGCAGAGATTGAACGGTTGGCTGGAGTGCATGGCGCAGAAGGCAGTTCTTTTACCACCGGCATTACGTTTAAAGGTAGACAGCAGAAGTCACGTGAAAGTCATCACGTGCGAGCAGGTAGAGTCCGTCTGGAGAAAGGCATGGTGATTGCCTTTGACTTCGGCGTATTGGTGGATGGGTATTGCTCAGATTTCGGACGCACGGTGTTTTTCGGTGAACCGGATGAGGAGTTGAAGAGAATACACCATATCATCATGGCTTCACAAGCCGCAGGCAACGAGATGCTAAGACCAGGAATCCTAACTTCACAGGTGGATCAAGCGGCGCGGGGAGTCATTGAAGATGCGGGCTATGGCCCTCAGTTCACTCACCGCTTGGGACATGGTATTGGCGTAGACGTACATGAGTACCCGTTTCTTTCCCGCTCGTATCAGGTGGAGTTAGAGCCCAATATGACGTTTACCAACGAACCCAGCATCAGTTTACCCAGGGCCTCGATCCGGGTTGAGGATGTGGTTCGAGTTACAGAAGCGGGAGGAGAATTCCTCACTGATTTTACTCACGACCTTCTCATCGTGGAGTAGATCTGATGGACGCATTAAGTGTGTGAAGGGACGTGACTTGTGTGGGTGAACATGCACCAGCAGAATATATCAAGGCCAGAATTGAGAAGACACAGAAGAGGTTGGAAGACCTTGGGGTTGACGGACTCGTCGCATTTGATCCGGCGCACAAAGGCTACTTGTCCGGCTTTACTATAGGCACAAACATCGCTCCGGGAGGCGCGGTGTTCATTGGCCGTCAGGATCTACCCTACATCTATATCACCGGCGGTACGGATCGTGAGATGTGTCAAAATGCCCTCGGCCACTTAGGTTATGAGGTCAGGAGTTTTCGCTCTGCCCTGGGTCAGAGTCTGAACACGCAACTGGATGAAGTCATAAAAGATCTTGGGGTGAAGCGGCTAGCTGTAGAATCCGATTACATCAGCGTGGCCAAGTTGGAAGACCTCCAGGAGAAGACCGGACCTTCGGGCGCTAGCGTAATTACCGTGAATGATGTGGTCAATCCCCTGCGTGAAGTGAAGGATGACTGGGAGATTCGCCAGATTGAACAGGCCAACGAGGTGAACCGCATCGCATTTGAGCAATTGCTCGAAAAGGTGAGACCGGGAGTAACCGAGTGGGAACTGGCCGCCGAGCTTGAGAACCAGCTGCGACGTCACGGGCATGGTTCATCGCGGCTTGCCTTTCAATCTATTGTCGTCTCCGGGCCGCGTTCTTCGCTGCCCCATGGCGAGGTGACCCGGCGCGAACTGCAAGCGGGTGATTTGGTCACCATAGATTTTGGTGCAACGTGGAATGGCTATTGCTGTGACGTCACCCGCACCTTCTGTGTGGGTAAGGCTGATGAGAAGCAGAGGGAAGTGTATTCGGCCGTATTAGACGCCCAGATCGAAGCTATTGAACGCATGCAGGCTAAGCGACGCCGGCAAGATTGCGCTGACCATGCTATGGAGTTGATTCGGCAGCGAGGATTCGGTGATTATATGGCCCATGGTGCGGGCGGACATGGCATTGGACTCGAAGTCCATGAAGGCCCCGCTTCACGAGGTGATGAACCCTGGGAAGTGGGGAACGTTATGACCATGGAACCGGGTATCTATATTCCGGGATGGGGAGGGGTCAGGATCGAGGATAATGTCGTTATAGCCCAAGACGGGCCCCGTAATATAACCCATATTGCCAAGGACTTTCTTGAGATATAGAGGGACGGGAGGCAGAGGCGATAGCGCGCCGCCATGAACCGCCTTAGGTATGGGGGCAAGGCTATGGCGGATACTACATCCGTGATGGGATGCGCCAATGGTCGGAGGTGAGCTGGCAGAGCCTCTTCCATGCTTGGCTCTAACGCTACACATGTGGATATTCTTTGTGCAAGTGTGAGGCAACTTTGCTTTTTGCCACTGATCAACGACTAAGGGTTCCGGATGCCTCTAGCTCCGGGTCACGTGGGGCTTGCTCAAAATACCATAGACGGATGAGTTGCCATAGCTGTATGGGGATGTCTGATGCAGGTTGACACAGACAGCGCTCAACCCCAGCTTGATTTCGGGACGCCTTTTGAGTAGAATAGAGGTGCTCTTGGCATTGCTCTCTTTGTCAAGAGCAGTAGAGAATTGCTTTGCGCCTGTAGCTCAGTGGATAGAGCACCTGCCTTCTAAGCAGGGAGTCGCAGGTTCGAAACCTGCCAGGCGCACCACGTTTTCGGACGTCGAGCCGTGCGCGAGGAGCGCATGAGGGCGCGCCCTATCGTTCTGACACAAGGGCGGGAGAGTAACGGTCTTTCTCGCAGCGAGCAGAGGTCAGAATGGGTTTTTCGCTCCCCGTATCCCCATACCGGAGGTTGGCTTGGACTGTGTTTGATCCTTGCACTCGTGTGTTTCATCGGTTATAATTGTGACTGTACCTGCTTGCTCATCCTGTGTATTGCGTGAGTAACGCACATCGATTGGCAAACTGTCACGATGAGAAGTGGGTCCATAGCTGTGATAAACTCCTTGTGGTGGATGTAGCTCAGGGGTTAGAGCACCAGGTTGTGGCCCTGGGGGTCGGGGGTTCAATTCCCCTCATTCACCCCATCTTGTGCAGTGAGACGCCATATCGTTTGGCGTCTCACTTGCTTGTTACCGAGACTCTTGATGCTCATCGGTTTACCTGGCGGGCATGCGAGGCAGGAAGAGTCGAGAATGTGTCTAACCTACCTATATTGTGGGGGTATGTTTTATGAAACTCTACCGCGTGAACCGGCGTGCAGGGATGATGGGCTGGGTGTTTCTATGCATGTGGTTTGCTTGTGCAGCTGCTTTTATCATACTCTTGGCCGCACGAAGCCCTTATTGGCTGGCAACAGCAGCTCTGGGGTTGGCGTTTCTTGCAGCGTGGGGAACCAAAGCATATAATTATCCCAGGATGATGCTGGTCTCACATACCAGTATGGCTTTTATCATGTCCGGTGACAACATTCTTGTGGCCGATTATCGTGACATGAGAATGGACGAGACCACGGGCAGCTATGATATCGATATTGAAAGAAACGAAAGCAAGAAGCCCAAGCGACGCTTGAAAGTGGAAAAGCGCAATGTCACCGATGAGTTACGCCGCGATATAGAGAAGATCAAGCGCCGCGAGGTATCTTAAGAGGGAACATCCTTTGAGGGGGTCGTGTTGTTGATTGCGTACTCTATTGTAGTGCTCGCTATTGTAGGAATTTTTGGCTTCGTAGGCCAATCGCGTTCCCGTAAACTGATGGGGATCGCAGGTTCGGTTGGGGTTGTGGTCTTGCTTTTGTTCCACTGGTTTGGGCCTAGCCGTCCCGCTCTGGCCGAACAGCAAGAGACCTACCGCGACTTTATGAGCGAGATGGAACACTGGGTGGCTATCGTTGAGAGCACGGCGACCAACTATCAGGCCATGGAAGAGATTGACTCGGGAAACGTTCAGATATTTGAATACTTAGCCCGAGGGGCTTGGAACAACATGGGTAACTATACGTTGTCAGGTAGGCTCGAAGCGGAGAATCTGGAACGTTTGCAAGCCATCCGAACCGAGTTTCGCGCCTATGCCAACCTACATGCCGAGGCCTATCAAAGCATTCGCCAGCTCATTGAGACCGGTCAGAACGATCAAGTAGAAGAGGTAGAAGCCCAGCTACATGAAGCCAACCGTCACCGTAGTGATGCCATGGCCAAAGCCGAAGAACTAGAAGCAATCCTGCAGCTTCGCTAGTGTTCGAGATTCTTTTACCTCTGCTACGATAAGGTCATTTTCGCCCGGAGCGCTGCAAGCGTTGCATAGCGAGGGGGAGCTGCGGGCCATTTCATGACAAGGCTCCCGGGCTCTCGGTTGGATGCTATACGAGAGTCAGCCCCGTTTCTGCCGCGAAGGCACCCGAAATACCCCAGGAGCGTCTTGAAGGTACTCTGACATGTCCACGGGAAGTCCGGACACCTTGGTCACAGCATCAATGGGCACGAGATCAGCTACTGTCAGGATGCCCCTTCCCCAAGTGTACTGGGTTTATGATGCCATAAAAGGCAACACTTTCATATCGGCCTTCTTTTATTACATGGTCAACCATGATCCCTTCCCATACCATGCCCAGATTCTTCATGACTGTGCCAGACGAGGGATTTGACACGAAGTGGCGAGCATACACTCTATGATATTGTTTGATGTCGAAAGCAAAGTTCAGGACAGCTTTGCCCGCTTCTGTTGCATATCCATTACCCCAGAACTCTTCACCGACCCAGTAGCCCATTTCTCCGTTGCGATGACGTTGATCATGGGACAATCCGATCGCTCCATACAACGCTCCGGTTTCTTTATTGGTAAGGGCAAACTCATATGACCTGTCTGCGTTGAAATTATCCAGATGGTTCTCCATCCATGACAGCGCACAATCCACAGAATATGGATGCGGTATATGCAATGTAGTCTTGTAGATAGCGTGATTGTGGCAAAGATGGGCGACAGTCTCGGCATCGGACGGGTCGAACAATCTTAGCACTAACCTGTCGGTGGTGATGGTGCGGCTCTTTTCGTCGTAAATCATGGTTAACCTCCCCGCTCCTCTATCCTTTCGTGGGTGCTTCGAGAGACAACAAGGTGTTTCCTACTCATGAACGCTTTCCTCTCGACATGAAGCAAAAGTAGCGTCAGCAGATAGCCCTCCTTGGCTTCCTTCCCTGACGCGAACACCCGCCGATCAAACTTGCATTTAGCGGCGTGGTCGTGTAAAATGATATAGCGTTAGACTTCCGGTAGATCATCGGTGTTTCGATTGCTGATTCGGGAGTCGACTGATAAGTGTGTTAAGGGAGTACATCGCTCTTTAGCATCACAATGAATCTTGCGCCCGTAGCTCAGTCTGGATAGAGCAGTAGACTTCGGATCTGAAGGTCGCAGGTTCGAATCCTGCCGGGCGCGCCAAGATGTTTGGGGCGTCGCCAAGTGGCAAGGCATCAGCCTTTGGAGCTGACAGACGTAGGTTCGAATCCTACCGCCCCAGCCAAGGGCCATTAGCTCAGTGGCAGAGCACCCGCCTTTTAAGCGGGGTGTCGATGGTTCGAATCCATCATGGCCCACCATTTCTTTTTGTCTGCGAGGGTGTTGGAATTGGTAGACGAGCTGGACTTAGGATCCAGTACCATTATGGTGTAGGGGTTCGAGTCCCCTCCCTCGCACCAGGCGGAAGTAGCTCAGCGGTAGAGCATCGCCTTGCCAAGGCGAGGGCCGCGGGTTCAAATCCCGTCTTCCGCTCCAACCTTTCTGGGCGGCAACTAGCGGCCGCCTTTTTGACGTGTAGACATTCATGTGGTTGGTGTTATACTCTGGTTCAAGGTAAGGTGCTAGACTGGCGGGAGGATGTATGATGAAAGTATCTCGTGAAAACCTGGAAAGCAACCAAGTGAAGTTAGAAGTTGAGGTAGCAAAAGAGATCGTAGATCGGGCCATTCATCAAGTATGCCGCAACATGGCCAAAGAGGTGAACATACCCGGGTTCCGGCCCGGCCGTGCACCAAAGCATATTGTCACCCGCTACGTTGGGCAGGCCCGCATACAACAGGAAGCTCTTGAGACATTGCTGCAAGAGAGCTACGAGAAGGCTCTGGTAGAGGCCGATGTGCAGCCGGTCGATCAGCCTTCTATCGACATAGGTGACTTGGAAGAGGGCCAGGATTTTCGCTTCACCGCCGTCATCACAGTGAAACCTCAAGCTGAGATTGATGATTACCAGTCCATTTGTGTTGCCCCCGAGGTTTCTGAGGTCACAGATGAGAACGTGCAGGCGGTCATCGATTCATTGTTGGATGATCAGAGCGTGCTGGAACGTGCCGATGAGGACGATGAGTTCAGCGCCGGCAAGCACGCGATTGTCGTGCTCAAACCCGAGGGCGAAGAGGCCTCCGAGGAAGAGGGCAAGGAGTACGTCATTGAGTTTGGCAAAGACCAGCTGTTTGCCGGCATTGACGAGCAGTTGGCCGGGGCCAAAGCCGGGGACGAACGCGTGGTCACACACCGGTGGCCTGAAGATGAAGTCAAGGAAGAAGGTGCATCCGAAGGGGAAGCTGAGACAGTCGATGAAGAGTCTCAAGCTCCACGAGAGATGCAGTTTCACATTTTGGTCAAGGACTTGCGCATAAAGAAGATCCCGGACCTCAATGATGAGTTCGTTGGGAGTCTAGAACTGCCGGTTAATACGGTGCAAGAGTTGAAAGATACCATTAGAGAACGATTGCAGGCCAACAACGAGGAGACGGCGCGCCGCGTGCAATTGGACAAGGTCCATGAGGCGTTGTTGGATAGGACAGAAGTTGACATACCCCCGGTGATGATTGAGAATAGAATGGACCGGTTGATGCAAGACTTTACGGAAACGCTCAAACGGCGTCAGATGGACATGGATACGTATCTTACTGCGGTTGGACAGGAGAAGGACGAGTTTCGTGAATCCTTCCGCGAGAGAGCTGAGGGCATGGTCAAACTAGATCTAGCCTTAGAGCAGATCGCTAAACAAGAAGGTATTGAGTGCACCGAGGAAGATTTGCAGCAGGTTATGGCCTCTTTGGCTCAGGGATATCAGCAGTCATCTGAGTCTTTGCAAACGATGTTTCAGGCAGAAGGATTTATGGAATACTTGAAGTCGACGGTCATTATGGATAAGGCAAACCGGTTCTTGGTCGACAAAGCGGCCGAAAATGCCGGCGAAAAAGAGCAAACAACGCATGAAGATGCTCAAGAAGTCGAAGAGGAGGATGCTACGTGAACATAGACCCCATGAATTATCGGGAAGTCCCTCTCGTCATTGAGCAAACCAATCGTGGTGAAAGAGCATATGACATTTACTCACGATTGTTGAAGGAGAGAATCGTCTTCATTGGTTCGGATATTAACGATTTCGTGGCCAATGTGGTCGTAGCTCAGCTCCTGTTCTTGCAGGCGGAAGATCCCGAGAAGGATATATCGATTTACATCAATTCCCGCGGGGGAGAGATTACGGCCGGGCTGGCCATCTATGACACGATGCAGCACGTGAAGCCCGCCATATCGACCATGTGCGTGGGGCTTGCGGCCAGCATGGCTGCAGTACTCCTGGCGGGCGGGGAGAAGGGTAAGCGCTTTATGCTACCCAATGCCAAGGCCATGATTCACCAGCCCTGGGGTGGTGTGCAGGGTCAGGCAACGGACATCCAGATACATGCCAAGGAGATTCTACGAACGCGAAAGGTCTTGAATGAGATCCTTGCCCAACATACAGGACAATCTTATGATGTGGTCGAGCGTGATACCGAGCGGGATTTCTATATGTCCGCTGAAGAGGCCAAGAACTATGGATTGGTTGACAAGATTCTTGCCACGGGTCCTGCAGCTAGCAAGTAATCCGGGTGCGGGCATAAGTTGGTAAGAGAAATCCCGCCTCAGGAAGAGGTGACAGGATGTTCAAATTTACTGATGAAAAAGGGCAGCTGAAGTGTTCGTTTTGTGGAAAGTTCCAGGACCAAGTCAGGCGCTTGGTAGCAGGTCCGGGAGTCTACATTTGTGATGAATGCATTGAGCTGTGTAATGAGATCATCGAAGAAGAGATGGCAACCGACGACATGGAGCTGGAGGAGATACCCAAGCCCAGAGATATTAAGTCCTTCCTGGACCAGTACGTAATCGGGCAGGAAAGGGCCAAGAAGATCCTCTCGGTGGCCGTGTATAATCACTACAAGCGCGTGAAGCTGGGCGGCCAGATCGAGGATGTTGAACTGCAAAAGTCCAACATCGTGCTTTTGGGACCAACGGGTTGCGGCAAGACGTTGCTGGCTGAAGCACTGGCCAGGGTGCTCAACGTGCCTTTCGCCATTGCTGATGCTACCTCGTTGACCGAAGCGGGTTATGTCGGTGAGGATGTGGAAAATATTCTTCTTAAGCTGGTGCAGGCCGCCGATTACGATGTGGCCAAGGCCGAGAAGGGTATCATCTACATTGATGAAATCGACAAGATCGCTCGCAAATCCGACAATCCGTCCATCACACGGGATGTATCTGGTGAGGGTGTGCAGCAGGCTCTTTTGAAGATACTGGAAGGTACGGTGGCCAATGTACCTCCTCAGGGTGGGCGCAAGCATCCCCATCAGGAGTTCATCCAGGTGGATACCACCAACATCTTGTTCATCGTCGGTGGAGCGTTTGAAGGAATCGATAAGATCATTCAAAACCGAGTGGGTCAGAAGGTGATTGGTTTTGGCACCACCAGCAGCAAGGCGCGTGAGCAGGAGATCGGGGAGATATTGGCGCAGATTTACCCGCAGGATCTTCTCAAGTATGGCTTGATACCTGAACTGGTGGGGCGCCTCCCGGTCATCGCAACGTTGACTGCGCTCGATCGCGAGACATTGATACGGATCTTGCTCGAACCAAAGAATGCGCTGGTGAAACAATACCAGAAGTTCTTTGAACTCGATGATATCACGTTGGAGTTCACATCCGAAGCATTGACTGCTATCGCTGAAGAGGCTGCCAAGCGCAAGACGGGCGCACGGGGGCTCAGAGCCATCATTGAGGATATCATGCTGGACGTCATGTATGATATGCCCTCCCGTGATGATGTGGGCCAATGCGTGGTAACTCCCGAGGTTGTCTTGAAAAAGGAGACGCCTATCCTGATCACTGAGAGCAAGAGCCGTAAGCCCAAAGAAACCGCCTAAGTAAGAGCGGCGACAGGAGAAACGGGCCCTTAGGGGCCCGTTTTTTGGGTCGTCTCACTGATAAATGGCCCCTTCCAGTGGGATAATAGATTCACTAGACTCTCAGGGAGGCGCCAACGTGCCCTTTTTTGCCGCGAATGTGCTAACCTATGTCCAATTTGCCTTTGCTATCATCATCGGTCTTTACTTTTGGAATTTGCTGCGCTCACAACAGACGAGCAAAGTAGCGGTAGAGAGGGAGTCGGTTAAAGAAACGGAGAAACTGAAAAGACTCAGGGATGTTTCCTTGACCCAGCCCCTAGCGGAGGTAACCCGTCCCCGGGGCTTTGGCGAGATTGTGGGTCAGTCGCAAGCATTGATAGCACTCCGCGCTGCCCTCTGCGGCCGTAATCCTCAGCATGTTCTGGTATATGGCCCTCCAGGTGTGGGTAAGACAGCAGCGGCCCGGCTCATTCTGGAAGAAGCCAAGCGCAATGAGGAGTCCCCTTTTGGTACTGATGCTAAGTTCGTGGAACTTGACGCCAACACGGCCCGTTTTGATGAACGGGGCATTGCCGATCCACTCATTGGTTCGGTTCATGATCCCATATATCAGGGGGCAGGTCCTCTGGGCGTCGCCGGCGTGCCCCAACCCAAACCGGGAGCTGTTACCAAAGCCCATGGGGGCATTCTCTTCATTGACGAGATTGGAGAACTGCACTCCATGCAGATCAATAAGCTCCTGAAAGTGCTCGAGGACCGCAAGGTCTTCTTGGAAAGTGCTTACTATTCACCGGAGGATGTGAATGTGCCGCGTCATATACATGACATATTTCAAAATGGACTCCCCGCGGATTTCAGAATGGTTGGTGCCACCACGCGCATGCCCGAAGATATCCCTCCTGCCATCCGTTCGCGCTGCTTGGAGATCTTCTTTAGCCGACTCACGCCGGACGAGATCACTGTCATAGCCGTGAACGCTGCCGAAAAATTGGGCTTCAAACTGGACGAAGATGCCGCTTGTGTACTCAAGAAATACGCTACCAGTGGTAGAGAGGCCGTTAACATCATTCAGTTGGCGGGAGGAATGATCGCCAACAGTCGTTCTGAACGCGTCATCACCGCTCCGGAAATCGAATGGGTGGTGGCAAGCGGGCAGCACAGCCCTCGGCCCGAGAAGACGATCACCGCTGAGCCACAGGTCGGCGTGGTGAATGGGCTGGCGGTCTTGGGTCCCAATTACGCCACTCTACTGGAGATTGAGGTGGCTACCTTGCCGGCAGAACCCGGTCGAGGCCGCATCACTGTCACCGGTATCATAGAAGAGGAAGAGATGGGGATGCGGGGCCGCACGCTCCGGCGCAAGAGCATGGCCATTGGTTCGGTGGAGAACGTACTCACGGTCTTGCGCAGCGTTACCTCGACCAACCCGCGGGATTACGATATTCATGTCAATTTCTCCGGGGGCTTGCCGGTGGATGGCCCTTCCGCCGGTCTGGCCATGGCCCTTGCCATCTATTCTTCCCTGACCAACCAGCACATCGATAACTGTGCTGCTGTGACAGGAGAACTGTCCCTTCGCGGAACCGTGAAGGCAGTGGGCGGCATTGTCGCCAAGATCAATGCAGCACGTGAGGCTGGCGCCCGCCGGGTGCTCGTCCCCAAGGATAACTGGCAGACCATGTTCTCTCATGAAATGGGCATTGAAGTATGTCCTGTCGCTCACATAGAGGAAGCAACAGAGATAATGCTTCTTGTGCAAAAGTAGCGTTTCATTCCTTTCTTGTCCGCGTCCATGATTGCCCTTCCCACCCCGTATTTCCCTGCAGGAATCATTGCTTACAAGGCGAAGTACAGCCACCGTTAGTCTCTGGAAGCAATAGTCTATAAGAAAAGACGTAATTCTGTGGGGGAGGTATGGTCATGATAGCCCGCAAGGTCAAAGCGGAGTATCCTTTATTGCCCCTGCGTGGTGTCTTTGTCTTTCCAACCACCAGTGTACCGCTGGAAGTAGGCAGAGACAGTTCGATACATGCCGTTGATGAAGCGATGAAGAGAGGTCGCTTGTTGATGCTGGCCACGCAACGGGATATAGATCAAGATAATCCGGGACCAGAGGACATATACCAGTTCGGCACGCTCGTTGAGATCAAACAGCACACCAAGAACTCTGCTGGCAACATCCGCATTGTGGTTGAGGGTATGAGCCGTGCTCGCATTCTGAGATATAGCAAGACCGAACCCAGCTATGTAGTGATGGTAGAAGAACAACCAGAACAAGCGGATGATAGCGACGAAACAGAGGCTTTGCTTCGAGCGCTGGTTCAGCAATACGAACAGTACATTCGGGTGTCCAAGAAGGTCCCCCCCGAGACGCTGGTGAGCATCGCTACCACCGATGATCCGGGACGCCTGGCCGATGCCATTGCACTGCATGTAGTGGCTCGCACTGAGGACAAGCAAAGAGTGCTCGAAGCCGTACCCGTCAGAGATAGGCTCGAACGGGTGCTGGACATTTTGAGTCGGGAGATCGAACTGGTTGAATTGGAGAAGCGCATCAATGTACGGGTGCGCAAGCAGATAGAGAAGACCCAGAAGGAGTACTACCTTCGTGAACAGATGAAGGCAATTCAAAAAGAACTGGGTGAAAGGGAAGATAAGACAGCGGAGAATGAGGAATTTCGGGCTAAGATAGCCGAGATGACCCTGCCCCAAGAGGTGGAAGACAAGGCGCTCAAGGAAGTGGAGCGTCTTGAGAAGATGCCTCCCATGGCGGCCGAAGCGGTGGTAGTGAGAAACTACATCGAATGGATTCTTTCATTGCCTTGGGGCAAACACACCACCGACAATCTTGACCTGAACCGCGCCGAAGTGATTCTCGACGAGGATCATTACGGCCTGGAGAAAGTGAAGGAGCGCATCATAGAATATCTTGCCATCCGCCAGTTGGTGGAGAAGATCCGGGGCCCCATTCTCTGCCTGGTGGGTCCGCCAGGGGTAGGAAAGACGTCTCTGGCCCAGTCGGTGGCACGTGCGTTGGATCGTAAGTTCGTGCGTATATCTTTGGGCGGGGTGCGTGATGAAGCCGAAATCCGGGGCCATCGCCGCACGTATGTTGGCGCCCTGCCTGGTCGCATCATTCAGGGCATGCGCAACGCAGGTTCGCAAAACCCGGTGTTCTTGATGGATGAGATTGATAAGCTGAGCTCAGATTTTCGCGGGGATCCGGCATCCGCTTTGCTCGAGGTGCTTGATCCGGAACAGAACTCAACGTTTAGCGACCATTACTTGGAGTTGCCCTTTGATCTTTCACAGGTCCTGTTCATTACCACTGCCAACACGGTGCACAGCATTCCCCGACCGCTGCTGGACCGCATGGAAGTGATCAACCTGCCCGGATATACCGAGGAAGAGAAACTGGAAATCGCTCGCCAATTCCTGGTATCGAAGCAATTGAAGGAGCATGGTTTGAGACCGTCTCAGTTGCGTTTTGATAAGCAGGCGTTGCGCCATATCATCCGCTATTACACACGGGAAGCGGGGGTACGCAATCTGGAGCGGGAGATCGCCAGCGTGGCCCGGAAGACGGTGCGCGACATTGTCAAGGGCAAACGCAAGCGAGCCCGTATAACAGAGAAGAGTCTGACGAAGCATTTGGGAATTCCTCGTTACCGGCATGGACAGGCCGAGCGCACTGCCAGTGTGGGTATAGCCATGGGCATCGCTGTTACCGAAACGGGTGGCGATGTCATGGCAGTGGAGGTGGCAGTGACCAAGGGCAAGGGCACTTTGATGCTCACCGGCAAACTGGGCGAGGTAATGCGCGAGTCAGCCCAGGCGGGTCTCAGCTACATTCGCTCCCGGGCGACGCTTCTCGATCTCAAAGAAGACTTCTATGAGCATTTGGATATTCACATTCATGTTCCTGAGGGGGCCATACCCAAGGACGGTCCCTCCGCCGGCATTACCATGGCAACGGCCGTGGTATCGGCACTGACCGGTACCAAGGTGCGTGGCGACGTAGCGATGACCGGAGAGATTACGTTACGGGGCCGGGTGTTACCGGTAGGTGGAATCAAAGAGAAGGTGCTGGCCGCACACCGGGCCGGGATCACCCAGGTTCTGATTCCAGTTGAGAATCGTCGCGAACTGGAGGATGTTCCCCCCGAAGTGAAAGAGGATCTGGAATTTCATTTGGTAGAACACATGGATGAAGTGCTCAAACTTGCATTACAAAAGGCGTAACTGGTGGGCTGTGCGTTTCCCCTTTGTGGGGCAGCGAAGCTGCCCCACAGCTCATCGGTCGCTTCCCTCTATCGTTGACTTACCCTAGGGTAGAAATTTCCTGAAGGGTTACGTCGCCTTCCCGTCGAACTTCGAGGCGTGATTTTCTTCTAGCATGCGGAGGTACTCATGACCAGCTCTTATCAGCAATTTTTGGATGCCCAAGACCCTAGGCACAAGACCCTTCTCAGACCGCTGTGTGAAGACGATTTAGAGCAGGTGAAACAATGGGACGAAGATCAGGAGATCACCGAATGGACGGGAAAGAAATTCCACTCTTGCGAAGATCTGCATAACTGGTTGAAGGAGAGTTCCTTGCGTCGCTCGCGTTGGGCCCTTGGCGTCATGACGGTGAACGGCAGGCTCATTGGTCAGGTGGAGCTGGATGATATTTCATGGCAGCGCTCTAGCGCCCAGTTGAAACTATGTATTGGTGACAAAGATTACTGGGATCAAGGATACGGCAGTGATGCACTACGTGCGTTCTTACAGCACGTTCTCTACGCCACCAGCCTCAATTACATATATCTGCGGGTGCAGGCGGACAATCACCGGGCTATACGCTGTTACGAGAGGTGTGGCTTCATCAAAGAGGGAATCCTTACGGCCGGTCGCCGCAACCGACGCTTGGTGCTCATGGGTTACCATAGGGACCTGTAAGACGTTTGGTCTTTTCCTCTTGTTCACAAAGTGGCGGAACATTGCTTGACACTGATAGGCTCCTGGGTATAATCTATAGCAAAGGCGAAGAAGGGGAGGAGTAGCAGGAGCATCATCTCCAGAGAGGAGAATCCCCGGCTGAAAGGTTCTCCGCTGCATGTCCTGTGAAGGTCGCCCTGGAGTTGTCTGGCTGAAATAGGAGTAGGCTGGAACGGTTGTACCGTTATCGCACTTGAGCCCTGGGAGCCAGGGGAACTAAGGTGGTACCGCGGAGTGGCCTCCGTCCTTAGACGGGGGTTTTTCTATTCTCTGGAGGTGTAGTCATCATGAGTAAGAAGGTAAGCCTCTCTAAGGCCTACGATCCTCAACAGGTGGAAGACAAATGGTATGCCTACTGGACGGCGAAGGATCTCTTCCGGGCCCGGGTGGATGAAGAGAAAGAGCCGTTTACCATCGTCATTCCCCCGCCGAATGTAACGGGTTCACTGCACATTGGACATGCTTTGAACAACACGCTACAGGATATCATCATCAGGAGAAAGCGCATGCAGGGCTATATGGCTCTTTGGCTGCCCGGTACAGACCATGCGAGCATTGCCACCCACGTCAAGGTGGAGCAGGAACTGGCTGAGGAGGGCCTTGACCGCCATGACTTAGGACGAGAAGCCTTCCTGGAACGGGCCTGGACTTGGAAGGAGAAATACGGTGCGACCATCACTTCGCAACTGAAGCGATTGGGAGCATCGTGTGACTGGTCGCGGGAACGCTTTACCATGGATGATGTTTGCTCTCGTGCCGTTATCGAGTCATTTATACGCCTCTATGACCGGGGCTTGATTTACCGGGGCGATCGCATCACCAACTGGTGCCCCACCTGTCAGACGGTGATCTCTGATTTGGAGGTGGAGCATGAACCGACGTCGGGAAAACTGTATTACGTGCGCTATTTCACCGCCGGAGGCGACCAGCACATTTCCGTGGCGACGACCCGGCCAGAAACGATTTTGGGAGATACTGCCATTGCCGTGCACCCCGATGATGAGCGCTACCAACATCTCATTGACAAAGAGGTGCTTGTGCCCGTACTGGGTCGCAGCATTCCGGTGGTGGCTGATGAGTACGTGGATCGTGAGTTCGGCACCGGGGCGGTCAAAGTGACTCCGGCCCACGACCCCAATGACTTTGATATTGGGGCCAGACACCAGCTTCGGTCGGTGGTCGTGATCGGGCCGGATGGACGCATGACGGAGGAAGCCGGTCCCTTTGCCGGTCTCGATCGCTACGAGTGCCGTCGCCTGTTGATACAGCGTTTAGAAGAAGACAACCACCTGCTTCGCATCGAAGACCATGAGCATGCGGTCGGCCACTGTCATCGCTGCACAACCACGGTGGAGCCGCTTATCTCCAAGCAATGGTTCGTACGCATGGAGCCGTTGGCCCACCCGGCGATTGATGTGGTGAAAGAGAGTAAAGTCACATTCATACCTGCCCGTTTCTCCCGGGTGTATCTTAACTGGATGGAGAACATTCGCGACTGGTGCATTTCTCGCCAGCTGTGGTGGGGACACAGGATTCCCGCTTGGTACTGCCAGTCGTGTGATGAGATCGTGGTCAGTGCTACCCTGCCTGAGCAGGCCTGCTCTAAGTGTCAAGGCCAGAAATGGAGGCAGGATCCCGACGTGCTGGACACTTGGTTCAGCTCGGCTTTGTGGCCTTTTTCTACGCTAGGTTGGCCCGAAGAAACCAGCGATCTTGCCTACTTCTATCCCACACAAGTGTTGGTGACAGCTTACGATATCATCTTCTTTTGGGTGGCGCGGATGGTCTTCAGCGCCCTGGAATTTACCGATGAGGTTCCGTTTACTGAGGTATTCATCAATGGTCTGGTGCGTGATGCCCAAGGTAAGAAGATGTCGCGAACGGGCGGTACAGGCATTGATCCATTGGAGGCCATTGACCAGTATGGGGCGGACACGCTGCGTTTTTCACTGATTGTTGCCAATGCACCCGGCAATGACCAGCGCTTCTATGGGGAGAAGTTTGAAGGGGCTCGCAATTTCACCAATAAGATATGGAATGCGGCACGATTTGTCCTCATGAACCTCGGTGACTATCAACCGCCTGCTCAGCAGCCCAGCTTGTCCCTGGTGGACCGCTGGATTCTCGGCCGGCTGGACAGGACGGTGCGGTTGGCAAACACCCACATGGATCACTATGAGATAGGAGAAGCCGCGCAGCAACTCTACGATTTCATCTGGAGTGAGTTCTGTGACTGGTACCTTGAAATGGCCAAGATTAGTCTCAACGGCGATGATGAGACCAAAAAGGATGCCACCCGCTATACGCTGTGGCGCACGTTGGAGACCATGCTGAGGCTATTGCACCCGGTGATGCCCTTTGTCACCGAGGAGATTTGGCAGAATCTTCCTCATGAAGGAGAGACCATTGTGCTCGCTCCTTATCCTGAACGGGTCGGTCCGTCATACGAACAGGAGCATCACCACATGGAGATGATAATGGAAGCAGTTCGTGCCATTCGTAATCTCAGGGCGGAGGTTCGCATTCCCCCCGGCGAGTGCGTGGATGTGTTGGTGCACCTGGATGACGAAAGCACACCCGTCTGGCAAGAGCTGGAGAGCGTCGTGCGGAACTTGGCCCAGACCCAAACCCCCCAATACGTGGAGGGTAAAGCTCCTCGGCAAGCAGCCACGGCAGTGGTCAGTGGAGCCACTATCTATTTGCCCTTAGCCGGCTTGCTGGATTTTGACGAAGAGATTGCCCGTATGGACAAGGATATAGAGACCTTACAAGGGGAACTTGAGCGCACGCAGAGCCGGCTTGGGAGCGAGCAATTTCGTTCCAAAGCCCCATCGGATGTAGTGGCCAAGGCCGAGGCCAAAGAGACGGAATTGCAAGCGAAACTAGAACGTTTGCATGAGTTGAAGGCTGTCTTCTGTGATGGTGACGTGTAAGGTTCCTCTCGTCTTTCGTCAACAAGCTGCCCGCGCTCTGCGAGCGCGGGGGCTTGTTCCCTCCGATTATCTCCCCTGTCTGGATGGGCCAGAAGAGGAGGGGCAAGCCCTTTCCCTCGATGAGTTGTATCTGGCCAGACGCCCTCTGAGCGAGCGGCGCCGGCAGGGTCAATATCATACCCCCGAGTGGCTGGTCGATACCCTGCTGACATGGCT
Source organism: Bacillota bacterium (assembly GCA_007130145.1). GTDB lineage: Bacteria > Bacillota > Sulfobacillia > UBA8153 > UBA8153 > SLSY01. The sequence continues at coordinate 18,133 of SLSY01000163.1, forward strand.
GCAATGGCCCAATAACCACGCTCTTTTGGATCCTGCCTGTGGTACCGGGGCATTTCTCTTGCCGGCTGCCAGGCGCTTGGCTGATTACTGCAGGAGTCAGGGTCTGGAGGCGAAAGCCACCCTAGCGTGTGTGGAGCGCTCGGTGATTGGCTACGATGTAGATCCGGTGGCCTTGTTTATCTTGCATGTGAAGTTGTGCTGCCATATGTCTGATTTGCTGCTTATGACCGGGGCGCGCCCCAATTGGCGCTTGCACAGGAGAGATTTCCTTGCAGAGGGCCCTAGTGATTCTGGTGACCGCATCATTGTGGGTAATCCCCCCTGGGGAGCCCAAGTCAAGCAGGAGGTGGCCCGACGTTACCAAGAGCCCAAAGAGAGTGCCTTCATGTTCGTCGAAGAGATCCTAAGACATCTGGTGACCGGAACACCCTGTGCATTGGTCTTGCCTGATACGATTTTGCTCAAGCACTATCCCCGCATTCGCAAGATGATTCTCACCCATGGGCGCATATGCAACCTGGCTTTGTTGGGGAGGATCTTTCCTGATGCTAACGTGGAGGCGGTCGCGCTGCATCTTGTGGGTTGTCAAGGGTCCAAGAACCATCACCGGATCCAGATCTGGCAGCGAAAGGGACGGCAGGCGCTAAGGGCACTTCCTCGTGTTGAGCAAGAGGTTTTCTCTGACCTTCCCGCTAACCGTTTCAATGTTGTCATGTCCAAGCAAGGAGCAAGATGGATCAAACGCCTGTATGAAGGGAGAATATGTCTGCGACAAGTCTATCATGTTCATGAAGGCATTCATTCGGGCAATGTGCGTCACAAGCTCTTTGTGTCCGTCGATCCGGGCGAGGCGGGACGACGACTTCTCAGGCGCGGGAAGGAAGTGAGACCCTTCCAGTGCCGGTGGGCAGGAGAGTATGTGCATTACGAGCCAACGTTGGTGCACAGACAGAAGGGAGAGTATGCCACACTGGGACGGCCCCATGAGCTGGGCGCCCCGAAGGTTATCGTGCGGCGTACAGGTGAGACGTTGACCGCTGCGTTTGATGAGGAAGGGGTATTTATCAGTAACAACTTCTTTTACTGTCTTCCCCAAGCCGGCGAAAGCCTCTCGCCCAAAGTGTTGGTGTGTCTTCTCAACAGCACCCTCATGCGTCATCTCTATCAGCTGATGAACCCAGTCATGGGACGCATGTTCGCAGAAGTCAAGATCATCCACCTTGGAGCGTTGCCTGTGCCCGAGCCCAGCGGCCGCCGCTTGCAGGAAGTTGAACCGGACCTATGTGGGCTCCACGATGTTGCCAAAAGAGGTGGCTTATCTCCATCGGTGCAGGGAGAGATAGACGAATTGGTGCTGTATTTGTACGATTTCTCTCCGCGAGAGTTGGGACAACTGAGAGAACACCTGCAAAGGGCGGGAATGCGCTATACGAAGGAATAACACAAAGGGCCAAATAAGTAAGAATATGTAATTCACGTTTGACCCTAACCGGGACTTGTGGTAAAATAATTGAAACGGTATGTTCATTGGATCGCCGAATTCCCCGCCCGAGGGGAAGCGGAGGACCCGTTCGCCCGGGGTGAATTGAGTCTATCTCATAGGGTTACTCTCGACCCGAACCCGTCAGCTAACTTCGTAGGCGTGGTGTGAGGGGAACATGCGCGGATAGGATATATCAGCGTTCTTGGCTGCGACCAAGGTGTTGGCCTGCCCGGGTTTCCTCAGACGTATTCCCATAAGAGCTGGCGAGGTGGAATGATGGCTAGTGTTGCTATTCTGTACAGTGTTATGGCCGACAACGCCGGGATGAACAGTGTAACCCATGATGAGCTCCAGGTGAGAGAAACAGTTCATGCGGTATGGTCGAGTTTGTGCCAACTGGGCCACACGGTGACACCGGTGCGAGCGGTGGCAGGTTTTTGCGGGATCCTTGACGCTTTAGCACCGGATGCGGTGTTGAACCTAGCCGCCGGGATTCATCGCAAGCAGGAACAGGCCCATGTGGTCGGGCTCTTGGAAATGCTCCCGTACCCTTTTACTGGTTCGGGACTCGTTGCCACGGTCCTGGCTCTGGATAAGGCCACAGCCAAGCAAGTATGGCACTGGCATGGTATACGCACACCGCGTTTTCGGGTCTTTCGGGATGTAGAAGCGGTGGTTGGTAGTGATATGAGCTACCCGCTCTTGGTCAAGCCCGTGCGTGAAGGCTCGGGGATTGGCATCCACCTGGATTCGGTGGTAGTGGACGATTCACAGCTCAAGGATCGGGTCGGTCGTATTCTGCATGAACATAAGCAACCGGCTCTGGTAGAGGAGTTTATCGATGGGCGCGAACTCACAGTGGGTGTGTTTGGAAACGATAGACCGGTGGTATTGCCGGTGATGGAGTTTCTTTTTGATGCGTCAACGCCACATCTACAGCGCATATTCAGTTATGAAGTGAAGGTGGCCGATGCAGTGACGAGGTCTTGTCCGGCCCAGCTGACACCCGAAGAGCTGATTGACGTGCGGAGTGCAGCGTTGGAAGCATATGATACACTCGACTGTCGTGATTATATGCGGATTGACATGAGGTTGACCCCAGAAGGGGTGCCCTACGTATTGGAAGCAAACACTTTGCCTGGCTTGCAACCAGGATATAGCGAATTCCCTCGGCTGGCAGCGATAGCGGGTTGGGACTATACACAGCTTATTGGCGATTTGCTCAACTTCGCCCTGCAAAGGGGGGGGAATTCGTGTAGGTGAAGGGAGGAGCAGCATTGAAAGCGAAGATTTCGACGCTAAGACGGGAGAGTCCATTACCCGCACATCCCCTGAAGTTTGCGGTCATCGGTGCCGGTCACGGCGGTCAGGCGGTGGCCGGTCATCTCACCTTACTTGGTCATCGTGTTCGTCTTTTCAATCGCAGCCCGGAGACCATTGAAGGGATCCGTAATGCCGGTGGCATTAGCATTGACGGTGTTATTCGGGGGGTTGCTCGGGTGGAGCTTCTCACCAGTGATATCGGCGAAGCATTGTCCGGGGCCCATGTGGTCATGGTGGCCGTGCCAGCATCGGCTCATGAGTGGGTGGCAGAGGCCTGTGCTCCTCATCTAAGAGATGGCCAGGTAGTGGTGCTTAATCCAGGCCGAACAGGCGGGGCACTGGAGTTCCGCAACGTGTTGAGAGAAACCGGCTCACAAACCGAGCCCATCATTGCTGAGACCCAGACCTTCATCTACGCTTCACGCTTAATCAGCCCCGGTCGGTCGCGCATCTTCCGTATCAAGCATTCGGTTCCTCTGGCTGCTCTTCCCGCTACCAGTACCGATCGGGTGATTCGCCTGCTCAGCTCGGTGCTGCCACAGTTCATACCCGCAGCCAGTGTACTCAAGACCAGCTTGGATAACATTGGCGCCGTCTTTCACCCGGTCATTACTTTGCTCAACGGAGGGTGGATTGAGTCGACCGCCGGCAACTTCGAGTTTTATCTGGACGGTGTCACCCCTTCGGTTGCTCGTATGGTGGAGGCGGTTGATCGAGAGCGTACCTCGGTGGCTCGGGCTCTGCGTGTTAGAGCCATGAGTGCGCTGGAGTTTTTGGAGATGGCGTACGGAAGGCATGCAGATAATCTCTATGAAGCGATGAAGGGAAATGAAGCCTACAAGGGTATTCGCGCTCCGCGTGTCCTGCGCCACCGCTATCTTTTTGAGGACGTGCCTACCGGTTTGGTACCCATGGCCTCTTTGGGAGAAATGCTTGGAGTTCCAACCCCCAACATCAACTCGTTGATTCAAATTGCCAGTGAGCTGCAGGGGACCAACTTCTGGGAGATCGGTCGTACCGTGGAGAATTTGGGTTTGGCCGGTGCAACCGTGGAGCAGATTCGTCACTATGTCTATCATGGAGGCCTGGTTACGTGGAACGCATAATGGTGGGCGCGGCTATTGGTGACTGTGTACATGTGGCGGGTCTTTTGAATTTTTTCAAATTGGCCGAAGCCGAAGGTTACAAGACGGTCTTTTTGGGAGCCGCTGTTCCTGTGGAGAAACTGGTGGGTGCGGCGGTAGAAGCCGATGCCGAAGCCATTGCCGTGAGCTATCGCTTAGACCCCGGAGCGGCACAGAGTCTGTTCGGCGTCTTGAGAAGAGAACTGGAAACCAACGGACTTTGCGACAGACTGCTGCTATTTGGCGGCACACCGCCTGTGGCCGAGGAAGCCACAGCCAGTGAGATATTTACCAAGGTGTTCAGCGGACGAGAGGACGTCGATGAGGTGATCGCCTACTTGCGCGGCGGTGCGAGTGCTGCGGCGCAAGTGCACTATGCTCGTAATCTGGTGGATAGAATCGAGCAGAAGTCTCCTTATCCGTTGATTCGCCATCACTTCGGTCTCCCTTCTGTGGCCGATACAATAGCCGGGATCGAGGCCATCGCCTCCGAAGAAGTGGTTGACGTCATCTCCATCGGACCGGATCAGAACGCTCAGGAGCATTTCTTCCATCCTGAGGAAATGGACCCCTTACAGGACGGAGCGGGGGGCGTGCCCTTGCGCAGTCGGGAGGACTTCTGTGGACTGTACCAGGCCAGCCAGCGAGGGAATTATCCTTTGCTGCGGTGTTACAGTGGTACAACTGACCTCGTGGCCATGGCCCAGTTGCTCCAGGAGACCATCAACAATGCATGGGCGGCCGTACCGCTGTTTTGGTATAACCAGATGGATGGACGTTCACAGCGCACCCTTCTTGAGGCAATTCAAGAGAACCAGCAAGTGATGACGTGGCATGGTGAGTGCGGCATTCCGGTGGAAGTCAACGAAGCTCATCACTGGAGCCTTCGCGATGCGCATGACGTGATTGCCGTGGTGGCTAGTTTCTTGGCGGCCTACAATGCCAAGAAGGCAGGCGTTAAGGACTACGTGGCTCAGCTCATGTTCAATACCCCACCCATGACCGTTCCTGTCATGGATCTGGCCAAGATGATGGCAAAATTAGATCTTGTGCAGGAACTGGCCTGCAAAGACTTTACTGTTTATCGCCAGGTCCGTGCGGGACTGTCCAGTTTCCCGGCAGATCTTGACGTAGCCAAGGGACATCTGGCCTCCTCACTGCAAACCGCCATGGTGCTTTCACCCCATCTGGTTCACGTGGTGGGCTACTGTGAGGCTGTACACATTGCCCGGGCCGAGGATGTCATCGCCAGTTGCCGGATTGCCCGGGGCGTGCTTCGCAATGTCTTGGATGGCTTGCCCCGTGTGGATCATGATGAACGTTTGCGGACTCGGCGCTTACAGTTGGTGGACGAGGCCCGCTACCTCTTGGATCGCATCTGGGCACTGGGCGCCACAAGAGTTGAGGATCCTTGGAGTTGTGCGCAAATCCTTGAGGAAACGGTCCGTGCCGGACTGATGGATGCGCCTCACCTGAAGAACAGTGCCATAGCTCAAGGTAGATTGCAAACGCGCGTGATAGACGGAGCGTGTCAGGCTGTGGGTACGGATGGGATGCCCATCAGCGAACGGGAGCGGGTTGCCTCCCTCTCGTTTGACTGAGGAGGAAATGATCCCAATAGAATAGAATTCCGACTATGATATCGCGGCGGGGAAACCCCGCCGTTTGTTCGGGAGGAAACGATGGTTTATGAACAGGCCTTAGCCTATCTGCATTCATTGCACCGCTTTGGATCCCATTTGGGTCTTTCCCGCATAGAGCGACTCTTGGACCGCATGGGGAATCCCCATCATGCTTGGCACGCGGTTCATGTTGCTGGCACCAATGGCAAGGGTTCTGTTACCGCCATGCTTGCCAGTATTCTCACAGAGGCCGGTTATCGGACGGGTCGCTATATCTCTCCTTATTTGGAACAGTTCAGTGAGCGCATCCGTCTCAATCACCAGGACATAGACCCGGACACACTGGTCCGGCTGGTCTCAGACTTGGCCCGGTGCATTGATCGCTGGTTTGCCGCTGCCGAACACCCCACCGAGTTTGAAGCTGTTACTGCGCTGGCCTTTGAGTTCTTTCGCCAGCAAAAAGCCGATATCGTTGCTTTAGAAGTGGGCCTGGGAGGGCGTTATGATGCGACCAATGTTGTCAATGGCCGGGTCAATGTTATCACCAATATCGGATGGGACCATATGCAACAGCTGGGCGATACGCTTGAGAAGATCGCCTTTGAGAAGGCGGGCATCATAAAACCTCACAGCACGGTGGTTACCGGGGCGCAGGGGGAGGCGTTTGATGTGGTGGCGAAGGTAAGTCGCCAGTTGCAGGTGCCGGTGGCGCGGATAGGCGAACAGATCACTTGGCAAGAGGTCGAAAGCAGCATGGAGGGTCAGGTCATACACGTTCATACCGTCGCAAGGCAGTATGAAGGTCTGTTCGTTCCGCTTTTGGGTCGCCATCAGCAGGAGAATGCAGCACTGGCGGTGGCGGCCGCAGAAGCTTTGAGTCAAAGAGGGTTTCCTGTCAGCGAAGAAGCCATGCGACAGGGTCTGCTCAAGACCCAGTGGCCCGGACGTCTGGAAGTGCTTGGTACGGAGCCTACCGTGCTAATCGACGGAGCACACAATGTGGAAGGAGCACGAGCACTGGCAGCGGCCCTTGGTGATATCATTAGCTACCGGCGTTTGATCCTGGTTTTGGGGGTGCTAGAGGATAAGCAAGTGGATCCTCTGCTCGATGAACTCATTCCACTATGCAGCGAAGTCATTACCACGCTTCCCGATTCACCACGGGCACTGGCGCCCGAAGTGTTGGCAAAGGCCATAGAGAAGCGGGGATGTCCGGTGACGGTCGAGCGGGATGTCTATCGCGCGGTTACCATGGCTCGCCAAAGAGCGCACGCTGAGGATTGTGTCTGTGTGGCAGGCTCATTGTACTTGATAGGCCGTGTTCGCTCTTTTCTGCGGACGGGTATTTACCTTGCATAGTTTGGTTATAGATGAATATATTCCTGTAGGCATCCAGCTGTAATGGTGGCGACAGGAGGGAGACGCTGATGCCGAATTTCCGAAGGATTGCTCTTTCTGTAACCAATCACATGCAGCTGGAAAAGCCCATGCAGTTTCGGGTCTTCTCAAACGAACAGCAGTTTATGCGAACTTACGGCCTGGAGGGTTACACACCCCGAGTCGATTTTGACCGCTACTTCCTGATTGCGGCGCATCAAGGTCCATGTCCCACCGGTGGCTATGGCATAGCGATAGAGAAGGTGGAAAAAAGATGCGGTGATTTGGTGGTCCAAATCAGGCTTCGAGAACCGAAGCCTGACGAAGCCGTGACTTTGATCGGTACGCATCCCCTAGACATGGTGCTGGTGCCAAAGGGGTTGATTGGGAAACAAGCTGGACGCAGAGTCTTCTCATTTATTGATCAACGCGGGAACTGCCTGGCCCGCAAGTTGGTTTCAACTCATTAGTACGGAAGGGGAGATGATGATGAGGCGAAGGAGCAAGCCGACCAGGAGGCAGAGCATGGCCCTCATGGCTGTTCTCCTGGTGGTAGCAGCAGTGGTGGCCGTTGTCGCGGGCTACCATCTGGGCCGGGTGGTGATGCAAGTTCTCTTTAGTCCTCAAGAGCCGGTTGACGCACCATCACATGCCGACGATCCGCCTGCAACGACTCCCAGCACAAACAAGATTACGGTGGCCTTGCCGGAACTGGAGCTGCAACGAGTGCAGGTGGGTGCCTTCGGAAAGGCAGACGGAGCCGCACAGAAGGCTCGTACTCTGCAGGATGAAGGGGTGCCTGCTTTTGTTATGGGTCCTATGGGTGATGAGTTCTACCGGGTGGTTTGTGGTCTCTATACAGAGAGAGACGCGGCACAGCGGGTGGCAGAATCCATTAAGAGAGATGTCTTTGTCAATCAGATTAAGATTCCCGGCAAAGAAATCATCCTGGAATCAACCGACGCAGCAGCTCTTGATACCCTGGAAAAAGCGTATGGGTTCGTCGCGACTACCATCATTGACAAGGCTAAGCTATGGGATGACTATCAGATGGGACGAAATGGCGGCCTAGAGGAGAAGGCAACCGAACTGTATGAGACGGTCAAAGCGCAACATGACGCTGTCGTGGGATTTGCTCCTCCCGCCGGTCTTACCGATGCGCACCAGGCCTTGGGAAGTATCTTGGAAGCGTTGCTACGGAGTGCGGATGAACTCAAGGCTATGACCCAAAAACAGGGACAGGAGCATTACATCAATGCTGCTACGTTCTTTGTCGAAGCGGTGGAGAAATATCTGGCTCATACACAGCGTTGAAGCCGTAGAGAAGAAGGCCGCTCATATGGAGTGGCCTTCTTTTGGGGGTGCGCCCGGCATGGGCGAATGCTAGCGGGTGGAAGTCCCGTGGGGAGGGTGACCCCGTACAACCCCTAGCCGAAGGTAAGGGTGTCCGTGGTGATGCAGAATCCGAAGGAAGCTGGAGGCAAAACCGCGGCCTGAGGAGCACGAATTCTGGAATGAGGCAGTACCGTTCGGGCGAGCTTGCATTACAAGGTAAAGCCCAAGATGGGTCAAAGGGCGGTGCTGTAAACAGAGCGGGCGTGCGGGAAACGTATTCGTTCTTACCCGGGGAGGCCTGCCGGCCCGGGCCAAGACGGACGCCATCGATGCCGCTCTGCTCGCTCGCTACGGGCTACAGGAACACGACCGTCTGCGCCGACTGGAGACGGACCATCCCTTGGTACAGGAACTCAAACTGTTGACGCGGGATCAGGCGGGCCTGGTGCAACAGCAGACCCGGTTACTCAACCAGCTGACCGCCTGCCTGAAAGATTACCCCTGGCTTTGCAGGTCTTCAGCAAACTCAACCAGCCGGTTATCGTGGCTTTCCTCCAGGCCTATCCGACATTGGAGCACCTGGAAGCGACTCATCTCGAGGAGCTGGTGGCGTTCTTCAAACATCACCGTCACCCCCGGCCTCGGGGAACCATGCAGAAAGTCTTGACCCTGCGTCAGGATTCTCCCCTTCGCGCCCATTTCGTCGCGAGTCGAGCCCGGTCCCGGCTCATGTTGGCGCTGGTCGATGCCATCCGCGACTATGAGCGGGAGATCCAACGGTTTTATACGACTCATTCTGACAGTTAGCTCTTCCAGAGCCTTCCGGGGGCCGGGATGCGTCTGGCTCCGCGAGTGCTGGCACAATGGGGCGATGACCGAGGCCGTTACTCCTCCCACGAGAGCGTAGCGGCGCTGGCAGGTACCTTTCCGGTGCCCTTTTGGAGTGGGCGCTATGTCCGGGTGCGTAAGCGCAGGGCCTGCATCAAGCCTCTTCGCGATGCCCTCTACCGCTTTGCCTGGCTTTCGGTGCAATCCGAACCCTGAGCTCGAGACTACTACCGTAGCAAACGTGCACAAGGAAAAAGCCATGGTGTCGCTGTGCGGGCACTCTCCAACAACTGGGCTCGGATCAGCTACGCCATGGGGCAGAACCCAGAGCCCTATTGCCGAGAGACGTTTCTCGAAGCCAAGGCCAGACACGCTCTGGCCGCTTAGACTATGGAGTCTTTCAAGGCTTCTTTGCTTGGCCTATTGACATAGAGGGTCTACTCGATCATCTCACCACTCGCTTTATCCCAATGCTCGTAGTGCTGGTTTGATCCGGGCTCAGATGGGAGGACCATGTAAGGACTGCGGGAGGCACCCGGCGGGCAGTTGGGTCTAGCGCTGCTTTCAACGGGGCTACGGTCTTGCAGGAGTCTGTGAGCCTAGCGGACTGTAGGTTACTGGTCTGACCTACGTCGAGGTTGATCGAGCCGATCGATAACTTAACACCAGCCAAGTTCGATAAGGTTGCACCGTCAGCGCGAGGAAGCCATGGCCATGGCAAGGCGGACGCAACTCACCGATTCTCTGGAAACTCGGGGTGGTTTACGGCCTAATGGCTCTGATGAGACCGCTTTCCTTACTCGTGATGGATTGCTGACAGCATGGGGGTCCGGGCCGCCCGAAGGGCAGGCAGCAGAGCCGCTAGTTGTGAAGTCAACAGGGCTACGAAAAGGCTTAGCCAGAAGGCCCGTACCGGCAGAATAAAGGGTAGCACATACCCGGACATAGCACCCATGGCCGCCAGAAAGATGCGGGTCAAAACCACACCAAAGCCCAGGCCCAAGAGTCCCCCGATAATCCCCAAAAGGGCCGCCTCGGCCAGGATCATCAGAACCACCTGGAAACGGGTCATGCCTATGCTTCGCAGCATGCCAATTTCCCGGGTCCTTTCCACCACGCTCATGGACAGGGTATTAACCACACCCAGGGCTGCCACCATGACGGCAATAATCCCGAGTATGTCAAACATCCCGAAGGCCTGGTTCATCAGCTCGCCCGCCCGCTGCTTTATGGCTTGGTTGGATTCGATGACCAACTGGTATTCTTCCTGGTAATCTTCGGCTATTCGGGTCATCACTTCCTGGATCTCCACCCCTTCCGCTCCTTTGATCAGGAAGGTGTTGACATCATGAATGTCAAAGAGTTCCTCCAGGTCAGCCCAGTTTCCCGTTACTCCCAGGCCCTGATTGAAAAAGTCCAGGACCACGGCAGCTATCCGGAATTCCTTCTCCCCTTCCCGGGTTACCAGCCTCATATCGTCTCCAGGGTTGAGGCCGTATTTTTCCGAGATCACGCTGGAGATGAAGAGGGCCCTGCCCCGGCTCAGCTCTGCCACCGCCTTCTCTCCCTGGACTTCGGGATCGCTGAAGACAAACCGGGTCACAGCTGTATAAGAGTCCGGTTCAACAGCCATGAAGCTGATCTCTTCCACCTCCCTTTCTCCCTGCCAGGAAACCTGAATATACCGGACCGGGGCGGCCGTATCCACCTCGGCCAGGGACTCCAGTTTCTCTTTCAAGTCCCGGTTCAGGGGAACGGAGGAGCCCAAGATCACATCCCCTCCGATATACGCGTCGATCCAGGGGTAAAGGTCTGCGGTAAAGGAGCCCGTCATGCCCTGAGTTACCACAATCATGGAGACCCCTACCAGCAGGGCGGCGCATGTCAGCATGGTGCGTTTCGGGGCCCGTTCCAGGTTCCGGGTTCCGATGTCTCCCACCCCGCCGAAGACCAGGCGGAAGGGCCACCGCCACAGGGACTGCCAGGCCTGCAAGGTCACCGGGATAACCAGCATGGCACCGAAAAACAGGGAAAAAACTGTGAGACTGCCCAACCGGAACTGGACGTCATAGGGAAAAGGGTTCCATATCAAAATACCGGCAGAAGCGGCCAGCAGGGCGGTGCCGGCGATCCAGCCGTACCGGAGCAGCCAACGATCATCGGAACGCCCTCGCAGCCTTAGGGCCTCAAGGGGAGAAATGCGCCCGGCCTGCCGGGCCGGCAGGGCAGCCGCCAGAAGGGTAACCGTCATTCCCACCCCCATGCTGCCTGCCATTATCCCCAGGGGAAGGCCTCCCACTTCCAGCTCCTGTCCCGTGATTTGAGACATCAGTTCCACTAAGCCCCTGAACATCAGGGCCCCGCCTCCTGCTCCGGCCACGGCCCCCAGGGCCCCCAGAAGGACCCCTTCTATCATAACTTCGGCTGTCACCTGGCGATGGGTCATCCCCACGGAACGCAGCAGGCCCAACTCCCGGGTCCGTTCCACTACCGTCATGGAAAAAGCGTTATAAATGAGAAAAGCTCCCACAAAAAGCGCGATGCCTGCCATAAAATTGAGACCGATCTGGTAGCCGCTGAGCATCTGGGCCATCCGGTCCCCTTGGCTGGCCGGGTACACCACGGTGTACGCCTCTCCGAGGCTCGCGATCAGACTCTCACGAAGTTCTTCCAGAGAGGCTGGGCCACCTTCAACCCCGGCAACGATATCGATGTGGTCTAGTTCCCCTTCCCGGTCCGCCAGTTCCTGGGCAAGTGCCAGCTCCAGGACACCGAACTTACCCATGTTGGTCAATCCGGCCCCATCCCTGGCGATAAACCCTGCCACCTTCAGATCCACCAACCCGGAACCTGTTAGTATTGTCACATCCTGGCCTACCGCAATGTCCTGCTCCCGGGCATAATCTTCCACCAGGACCACCTCGCGGCTGGAAGCACCGGGGGAAAGGAACCGCCCCTGGGTAATCTCGTAATCCCGGACCTTAGGATCATCTTCGGGGTGAATGCCGTGGAGGATCAGGCCCCCTGCACCGGCGCCGAAAAAGGTCAAGTCTAGTTCTACCGGTGTTTCTCCCGGCAGGGTGGCGGGAAGAATGAGGATGGGAACGGCCCAATCGATCCCCTCTTTGGCCTGAACCACCTCCAGCAATTCCTGGGGGATGCCGCCGACCTTGGCGGCACTGCGGACCTCCAGGCTGACCCGCCCGGAGGTGCCTTCAAATAGGCGGGTGATGGAGATGTAGGCACTTTGGTTGGTAGAGTGGATGGAAAAAATGCCGGCTACCCCCAAGGCGATGGCAAAGAGGGTCAGGAAGGTTCGAAGTTTTCGCGTAGCCAGCGAGCGAAAGGTGATGTACCGTGTAAGAAGCATCTTACGCCTCCAATTCCTCCTGGGTAATGATCACATGACGAAGCCTCATGGAGAGATCAGCATCCGCAGAGAACGTGATCTCCTGGACGACCCGGCCATCCCGCAGAAACACAACCCGGTCAGCGTACGCTGCGGCCCGGGGGTCGTGGGTCACCATGATGATGGCCTGGTTCAGGTCTTTGGCGGATTCCCGAAGCAGCAGCATCATGGCCGTGCCCGTCTGGGTGTCCAGGTTGCCGGTGGGCTCATCCGCCAGGACGATGGCAGGTCGGGTAATCAACGCCCTGGCTAGGGCCACCCGCTGCTGCTCCCCGCCGGACAGCTGGTCCGGCCGGTGGTGCCGGCGCTCTTGCAAGCCGACTCGCTTGAGGATCATGTCCAGCCGGTCCTCATGGGCTTGGGGTTTCTGGCCGTCAATGATGAGAGGTAGAAGGATGTTTTCCTCCGCCGATAGGGTGGGCAGCAGGTTGAAAAACTGGAAGACGAACCCCACATTCCTCCTCCGTACCAGGGTGGCCTGGTAATCTGAAAGCAGGGCAACTTGCTCGCCGGCCAGGGTGATTTCCCCTGCACTGGGCTGGTCCAGCCCCCCCAACAGGTGCAGCAGGGTGGACTTGCCGCTTCCCGAGGGGCCCATGATCCCCACAAACTCTCCTTGTGCGATGCTCAGGCTGATTCCATCCAGGGCCTTCACCAGGTGTTGCCCCAGTTCATATTCTTTTTGGAGGTTTTCTGCTAGCAGTACATTCATCGTTTTCTCCTTCCTGTCCGGCAGCAGGACCTTCCCCGGCCAGCACGGAAACGACTCCCCGGTAACCGTCCACCCGGACCAGTACGTTATCCTCCAGTTGCAGGGCTCCGGTAACCGAGACCACTGCGGGGATTCCGTACTCCCGGGCCACGATGGAACTATGGGAAAGCATTCCCCCGGCTTCGGCCACCACCGCGGCGGCCCTCCCGAAGAGGGGTGTCCAGCTCACCTCCGAATAGGGGATTACCAGGATATCACCAGATTCCACTTTGGAGAAGTCCTCAAAGCCCCGAACCACTTTGACCCGACCCTGGGAATATCCCCGGGAGGTGGCGACTCCCGTAAGGGTCTGCAGGGAAGGGACTTCGGGGGGTGGAGCCTCATCGCCGAAAATCAGTTCAGGCAGAATCAAGTCCCGGGCTTCCTCCATTTCCTCTTTACGTTGTTCTGCCAGTCGGGCGGGGTTTTGGGGAGCCAGTGTGCCCTCGACGACCCCCTCAATCTCATCCCGGCTCAGATAAAAGATATCTTCCTTGTTACCCAACCACCCCATCTTGACAAAGTGCTCCCCTAAAGCCAGGTAATAAGGCCGGAAAAGGCCGTAACCCAAGGTATAGATGTAGCTGATATGTTCCCGATACAGGGCAAACTGCCGAGCCCGGCGGTACAAAATACCCATCCACCAGCGCTTCAAGGGGGGGATCTTCAGGGAGGAAAAATTCTGCCGGTTGCTTCTACTTTTCGCCGGAGGCATATACTCCACGGCCATCCGGGTTACCAGGCCCACATCTTCCCTCCAGGGCCGCCGGGAGAAGTCATTACCACTGTCGCTCAAATGGCCGAAATCTTGCAGGAGCGCCATCACTCTTGCGTTGTACTCCTCAAAACCTTCCTCGCCGGCCAGATCCTGTTCAGGGGCTTCGGATATGCGGGTCCTTCCTTCCGGAGGAAGATCTTGGAAAGCCCTGCTTAGGTCCTTCAGATGATGGTTGGGGTCAAAGCGATGAAAGGCCGGGGTGTCCACCCCCATGTCCAGGGTAGCAAAGTCCACCCCGAGGCGGCTCAGCCGGGTCCGCAGCCAATAGGAGTAGATGATGCTGAGCATGGGTGCTAGCACATTGTAATAGGCTGCCTCCCGGTTCAACTGGTACAGGGTTTCAATCCCTGCCAGGAGCTCCCGGGGGGATTTTTCCGGTATGGACGCCAGGTCAATGGCGCTGAAGGCTGCCTCCAGCTTCGGCAAATTGCGGTCCAGGACGGAAGATAAGCGCCATTTGCTCCAGGCAAACCAAAGAAGGCGGGGCAGCAGGCGCAGGGCCTGGGGGCTGGGGCGAAAGGCCATCTTCTGTCCGCTTCTCCTGGGCGCTAACCCCCACATGATCTCCAGGGACTCGGCGGGGAAGCCTATGCTTTCAAAAACCTCTCCCAGCAGGCCCATGTTGAAATAGGCTCGGTAGTAAAAAGAACGGGCGAGATCGAAGGGATTCAGCTGATTCGGCCCGATAATTTCCGTTAGCAAATCAATCCAGACCCCGTTGACCATAGGGATGTTGATGGACCAGATAAGAGGTTTTACCAATCCTGGCTGTACCTCCTGGGAAATCCGGTTGGAATAGAGCCGGGCCTGCCCCAGGGTGGTAATGCGGCGCATCTGCACCCAGTAAAGCTGATGCCCGTCCCAGACCCACTCCAAATCCACATCGATTTTGGCCTTGCGGGCAATGGCCCGGGTCTCCTTGACGGCCTGTGTGATAACGCCAAGAGGTACTTCCGCCTCTTCGGGGGAAGCGGTGAACTGGCCATTATGGTAAACCCACCGGAAGGGGGTGAT
>SLSY01000230.1 GCA_007130145.1 Bacillota bacterium
GCACCAACTGATGCACGGTCTCCCCTCTTGAGCCATAAAAGGCCCTTACTTCCCACCCCAGCGGGCCGAGAACACTCTTGCATTCCTCAAAGTCGGTGCCTCCGGTAAGGTAGAAATCGGGCTGGTCGGAGCCGGTCATGAGGATGACTCCTCCCGGTGCAATGAAAACCCCGCTAGTAAAACCCGATAGGTACCCCTTTTGCGCCGGGTTCATCACCAGCAAGGCATCAAGGGGTTCACCGTCAAGAACGGCCTTAACTTTCTCCAGACGCTTTCGGTAATAGGTCTCCGGCACGCGGCCTTCCATGTTCACCACTCCTTGTCCGGGAACGTGGTTCCCTGGGTTGTGAGTTCGACTCCCCTCCTTCTTCCCCGACTCCCCGCGATGACCTGCTGTGGGCCATGTCTTTCTTGTGATCAAAGGCCAAATGCGCTACCATAGGAGTGATGGAGTCTTGTCTCAGGCCACTGGCATGGGAGTGCGTATCTTAACAGTATCTTGACATCTTGCCCATGGCTTCTCAACAGTCATCGCCTATCATTAAGTAAGGAGGTGATTCGATGAGAAAGTCCATGGCAGCTGTGCTGGTCGTGTCCCTTGTCATGCTCCTGGGAACCCAGCTGGTCTGGGCCGCGTCCAATCCTTGCATCATGCAAGAAGTGGACGCAGACGTCGCAAACAGGATTGAACGTTTGCGCGCCGCGTTCAAAGCGCAACGGGATGAGATCAAAGACAAGCTGCACGCCTTACGAGGCAGCGCCGAACACGAACAGATGGATACCCTGAGGGCCGACATGCTGGATCTCAAAAGCCGCATCCGCGCGGAGATCAGAGAGTTGCTCCCGGAGGAATGGAAGGATCAGTGCATGCCCCATGCACCCCAGACGACGCGCCAGTCTGTGCGCCAGCTCGCACGACACCGAGCCGGCAGGTAATCATGCGACCGGCAGCAAGGCGGCACGCGGAAGGGTGCTGCCTTGCTTTTTTGGTTGAACCCACCCATACTAGGAGGAATCAAAGCGATGAAGGACAGGACTCGCAAGTATTGGAGGGACTGCTGGCCGCATGTTCCGGTCATCATAGCCCTGTTCTACCTGCTCATCGCCTGGACTTTGTTTCTCGTGGTCGATGCCAATAACCTCTGGGGCTTGCGCGATTGGCTGGCCCAACGCCAGTCGATTCCGGTTACTTGGTATTATCTCTTCGAGGAAGGTGGAGCCACCGAGATCGCGCAGTGGCTCATGCTCAGCTGCGCTTGTGTAGCAGCGTGCTCTCTGGCCGGGCGCCTCTGGGGCGACGGCAAGAACGCCGCCGCTCTCTTTTGGCTCCTCATGGGCATCACCGCCGCACTCATGCTGATTGAAGATGCCGGTAACCCGCGTCATTACCTTGCCGCACTGTCCGTCACACTGTTTCCGGACCGCTCACCCCAGCGCCTCAAGACCACCGTTGAGCTCCTTTACTACGTAGGGTTGTCTTTGTTGCCGGTGTACGCTGTGCTCCGCTATTGGCGCTATCCGCTCCGCTCCCGCCTAACAGCCCTGTATCTGCTGACCGGCTGCGCCCTCTATGGCGTGGCAGGCTTTGCTTCGGCATCACGCCATATCAACGAATGGTATGCTGCTTTCGGCGGCATGGTTCACCGAGTGTTGGCAGGCGGCCAGCTGTTGGTTCCTCCTTCTTGGGATCAATACATGCTGCATTTCTTCTTGGTCGATTGGTTACTGGAAGAGTCAGTTGAGCTGATTGGAGCGTCGCTTCTGACCGCAGCAGCCTTGGCCTACCTGCGTGACTACGGTAAGCGTCCCGGTATGGCCGACCAGCTGCAGAGGAGGACCAGCTGATACCAGGCGTCTCACGCTGGCCTCTGGTTTTCTCATCCGGCGCCAGCATGCTTGTGGTCCTGTGCATGTCCAGGCCCGACCGTGGCCTTCTCTGACCCGCTGCCATGCACGCAGTAGCATGTCCTCGCTCTAAGAGAAGGTATAACCGCCTCAAGGCAGAAATCAACCAGCATCCACCAACGGCGGGAAGGGAGAGTGCCGATGAGCAGCAATACGAGAGCAACCCAGCTGCACAGTGAAGCGATTATCTTTGACGGTCACTGCGACACCATACTACCCATGGCGGGAAAACGGGACTTCCGCCAGCGCAATCAGCAAGGTCAGGTCGATCTGCCCCGGCTTCAGGAGGGAGGCATTACCTGCCAGATCTTTGCCATGGGAGTCATCGATCCGGGCAAACGCACGACCAATGCAGCGGCTAAGATGCTGCGTCTTTTCGACACCTTTTACCGCGAATTGGAACGAGGTGAAGGATTCGTCCTGGCCACCTGTGCCGAAGACATTCGCCAGGCCAAGGCCAACGGCGATGTCTCAGCTTTTCTGAGCATTGAGGGGGGCGAGGCCATACAAGGCCAGCTCGAACTCTTGCGGATGTATTATCGCTTGGGTGTGCGGGCCATGGGTTTGACCTGGAATCATCCCAATGAAATTGCCAACGGTGTGGACGAAGAACACTCGCCCCAGGGCCTCACTCCTTTTGGTTTCGAAGTAGTCAACGAAATGAACCGGCTGGGCATGATTGTGGATGTTTCTCACCTCAATGAGGCATCATTCTGGGATGTAGCCCAGAACTGCTCGGCGCCATTTATCGCCTCCCATTCCAACGCCTACACTCTGTGCCCCCACCGCCGCAATCTAAAGGATGAGCAATTGCAGGCTTTGGCGGACAAGGGCGGCGTAGTGGGCGTTGTCTTCGTCCCTCCCTTCATGGATCCCAAGGGCAAGGCATCGCTGGGACGGCTCATCGATCACATGGACCATATAGCGGGTCTTTGCGGCGTCGAGCACGTAGGCATCGGCTCTGATTTTGACGGCTTCACGGCAGCTCCCGACAGCGGCGAAGTCATACCCGACGCTAGCTCCTTTGGACGCTTAACCGAAGGTATGCTCGCTCGGGGATACAAAGACGAAGAGGTCAAGAGCATCTTGGGCGGAAATTTCCTACGCGTGGTGGAAAAAGTAGCTGGGTGAGTTTGAA
>SLSY01000201.1 GCA_007130145.1 Bacillota bacterium
TCTTTTCCTGTGGTTTCACTTCGTTGGACACAGTGGACAGACTTCTTCAGCTGCCGTAAAAGGGTGACGGGAGGCACGGCCCCGGCGGTGCCTCCCGTTGGTCTCACTCCGTAGCTTTAGCATCCCACGCCAGTCGCTCAAAGTGGGCGATCAGCTGTTTCGGACGTAAGGCCGGGGGCTCAGCAATGCGCTGGCGCGCCAGCTCGACGTATTTCAGATTGATTTCATACCCTGTGTATAGACGGTCAAGATAGTGCGCGACCTTCAAAGTCTGTCCTGAACCGGCAAAGGGATCCAATATCAAATCACCCGGGTAGGAGTAGAGCCGGATTAGGCGCCACGGGATTTCTTCAGGGAAAGGACAGGGGTGCTTCAAGTGACCCGGTGGCACGGGGGCGATGTGCCAGACTGAGTTGGCCATGTCGTTGGTGAAGACCCGACCAATGGGTAGTCGCGCATCTTCCTTTGCTGCCGGGCTGGCACTGCGATAGAGGGGAGGACCTGCTTTGCGCATGATGAGGATATATTCGGTCATGATATTGGGGTAGAAGTACCCTGGATAGGGCCGCTTGATGAAGCTACCCGCCCGCTTTACGCCGCCGGTCACCTTATTCCACACGATGTCTTGGCGAAACTCCCAGCCGTCCCGGGTTAACCGGTGGGTCACGTCAAAGGGAACCGGATAATGGGTCCCGTCCAGAAGTACCGTGCCGATCACGAGTGCATAGAAGCCTCCCGGACGGGTCACGCGCCAGACTTCGCGGCTAATCTGGCCAAGCCAGTGCAGATATTGCTCGTAGTCCTCATAACCCACGTTATAGCTGCGGGTGCGGTAGGGCTGCTTGTCATCTTCTGCATGACGATCGTAATCGATAGCGTTCCAGTAAGGAGGAGAGGTAACCGTGAGGCTCACACGTTCGTCAGGCAGTGCCGCCATGCACTCACTGGAGGCGTGGAAGATCTGGTTGGTGTATTCTGGGAGATGCTTTGTCATATTCATAGCTCCAATCACCGGCGCCGGCGGGCTGGTGGACGCCGAGCAATGTAGAGAGTGCTCCGGCCTTGCCGAAGAACACTCATTACCTCCCTCATTCTATACCGCTTCATCATTCGGACACAACCTCACGCGTTGGTAAAAGGATGGGGAGGGAGCATAGCCCGCACCGGGCGGTCGGCGCGGAGGCCCAGAGCGTAGTCAGCTTGCAATAGCTTTTGAATTTCGCGACTGCCCTCGTAGATGACCGCACCCTTGCAATTGCGGTAGAAGCGCTCGACCGGATACTCATCACTGTACCCGTAGGCGCCGTGAAGCTGCACCGCATCGGAGGCGGCCCGTTCTGACGCGTCGCAGGCAAACCACTTGGCCAGTGCCGTTTCCCGGGTATTGCGCAGTCCTTCATTCTTCATCCACCCGGCACGCAAGTAAAGTAGGCGGGCCGCATCATAGTTTTTGACCATCTCGGCGATCATCTCCTTGATCAGCTGGTGTTGACCCAGGGGAACGCCGAACGTGGATCGTTCCTTGGCGTACTTGACCGAAGCGTCCAGGCAGGCGCGAACAAGACCCGTGGCGCCCGCCGCCACCGTATAGCGGCCCTGATCGATGGCTGACATGGCGATCTTGAAGCCCTCATGTTCTTGGCCCAGCCTGTTCTCGACGGGGACATATACGTCGTCGAATACGATGGAGCCAGTATTGCCCGCCCGGATGCCCAGCTTGCCGTGAATGGTGCGGGTGCTCACCCCGGGCATTTTGCGCTCAACCAGGAAGGCGGTGATGCCGGTATGGTCTCTGGCCTCGCGCTTTTGGGGGTCAGTCCAGGCAAAGGTCAAGAATACATCGGCCACGTCGGCCAGGGAAATCCACATCTTCTCCCCGTTGAGAATATAGTCGGTGCCCTGGCGCTGCGCATAGGTACGGATACCCACAGCGTCAGAGCCAGCGTCCGGTTCGGTGAGGGCATAGGTGGCAATGAGCTCGCCCTTGGCCTGGGGGGTCAAGTAACGCGCCTTTTGCTCATCATTGCCCCAGGTAGCAATGGTTAGCGAGTTCAACCCCAGATGCACCGAGAGAATGACGCGCAAGAAGGTATCGAAGTACTCTAGTTCCTCACAGGCCAATCCCAACGCGATGTAATCCAAACCGGCCCCCCCGTGCGCTTCGTTGATGCACAAGCCTAAAAGCCCAAGGTCAGCCATTTCCTTGAGGATGTCTCGATCGAAGGTGCCGCGCGCATCCAGCTCCTGGATATGTGGGGCCACCCGGCGGTTTCCCCACTCGTTCACCGTGCGTTGAAGCAAACGATGTTCCGGTCCCAGCTCAAAGTCCACATGCATTCTCTCCTTCGTGAAATGTCCGGGGAGCAAGCACGATGAGGGGGAAGGGATGGATGTCTTGGAGTAATGAACGTCCCCGGCAAGGAAGCTCATTCGGCGACGATGACCTCAAACCCTGCTGCAGGTTTTCACTACTGCTTTGTGGTAATATATAGAGAAACAACCACAAGCCAAGGAGGGTGCGGGTATTGCCGGCGAATCTATCTCCTGATTTCAAAGCCGCTGAAGAGCGCTTTCGGCAGGCAGAGACCACCGAAGAGAAGATCATGGCCTTGCAAGAAATGCTCTCCACCATACCCAAGCATAAGGGTACCGAGAAAATGCAGGCTGACATCAAAAAACGCTTGGCCAAGCTCAAGGTGGAATCGCAACGCAAGTCGAAGGGGCCCAAGAAGAAACCGGCCTATATCATTGACCGCGAAGGGGCCGGACAGATCGCGCTGGTGGGACCACCCAACAGTGGAAAGTCCTCGCTCCTGGCAGCCCTCAGTGGAGCTGAGCCGGATATCGCTTCCTATCCCTTTACCACGCGCATGCCGCAACCCGGTATGGTACGCTATGAAAATGTACAGATCCAGGTGCTCGATTATCCTCCCCTATCGCGGGAGTTTATGCCGCCCTGGTTGCTGGCGACAATGCGGATGGCCGATGGCTTGCTGATCGTATTTGACCTGGAAGATGATGACCTGTTGGAACA
>SLSY01000043.1 GCA_007130145.1 Bacillota bacterium
TATCTTCCTCTCCCCGCCTTCGTGTGAGGGTAAGAGGACGAAGCGCCGGCTATCTCGAGGATAGGAGGCTCTACCGGTTGAGCATCTGCTACCGCTAACGGGGCCTCTTCATACGGAAAGGAGCATGACATATGAAGCCTCAGAACGAATCAAACCCCTTCATCCATTCGGCCACGCGCACACTGGATCAGGACATCGCCCACTTGGTCCGGCAGTATCAGGGCGACTATGGATTTGAGGACCAGCTGTTCGTTCCCAGTGAAGACAATGTTGCACGAGTAAGGAGGGAACTGGAGGACCTTAGTCAGCAAATCGAGACCTCATCGCTCCGTCCCTTTTGGCACCATCACTTTGAATCTCTTTTGACTTCCTTCTCCTTCAACCTGTCCGAACACCAGCACATGCCCCACCATTACTTATCTGGTCTGGCGGGAGGACTCAAGAAAATCGATGACCTCGAGGGGGATGAGTGCCTCAAACACTGCCGGCACCAAAGCGAACGCTTCGAGCAGATCCAAGCGGTGGTCGATGTACTCTCGGGTCGCTTGCCCGATCTTTCTCCCACCGCCCGCCAAGAACTGATCAACACCAGTGAAACCGCGTTGAAAGCCATTACCGAACGGCAAGCGTCACCGAGCCGGGTGGAATCCTTCCTTGGTAACGACGAGAGCCGGCGCCTCTGGGCGCGACTGGAGCGGGCGCAAAGTGCCCTCAAGGGCCTGATACGTCAGTCCAAAACCCAAGGTGCCGAGGCAGGAGAAGAGGTCAGTGCTGCGCCCTTTGCCCGGGTGGTAGGCGAGAGTCTGGCCCTGGATTTGGACTACATTCTCTCTTGGTATCAAGAAGACTTTGACCGGCGCTGGCAGGAGTATGTAGACGGAGCCCAAACCCTGGGCGGCGGTAAGGATCATCCTTCCACTGTCTTGGAGAAGCTCTCCCCTCCCTATACGTCCGCCCAGACCATGCTGGAGGAAGGTCGCGTCGTTTTGGACCGGGTAAGAGAAGCAGCCCGCAAGTACATACGCCTCCCAGCGGGTGAAGCGTGTCAGGTGGTAGCTACCCCCGATTACCTCGAGTTTTGTCCCACGGCCGTCTACATGGGGGGCAACGTACACGAAGCAGGGCTGGAAGGCCGCATTGGTCTGAATGCGGAGAACTACAGTGCCTTTAGCCGAGCGATTCTCTGGGGCACCATGGCCCACGAAGGATATCCCGGGCATCACGCCCATTTCGTGCTCAGCGGACAACAGCGTCTCCCCGAGACCTTCCTGCTCTATTTGCCTCTTTCTCGACCCTTGGTGGAAGGCGTAGCCCACCGTACCGAGATGCTCATGGCCCCCTCCCATGAAGATGACGTGGCCCGTTTGGCGACGGCGCGCCGGGTACTATTCTGCGCTGCCCGGGTGCGGGCCGTGATGGAACTGGGTTACCACAACAGACCCGCAGACGATATTTTCGACATGTATCATCATCAGCTCAAGGTCAATGAGTTCACCGCCCGTTCCCAGGTGCGGGCGCACCTACGCATGCCCGGCGACGCCCTTTCCTTCTACACTGGCGCCCGCATGCTGCGTTCCTGGGAAGAAGATCTGGCCATGGATCCGGCCACCTTCACCCAGATTATCTGCTCCTTTGGCTTTGTGGGCATCAACACCATGGGAGCCATTCTGCGCTTGAACGACGAAGAGAGAGAGGCGCTGGCAAACTTCCGCTCCTAGAAGAAGAGCGGGTAGGAGCCGGTTCCAACCGACCGGCTCCCACCCGGCTTTCACCGCTCACCTCGTCTTATGACTCGCACCAGGAAACTGCTTTGAAGCTCACCTCAGGCGAGCCGGACATAACCGGTGTCACCGTCTCGGTCGATGATCGTACCATAGGGAGCCGAGAGTCGCTTGAGATCGCCAAGGATCTTGGCGGCCATCGCCCCCTGCGCCAACAGCGGCCTACCTTGCTGGGGACGGGGCGACGCCACTCCCAGGTGAATCGGATGAATCCGTAGCGCCGTCAGTTTCTTGCCTGAATAGCTCAGGCGCACCAGAGCCGACTCATAATAGATGGGATCTTGCCGCAGCGTTTCCTGGTCTTGACGCTGATCGAAGATGTCAGCCACGGTGGAATCGAACGGATCCACATCATACATACGATACATATCCACGGGCACCCTGCGCATGGTGCTGGACTGCATCATGAAGTTGCCCAGGCTGTAGAGAATGGGACAGCCTTGATACACCTCAATTCCCCGCAAGACATGAGAGCCATGTCCAAACACCCCATCGGCACCGGCATCAATGGCCGCGCGGCAGAAGGTCTCGACAAAATGGGCTGGTCGCGTCAGCTCAACGTGACTCTCATGAGCATGCAGGCTAACGAAGCACATATCCGCCTGGCGCTTGGCATCCTGGATCCACGAAGTGATTTCGGCCACGTCCCGCTCATTGGGATGGGTGGTCATACCCCCTTGTTCAGAAAGAAGAAATTTGGCCCCCAGGAAACGGTATTCACCTTCCGCATCAGGCTTATCCCCGTGCTTGATCTCGTCAGAGCGGGTCTGTTCCAGCAAGACCATGCGCGCAATGGCCTGCAACTGGAGAAACTCCTCCTGGGGTAAGCGGTATTCAGCCTGAAAGCGGAGAGGATTCACCCCGGGGCGCCCCGGCATGTCCTGGCGCTGCTCGCCCGCAGCATGGCCCGCCGGCAGTGTAGATGAAGCGGCCACCAAACCCACCCGCGCGCTGGGTGCATCCAAATAGCCCGGTTGACGAGCCCGGGTGAGGGTTTCCCCGCCGCCCGCATAGGCCAGATTGCGGGAGCGAACCTCATGCAAGGTGCTGAGCATACCTCCGGGGCCAAAATCCCCTCCATGGTTGTTGGCCACAGAAAACAGGTTGAACCCCATCCAGATTAGCTCATCCACCAGGCGGGGATCGACACCCAGCCAGTTGCCCCCAGCATGTTCTGCCGGGTAATCGGGGGCTTCTCCCAACACCACCTCGATGTTGGTGAACGCCACCTCTGCCTCGTCAATCATA
>SLSY01000169.1 GCA_007130145.1 Bacillota bacterium
GTGTCGTGCACGGCGATGATGGCTCGCAAACCCGAGGTCTTGTCGTAGCAAAAGACGACTTGCTCGTGTCCGTATTCCTTCATTGACGCGAATACTTCCATCCCGATACCCCTCTCTCTTTCAATTCTCGACTAGACGTTTGGCCAGCGCAATCGACAGCAATTTGCCCTCGGCCCGGTCTGCGCGTGACAGCAGGATCAGGGGAACCGTGGCTCCCACCACCACGCCGGCCAAGGCAGCGCCGGCAAAGTATTGAATGGATTTGAGCAGGATATTCCCGGCCTCAATATTCGGTGCCACCAGGATATCTGCTTGGCCCCCAACGGGACTACTTAGGTGTTTATGCTCTGAAGCCTCCAGGGAAATGGCAACATCCAAGGCCAGGGGACCATCGATGATAGCACCATCCAGCTGGCCCCGGTCCGCCATTTTTGCCAGCATGGCAGCATCCACTGTCGCCTGCATCTCTGGATTCACTGACTCAATGGCTGCCAGTATAGCCACGCGCGGCCTGACAAAACCCAACCCGTGGGCCACATGGACGGCGTTCTCAATGATCTGGGCCTTGCGGGAAACATCAGGGAGTATGTTCACTCCTCCGTCAGTCACCATGATAAGGCGCTTTTGGTCCTTGAGTTCGAGGACCGCAACGTGACTCAAGGGGCGGGCGGTGCGCAGTCCATGACGGCGATCAACCACAGCGCGCAAGAGCTGTGCGGTCGCCAGATTCCCCTTCATCAACAGATTGGCCTGTCCGCTGGCAACGGCCTGCACCGCCAAATCCGCTGCCCGGTCAGTGTCTCGTTCTGCGATGACTTCGTGTTCGCGCAGATCGAGATGGAGACATCCGGCCAGTTGCTGGATGCGGTCCACATCACCAATGAGTACCCCCTGGGCCAAACCCAAGCGACTGGCATCTCGCAATGCTTCTAGTGCTTCCAGATCGCCAGCGGCGGCGATGGCTACCTTGGCTGGCCTTTTCTCAACGCTCTGCAACAACTGGTCAAAACTAGTGATAGCTTGGCCTGGTTCATTCATAATTCTTTGCCTCTTCCTCTCCCATAAGCACACGCAGGGCTCCGCTGGCCAAGGCCTCCAGTTCATCTTCACCGGGATAGCGAAGGACCAAGGCCAAAAACCCTACTTGCTGCAGGATATCATGGGTTAAGAGCTCTGAATGGGCCATGGCGCCGGTCAATACGATGGCATCAATGTCTCCATCCAAGACCGCTACCATGGCTCCCACTTCCTTGCATATTTGGTGGGCCATGGCCCGGTAGACCAAACGTGCTTTCTGATCGCCCTGGGCTATTCTCTCTTCGACTGCTTGAGCATCTTTAGTGCCGAGGTAGGCGAAAAGACCGGCGGACGAAGTAAGCGTCCTCAGAAGGGAAGCGCCGGATTCGTTGACAGCTTCTAGCACCGCTCGTGCCGGTAAACTCCCTGCTCGCTCCGGAGAAAAGGGCCCCTCATCGTTGGCGTTGTTAACATCGACTACCCGGCCGCGCTCATGAGCACTGACAGAAATGCCGCTACCTAAATGTACCACGACCAGCCGGGCCTGATGGTAGGGTTTGCCCAGTGCAGCGCTGGCCTTGCGGGCAACAGCACGAGAATTGAGGGCATGAAACAGGCTCTGTCGCTCCATATCAGCCCATCCCGTGATCCGGGCCTGAGGGGTGAATTCGTCTACCGATACAGGATCCACCACAAAAGCGGGACACTGGGCCCGGTCGGCGAACATTTGCGCCAACAGCCCTCCTAAGTTGCTAGCATGAACCGCTCGTTTCCCGGCTTTGAGATCTTGGGCCATCTGGTCATTCACCCGATACGTTCCACCACTCAAGGGTTTCAACACGCCACCCCTGGCAGCGATAGCTGCGAGTTGGTGGACACTGACCTGTGCCCGGACAAGAAAGTCCTCGATCCCTTTTTGTCGCAGGGGCAGTTGGTCCAAAAGTGGCAGCTCATTCCACCCTCCGGCATCATGACGGACGTTGTCCTCGTGCAGCAACTCTTGTCCCGAAAACAAAGCGAGTTTGGTTGAGACCGAACCGGGATTGATGACCAGTATCAGCATGTTGCCTCACGTCCCCCGTTGCATACGCTTGAGCTGTCCGATAGCATCCAACCGTTCCTTAACCATGATGTCGGCTGCTCTGGCGGTACAGATATCACGTTCTTTGGCTATGGCAAAGATGTTAAGCAACAAGTCATAGAGACTGGAGGTCTTGCGCATGGCACGTTCGCGAACGAAGCCATGAAGTTCATCGGCAACTTGAATCAGACCCCCGGCATTGATAACGTAATCTGGTGCGTACAAAATATCTCTTTGGCGCAGCAGTTCAGCATGCTCGGTGTTGAGAAGCTGATTGTTGGCTGATCCGGCCACAATACGGCATTGAAGCCGCCGAATGCTCTCCTCGTGCAGGATCCCGCCGAGAGCATTGGGTGAGAAGATGTCACATGCGGTGGATATGATGTCATCGCAGGACACCGGGCTGGCGCCGAACTCGTCAACAATCCTGTCCACTTTGGCCTGGTCAATGTCGGCAATGACCAAACGAGCGCCGGCTTCATGAAGGAAACGGGCCAGATGGTATCCAACTTTTCCTCCTCCCTGCAAAGCGACGCGGCGACCCTTGAGATCGTCGCTGCCAAAGACGGTCTGTGAGCAAGCCTGCATCCCCCGGAAGACGCCGAAGGCTGTCGTGAGAGAGGAGTCACCGCTTCCGCCGTGACTTTCGGGAAGCGCCACCAAGTAGTCGGTTTCCTGTTGAGACCAAACGAAGTCCTTTCCGGTGGTGCCTACGTCTGTGCCGGTGATGAAATTACCTCGCAAGCCTTCAACAAAGCGGCCCAGAGTGCGAAAGAGCGCCTCATCCTTGTCCTTGGCGGCATCGCCCCAAAGAACCGCCTTTCCACCACCGAAGTTCTGGCCGGTGGAAGCCGACTTGGAGGTCATACCACGGGAGAGCCGGAGCACATCTGTAA
>SLSY01000128.1 GCA_007130145.1 Bacillota bacterium
AATACTTCGTCATCAAGGTACCGGATGGAACGGAGATCGCTCTGGTGACGGGTACATCTAACTACATAGCAAATCAAGAACACCTTGGTATATTATGCCAGGGAGACTTGAAGATCACTGGCAGCGGAAACCTCATCATAGACACGGAAGGAACAGGCATCAGAGCGCCAGGAGACCTTGTTGTGGAGAATGTTGAAACGCTGCAGGTTGTCTCCAATTACGTAGGGATCCGGGTCGGTCCTGGTCGCGATACACCAAGTGATCGGTTTGGAAACCTGGAAATAAGAAACTGTGACGTAATCAGCATAGACTCACGCCGCGCCTCTCTACGGGCGACCGGAAACCTCACCATTGATGGTGTTGACTTGATGAGTTTTTCAACTAGCGGAAGCTCTAATGCTGTGCGTATTGGTCCTGGATCGGACAAGGAAAACGAAACGTTTAGCGGTGCTCAAGGGAATGCGGTGATTACCAACTCTGGAACCATAACCGTGGATGCGGGCCATACCGGCTTCAGGATAACGGGAGACCTTACCATTGACGGGGCAATTTTGCTTGACATTACATCGCGGAGACATACTGGTATCCGCGTTGGCCCCGGCTGTGAGACTCCCGGCGATGCTGTCGGCCATACGCTGATTCAAAACATAGAGACCATGAACATAGATGCTGGACATCATGGTATGAGAATCATGGGAGGTCTTACTCTTAGACGTATCAATGCTGTGAATTTTGCTGCGCAAAGAAGTGGGCTTCGTGTTGGCTATGGGTCAGGCTCCCAGGAGTGGACTGGTACTGACTTCCCCAGCCATATTAGGATAGAGGACTGCAATAGTGTCTTCATTCATGCAGAGGCCAGTGAGGCGGTGAGGGGCCTAGGTACGTGGGACGCCGCGAGGGGCATTTACGCAAACAACGGCAATGTTGAGATTGTCACCAGCACTATCGATGTATACGGCACAGAGTATGGTATCGTCACCGGACCGCTTTGTGGCAGTGGGGAAGGCGGAGACATTGTCATCAGACAAAGCTCTGTCGATGCGTCTTGTGATAGTGATGTTGGTATAGCGGCCCTATTCTCTGGCGATGACTTGGAATACGGCGAAGAAGGGCAGCATGCAAGGATCTTGCTGACGGATTCTCGCCTCGTCTTGCCCCAAAACGCACGCATCGCTGATGTTAACATTGCTGATGTAGGTTGCCAGTCTATCACCGCCGAAGATATACAGATTATCACGTCTTATGAGCAAATGGCCAAGACAGTAACCATAGAGGCCATAGATTCTATCCAGATCTACAGCATTTTTGCTAGCAGTAGACCAGTCAACGGGGGCACGGTAGCAGGTGGGGGCAGCTTTGAAGTGGGTACCACCGCTACCCTCATTGCAACCGCCAAGCCAGGCCACGAGTTCGCCGGTTGGTGGGAAGGCAGCGTGCTGGTGAGTACCGAAAGTACCTATCGTTTTCCGGTTTACGGGAATCGGACGCTCGTTGCTGACTTTCCCACGTTGGTTCCCGCCGGTGGTCCCGCTGACTTGACCACTTCTTCTGGACGGGTCCAGCTGCTGCTGAAATCAGATTCCACCCAACAGCCCTATCACGTACGATTGAATCCTCTCTCTTTTTCGCAGGCGCCCAAAGGCTATCGTAGTTTGGGCCTGATTCACGAGGTGCTCTTTAGCACCGTCGATGGGCAGACCCAGGGGGTCGTATTCGATGTTCCGGCTGATCTCATTTTCCGATATTTTGACTTTGAACTACTGGGTTTGCCGAAAGACGCCCCGTTGCGAGTTTATTACTACCATCCGGGCTCTGGCGTTTGGGTACCTCTGGTCAGTAGAAAGGACGAAATGAACCAGACGGTAAGTGCATCCATCGGTCATACCACGCAGTTTGCCCTCTTGGCTGAAGCACAACCCATGGAGCGCCCCACCATCGATCCGGTGCCCGATTGGGTGAGTGGTCATACGCTAACGGTGAGCGGAAACGTGCCGGATGGCTCTCCCGCCACCCTTTATGTTAACGACCGGCCTTTATCTATAGTCGTTGATGATACGGGCAACTTCCAGATGGACATTATTCTTGACTACGGTCCCAACCATCTCTTTGTGGTGGCCGGGGAAGGGGACCAGCAACTGGCTTCGTACGAGGTACGCGTGGTAGCCAACCCTGTGATGTTTAGCGACATTGACGGTCACTGGGCCCATGATTACATCGTAGAATTGGCCGCTCGCAATATAACTACAGGTTATCCAGGCACTACCCAAGATGAGCCCCGTCTGTTCAAACCCGATATCACCATCACTCGCGGAGAGTTCATTACTTTGCTCATGCGTGCCATGGGCATGGATGAGTCGGATGAACTGGTCATCTTCAGTGACACTGAGGATATTCCAGATTGGATGATGGGTTCCGTGCAAGCAGCAGTCGAAGCTGGGATCATTGCCGGTTATGATGACAATACCTTCCAACCACATGAGGACGTCACCCGGGCTGAGATGGCCGTTATGATGGGGCGAGTCATTACGTTCATGCAGCTGGAAACAGAAGTGGACGAGGCGACTTTGTTTACCGATGAAGAGTTGATCCCCGTCTGGGCCCAAGAGGGTGTCAGGCTGACAAGTGGCTTGGGCATTATCACCGGCTATACCGATGGCAGGTTTCTACCGACGGCGCTGGCCTTACGCGGGGAAGCCGCAGCCATGCTTGTTCGCTTGTTGAACTTACTATAACCTATTCACGGACTCAAACGAGAGGGCGGTTTTCCGCCCTCTCGTTTTCAACGTGAAAGGGTAAAGCCCATGACGGTTGAAAAAGAGAGTCTTCCTGGTTCTCTCTCGTAGAATACATCCTAAATTCCCGGTGAATTATAACTATGTCGTGGGTTGACCTCCAAACTTTCCATAATGTGGCGTTGTTCGGAGTTGCAGCCTAGTGCTCGTTGTGCCCGTTTACTGTTCGACGCCAGCCGGGCCGTTGTGACCCGCTTTCCGCACCCTTGAGCGGAGTAAGAAAGGGATAAAAAGGTGGCGAATTGGTAATAATTGTCTAGCTTTTTCCTTTTCCCTCCGGTACAATAACGGCAAAGGGAGGTGAAGGAAAGCATGCAGGTGTTCCGCGATGGCCCGGCTCCCATGATCAGCGCTGTATGCCGCGATATTGGTTTGACCCGCACCATTGACCGCATGGTGGCCTGGGACGAAAAGCAGTGTACCCTATCCCCGGGCCTGCGTGTGGAAGCTATGATCATCAACGCCCTCACCCGACGCTGCCCCCTCTACCGCATGGACCACTTCTTCCATGATGTGGACGTGGCCAAACTCTTCGGTCCGGCCGTAACGCCCCGCCAACTCAATGATGATGCCATGGGACGGGCGCTGGACAAAGTGGCGGAGGCCAACGCCAAGGAAGTGTATGCCACCGTCGCCTTGCAGGCGGTATGCCGAGAGAACATCAGCCTGGAGATCCTGCATGCTGACACCACCTCCGTATCGGTCCAAGGAGCTTATGAAGACAATACGGCGGACGACGACGTATGGTTGACCTACGGACACAGTAAGGATAAGCGACCGGACTTGAAGCAATTCATGTACGGGTTGTTGGTCACCTCGGAGCGGGTACCGGCGGGAGCAGAGGTGTTGTCGGGAAACACTTCGGACAAAACCTGGAACCAACGGATGATCCGGCAGTTGCGGGAACGGCTGGGCCAAACTCGGGGCCTGGTGTATGTGGCCGACTCCAGTCTGGTGTGTTCTTCCAACCTAAAAACCCTGCAGGAACAGGGCATTCACTTCATTTCTCGTATGCCGGCTACCTTCTCTTTGGCCGACCAGCTGCGCGATCGGGCCTGGGAAAGAGATCAGTGGCACCCGTTGGGTACTTTGAGCCAGCGCAAGGGCGCGGCCATCTATCGCATGCAAGCCTGCGAGGAGGTGCTGAAGGGAGAGTCCTATCGATTCGTGGTAGTGCATTCCTCGCATCTGGATGGGAGAAAGGCCCGGAGCATCGAACGGCGGTTGCAACGGCTCGAGCAAGAAGGAGACAAAGCCTTGCACACGCTTGCGACACGTGAGTTTGCCTGCGAACCGGATGCCCATGAGGCCTGGCGCAGTTTCCTCAGTCGTCACGCACAGGACTTTTTCGATTTCACCTACACCGTAAAGCGCCACACGCGCCGCAAGTCACGCAGCGCCCCGGGGAGACCTCCGAAGGATTTCGTGCCCGAGACAGAGACCGCATTCTCGCTCACGCCGGTCCGTACCCGGAATGAACCGGCTATCGAGGAGTGGAAGGCGCGGGCCAGTTGCTTTGTCCTCATGACCAATCTACCCCAAGATGCGCGCTGGACGGATGAAGCCATCGTGCGGGAATACAAAGAGCAAAGCGTAGTGGAGCAGCACTTTGCCTTTATCAAAAACCCCAAAATTGTGGGGCCGATGTACGTGAAGAACCCCGCCCGGGTCCAGGCCTTGGCCTACGTGTTGCTCATGGCGGTCCTGGTCTACAGCATCCTGGAGCGGCGGGTGCGCCGGGCTTTGAAGGAGTCGGGGATTCCGCTGGAGGTCTACGACCGCCGCACGTCCCTCAAGCCCACCGGCCGTAGCATTTTGGAGCACTTTCTCGGCGTGAATGTGGTACTGATGGACGGAAACCGCTTTCTCCCTAAGAATTTGGGAGAAATGCCCCGGCTGTTGCGTTTACTCGGTCTGTCAGAGAATATCTATCTCTCCTGGACTCCCCCCTAAGTCGGATACAAGCCGTTGTTAATTGCTTCTTTCTCACTACCAAGGGTGCGGAAAACGGGTTGTGAGGAGCGCGAGAAGCGAAGTCATCCCAAGTGCTAGCCAGGGACCCTTCATCACCACTTCGAGTCAAGCTTACTGCAGAGTGTCATCGGGGAGTAGTCTATCGGAGCCAGTCTGCTACCGCTGTAACTTCCGGTTTGTACACCATCAGTATAAACACAATTACCAGGGGAACAACACCCACCATACTGATCCACCAACGCAGTTTCAAGAGGCGGATCAGTTCATCAGGAAGTGTCTGATCTCCTGCTTGGAGGGTTGATATGAGCTGCTTTATCCTGTACTGGGTTGGAATGTCGCCAACTATCCAGAAGATACCGGACAACAAAAAGAGAAGAAAACTTATCGAAAGCCAGCCAATCTGCCACAGCTCTCCTACACCAAAACTTAGGGAAAGCCCACTTATTACCGAAAGAATGATAAGCGGAGATGAAAAACGGGAGTCCAAAAGAGCTACGGTGTTATAGGTATGTAGGATTACTTCTTTGCTGCCGGAGGCAAGGCTCCGCTTTTCCCATAGCATACCTACCACTGCATTGGCAAAGAAAAGGGTAGCCCCAGCAATGTGTAAGAAACGGGCGTGGCTGTATATGGCCGGGTGTTTCAGAAGAGCCGTGAAGGCTTCCTCAAAAACGATGGCAAAGCCTATCATTGCTGCCATCATGGCCAAAAAGCCAACCAGGACATAATGTGTCTTAATGGATTTTGTTTTCATAATAGATATTGAACCATACAATCCCATACATTACAATAGAAACCGAGCCCTTGAGCCTATGGAGTTGCGACAGGTCATCTCAGCTTTTCACAAAGAGCATTTTCGCAAGGGGTGCGAGGAGGGGACTCGACCGTCAGGGCCAGGGAAAGAGTTATTCGCTTCTTCCGGACGGAGCATTGGCAGTCGACTTTGTTGACGGCTTAACGGATCGCACAGGATGAAAAGTGGTTTGCCGAAGGGGAAGATTCCGAAATGGATCCCGACTACCATTCGATCTCCTGAGCACAAAACTTCTCAGAAGGACTAAAGAGTTCACCGGGGAACTCACGCACTGATGTTGGAC
This sequence comes from Bacillota bacterium, assembly GCA_007130145.1. Taxonomy (GTDB): domain Bacteria; phylum Bacillota; class Sulfobacillia; order UBA8153; family UBA8153; genus SLSY01. Next base: position 5,864 of record SLSY01000128.1, read on the forward strand.
TTGACTATATGAAGTCATCCTAATTATAAGAACACCTTATGCTTTGTGTAGCCACTATATGACTCGTGGGAAAAAGCACACAAAGGGGTAATACACAGTGAGTTCAGCAATAAAGAAATACTGGCCCCAATACAAGTGGTCAAATGTTTTCGCAATGATTAACAATATGAGACGGCAGCCCACAAGAAACCCCGAGCCCTTCTGCGATAGACTTGTTGTCCTAACCGGGGCTACCTCAGGTATTGGTTATTATACTGCTCGCAAATATGCTGCCATGGGCGCCCATCTCATCATGGTTAACAGAAATCGGGAGAAATCAGAGCTGGTTCGTAGGGAAATAGCCGAAGAATTCGGCACCCCGGCAGAGTATATTATTGCGGATCTAGCACTCTTAGAAGATATACAGCGAGTAGGGCACTGTATCCTGTCTCGTGAAAAACCGGTCGATGTGCTGATCCACAATGCAGGACTACATTTACAGTCTCGCCAAGAAACTGGAGAAGGCCTGGAAGTGAACTTTGCAATCCATTATCTATGTCCTCTTCTCATTACCAGGATGCTTATGCCAAAATATCAGCGGGACAGAACCGGACGAATTATCCTTGTAAGCTCAGAGGCATATCGTTTTGCCGTGTGGGGGCTAGATCTAGAAGATCTACAGTGGAAAAAGCGACGTTATTCCGGCATAAAGGCTTATGGAGCTGGAAAACTGGCTCAGATTTTGTCCATGCATACTCTCGCCAGGGAACTGGCCCCCTATAACGTAACCATTAATGCGATGCATCCTGGCATGGTCCAAACCGAGTCTGGCAAGGATAACGGAAGATTGTACCAATGGTATAAGAGGAACATAATTGATAAATATTCCGCCTCCCCGGAAGTTTCCGCTGAGGCCCTATACTACCTTGGGGCATCTCCGAAGCTAACACATACCACCGACGTCTTCTTTCATCTGACAACCGAAGAAGAGCTGACACCGCCAGCCCGGGATTTGCAGGCAGCAGAAGCCCTCGGGAAAAGAACCAGAGAACTACTTCATGAAGAAGGTGTAGCATGGTGACTCGAAAGGATGTCATTGTTGTAGGCGGCGGTATCGCAGGTTTGACTGCTGCTTTAAGCCTTGCTCATAAGGGCAAGAATGTACTCCTGATTGAAAAGAACGAAGACTGTGGCGGGCTGATGAACTCCTTTGAACGCGACGGTTTTCGCTTTGAAGCCGGAGCTCGGGCGTTGGTTAACGCAGGCCTTGTGAAACCTCTTATCAAGACATTCGCCTTAGATATTGAGATTCTTCCAAATCCCATCACCCTGGGGATTGAAGACAGAATGCTTAAGATTGATGGAGAACAGAGCCTGTGCCTCTATGCGGATGTGTTAAAAGATCTGTATCCTGAGAGCAAAGACGAGGTCAGTAGGATTATCCAGGCAATCCATGAGATAATGCAGAATATGAAGGTACTCTATGGTGTTGATAATCCCTTGTTCACCAAAAAGAAGAGAAATGTTCTGACCCTGGTTCCTTCGGTTGTCGCCTGGATGCTCAAATTCCTCAGAACGATGTACCGTATTTCCCAAATGGATACTCCTTTTGAGGATCATCTTGATGACTTGGCCACAAATCAGTCTCTCAAGGACATTATTGGCCAGCATTTTTTCAGAAACACCCCCGTGTTTTTTGCCTTGAGTTATTTCGCCCTATACAATGACTACATCTACCCCAAAGGTGGGGTGGGCGCATTTATACAAAAACTCGTTGACGCTATCGTAGCGCGGGGAGGGGAGCTTCGTAATAAGACGGAAATTGTGTACGTTGATGCAAAGAATAAGATGCTAAAAGATGCAGCTGGGAACGAATATCAGTATAGTAAGATGATCTGGACTGGCGATCTTAAGGCTCTATATACCATCACGAGGGATGCGGGCCTAGAAAGAAGGACCCTAAAAAACTTCAGAACCCGAAAGCAGGCAATACTGGCCCATAAGGGTGCCGAATCGGTGTTCTCGGTATTTCTTGGGGTGGATTTACCACCGCAATTCTTTCGTGAGAAGACCAGTGGGCATGTGTTTTATACCCCGAACCGCCGAGGACTGGGAACCGTACATACCACCGAGCTTCAAGGCCTACTGCAATGCTGGGATACGGTTCAAAAGGAAGACCTCTATGCATGGCTCGAGACGTTCTGCCGCTACAACACCTTTGAGATATCGATACCCGTACTTCGTGATCCCGATGCAGCACCTCCTGGTAAGACTGGCATTATCATCAGCACCCTGTTCGATTATACGCTGACCAGTCGAATTCGCGACAGAGGCTGGTATGAAGAGTTCAAGAAGAGGGTTGAAGAGTTATTTATTGCAACTGTTTCGTCGAGTATTTACCCCAATCTTGAGGACCAGGTGCTGTTTAGTTTTTCCACTTCCCCTTGGTCCATTTACGAGCGGGTAGGCAGTTCAGAAGGTTCTATTGTAGGCTGGTCCTTTGAAGGAAAAATCCCTGTGGTTAGCAGCATGTTTAACATGGGCAGCTCAGTAGAAACCGCCTTGCCGGATATCTATGCCGCAGGAAAGTGGGTCTACAGCCCGGCTGGTGGACCTACCGCCATTATGACCGGCAGAATCGCAGCAAAGCAATGTAAGTGAGGGTGCAACCTGTGTGAGTAATGGGGAATGTCTTGCACGAAAATCGGGTCCGCATGGCGAACGATACCAGCATGAAAAAGGTTAAAGAATCCCGCCCACGCCAATTATTGCTGATGCCTCCTTCGTTGCGGGACTGGGTGTGCTGGCGCATCTTATTAGGGAGTGGGTCATTCACACCTCCTCGCCCAGCCGATGACATAGCCTTTCATCCACCAGCTCAGCCAGTCGCTTTGCGTCATAGTTATTCCAGTGACATCCACCCATTGTGACTGTCAAGGTCAGTGAAAGTCTACGGCCAAGGGGGTGAACTGCCCGCACCTGACCCAAAGAGGCAACGTGCATAAATTCTATCTGAGAAGGGATAAAGGCACTCCATATTGACACTGGGTTAGAGGGTGCATTTCTGGATTTCCGTAAGTCACGGGTTCAAGTTCCGTCACCGGCTCCATACCGGTTGCAATCCGCGAACAATGCCCAAACCAGCCGGCTGTCGGCCCGACGCTTGCTATATGACTATCCCTGCCAGGCGATGAGGCCAATACCCGCCACGATCAGGAAGGCTCCCGCTAGTCTTTGCTTGATGTGGGATTCGCCCAATATCCGTGATCCTAAGAGGACGGCGAAGACGGTTGATAGCTCGCGCGTGGGCACCACGTAAGCCACGGGTACCATGCGCATAGCAAAGAGGACAAGGATATAGGCGAGATTTTGGCCCAAGCCCACGACCCCCAGGCGAATGCCGGCATCTCGTATCTCTGGCAAAATCCCCTGCCTATGGTTCCACATAACGGGGGCGAGGAGCACCAACGCTACTAAGTGACTGAGCCATAGGTAACTTATGGGATGAACCAGTGCTACCCCTACCTTATCGATGACCGAATAGGCGGCGATCAAGGCACCCGTAGTGGCCGCAGTCCGAAAGGCCCCTTCCGCGATCAAGGCCCGCCAACATGTCTTTGCGCCAGCCAGCTGCAGGGTTCCCACGCCTGCCACCACCACCGCAATGCCCACAATGCCCCCAAAGGTGAGAGGTTCCCTCAGCAACGCTAGCGCAAGGATGGTTGTGAACACCGGACTGATACCCCGGGCGGTGGGGTACGTAACGGAAAAATCGTACGCATACATTCGAGCCACCGCCTGGTAGTAGCAGAAATGAACCGAGCCCGAGGCCAGTATGAACAGGAAACCCCGCCATGGGGGTGGGTCGAGGAGCATTATCCAAAAGGCGACTGGAGACCAGATGATGAGTCCTGCGGCCAGACCCAACCAGAGAAAAATCAGTCGCTTACCCGAGCGTTTGGCAAGGAGATTCCATCCGGCGTGGATGGCCGAAGCCGATAGCACCAAGAGCAAGGCTTCACCGCTCATTGTGGGCCTCCGGCGCCTGTTCCCGCACGAAGGGCAGAGGACATGGTGTTCCCGTGGGTGCTGTCAGTATAAGTCTCAATGGTGGGACGAACGAACTGCGTGTTGAACAGGTCTCAGATTTCATTGTTCGGTCTGCTCCCTCCAAGGGGAAGGCTGACGCTGCTTCCAGCGCCATTACTCCCAGTACCGAGCTACTTCTTAAGGTTTCAGGTAGCCGGTCCCAGGCCTCCACTATATCGTTCCGCTGATGAGAACTGTGTCATCCCGCGTCTTGCCATCCAGTCATGGCGCCTTGAGTGCAGCAAGCCCGACAATAGATCAACGGCATTATGTGTCTACCAGGATCTAAGCGAAAAGCATGTGAAAAAGCAATCTTGTTTTGTCGCGCCGGTGCAAAACCGAGTGATGACTCCTTCATCATCTAGGAACACGCTTTGGTGAGTAAGAATGAGATGGCCCGGCAAACAGCCCCCCACGTTTAGCCGTGACATTCTCTGAAGAATGACGTCCACCATTACTCCCTGAATTCATTGTAGCATGGGCCCGTGGTGCGCGGTAGTTGCCACGGAGTAAGGACTTCCTAGCGAGGCTCGAAGACCCCCGCCATCTCTTTTGATTCGGAGCTTGTCAATCTGGGCATAAGGGTACTTCTCTTACCGCGGAGTGCATCGTCAACGTCTTATACTTGTGGTGCTGACAGGTGCATGCCTTGGAGGCCATCAAAACCCGGGAGAGTTTCTATAGCCACGACACTAGTCTTTCAGACTGCGCCCGTCCTGCCGTCCATCCTCGGCGCATCTTCGTGTGATGTTCTAGCACGAGGCTGACCACCGCGACTTCGGTAAAACTGATAAATAGCAAATATTATTAGCAGCGCTATAGATATCCAACTAATGGTCCAGAGATGTTCTTGCCAAGACGTCGTTATATTGGGGGACGGGATGTCATTGGAGGGAGCCAGTCCGCGTAGATACGGATAGCCGTCATTGAAACCGGCAACCGCAACCCAGGTATCCGCGAAGTCCCACTCCTCATAGGTGGTCTTCGCATCATAGGGATAGGTCATTTGCTCTGTGGTACGTCCTTCCCCCTTGGCGCTACTCTCTTGCCCGGAAGTCTCGGCGTCCCAATAGCATTGGTTCTCACTTCCGCGCCCTCCCCATGTACCCAGAAACCCTCCGACCTCACTGACCCCGGTAACCGCCCCGGTGCTGTAGGAACAAGAGATAGACCCGTCTTGTACAGAGCCGATGAGGCCACCGACATGGCTTGAAGCGTGGGCCGAAGCGTGGCTATAGGTATCCGTGATCAGGCCACTGCCCATAGATCCCACCAGACCGCCTGCGTACCTTTGGCCCCTTATGGCACCGGTGGAGTAGGCATGGCGGATCTCGCCGTTAGAAAGGTAACCCACCAAGCCCCCGATGAAGTCCCTGGTGGAAGTGATCCGGGCGTCAACCGAGACGCTTTCTATAAAGCCACCACTGATTTGACCGGCCAGGCCGCCGCTGTATCCGCCCGTTTGTAGCTCCATGTCTTTCAGGCGAATGTTTTGCAGCACCGCGCCGTTGGTATACCCGAACAGCCCCTGGTAGTCGGTGGTGGGCCGGTTGATGGTGAGGCCGCTGATCACATAACCGCCACCATCGAAACGCCCAGTGAAGGGGTTGCCGCCGGTCGGGGTCCCGATGGGAAGCCAGCCCTGGCCGTAATGCCAAATGATGGTATCGGAGAGGTCAATCTCATTTTCCAGCCGGTAGCTGGCGGCCAGGTTCTGCC
>SLSY01000139.1 GCA_007130145.1 Bacillota bacterium
AGGAGGGACACAGATCATGCGTAAGGGCGCTTGGGTGGTCTTCTTGCTGCTGGTCGTCACGTTATATTTTCTGTCGTCCATTCCCGGCTTACGGGTTCTCCCCGTGCTCTCCGCAGTCCATAGAGCCATGAGCCGCGTGGACCTTGGCGTAGCTCAGTTCTCCCAGTGGTTCGCTTCACGTCTGCCAATTGATACGCACGAGTTGCGTCACATTGATACGGTAACAGCTGACTTTCTGGCCTATGCCAGAGACAACCCCATTATCATCGAGTTTCTCCTGCGAAAGCTGGCCCATATCTTCGTATTCTTCATCATTACCATTGCCCTGTTCTTCCTGCTCCATCAATACCTAAAGAGTTCAGCTCTGGCGGTGGGTCTTGCCTTTGTCGGTGCCACCATCCTGGCCGCGCTGGATGAATACCGCCAGTCCATGGTGGCAGGGCGCGTAGGCAGTCTGTTGGATGTTGGCATCGATATGATAGGTATCACCATAGCTACCCTGCTCATCATTTTTGCCCTTTTCTTGACGCGATCAGGCCGGCACCATGCTGTCAGCCGCTCCGGTCAGCAGGGAGAAAAAGAGGAAAGCGCAAGCGATGAAAGCACCGTCATCTGCCAAGAGGGAGATCCGGGGGCCCGAGCCACGACGGGCCCAGAACGTGACACGGCCCAATCCCCCGAATATAAGAGCGAACGTCATCCCCCTCAATGAGATTCGAGCATCAACGGGGAACCACTCGATCTACCCGAAATGTCGTCTTTTGCTCTGATCCCAACTCCACTTCCCAGCCCACGAACATGCTATAGCCACTAATCTCGGCAATCTCAAACCGATAATCCAGCTGCTGACCGGCGGCAGTGTAATGAAAATGATACTGATGCACCGTTACGTTGCCATCGCCCAGGTCGCGAGTGCTCTGATCTCGGGATGCCACCGTCCATCCCTGGCGCCGAAAACCTTCAGATTGGACAAAGGCGTCTTCCCAGTCGCTAGCATAAAGAGCAAAAGGCATGACGACAATAACCAAAAGCATATCGGCCATAACCGGTCCTAGCGCTCCGGTATCTTCTCCATCCAACACGAGCCGCAGTGTATTCCCATCCTCATCCATCCAGAAGTCCAGTTCAGACTTCTCATCACCGCCGATCGTCAATGTCACGTGATCGGCACTGGTATCGCCGACGTTGGCCGGACCGACCAGCTCGTAGGTGACAGTGATTTCGTTCTCGTGATCGCTAAAAGAGAATTCCAGGAGGCTAAAGGCCCGAATGATGTCACGCATCTCCCGGATTTCGTGGAAGGATGATAGAATCCCCGTCTCATCGACATCATTACCGGTTGATTCGTCTTCTTCACCCGGTGTTACCCCCTCCGATGAGCCGGCTTCCTCTTCCGCCCTTGTTGGATCGGCCTCAGGTGCGGTGGGGCTCCCGCAGCCTACCAGCATAAGCAGCAAACAAACGACAAGAGTCCAAGTCATTGCGTTTCTCATGGCGTACCTCCACTCAGATTCTCTTCCGCCACACCACATTCGCCCAAGGAAAACAAACCAGGCATCATCTCGTTATCTTCCGTCCCGGCTCATCGGTACACTGTCCTACCCCCTGCGAAGATGCGCCCAATTCTTCGGCGAGCTGGAACAATGGCTGACAGGAAACCCTCTCCTGATCTGCCAACGACAAGTGATTCTTGACCTTCTCATCGTCAGCAGGCGGCAAAATACCATCCTCCCCTCCCTCGCTTATGCCCCTTTCCGTCATGACGACAATGAGGTGCTCATCGACGACCAGTGTATCGTCTGTCCCTAGCTGATTCCAGTACGCGAGTTCTTCGCTCTCCACAGCATAGCGTCGGGCCACCGAGGCCAGCGTATCGCCGTCCATAATATGATGGATGTTATATTCGACCGGAATCAAACACTCTTGGCCTACCTCCAACCGGTTCTTATTGACCAACCGTAACGCGACCGCGCTCACCCCGAATGCCCGGGCAATCTCATCCCACGATGCGTCTTTCCTTACGACGAAGGCATGTTGAGGCCATTGGCTCGCGAGATGATACCACTGAAGATGTTGGAGGTAATCGCCTCCCACCTTCGCGGTGTCGGGGTCCAGCACCAGCAACGCCAAAAGAGCCTCAAAGGTACGCTCGTCTAATACGCCATCGGCTCCGCCCAACGTCTGGCCGAAATAGCCCAGTGTCATTTGCAGCTCGTAGACATCCTCACCCTCGATACCCACCCACAAGGGGCGATACGCCACATGAGCCGACTCAACTATGCCTCCGGCTAAGAGCATCAACATCACGAACCCACCAGCTACCCAGCGCAATTGCATCCCCTCCGCAGAGAAGGGATTCGTCACGCTAGTTTCCAATTCCTTCCATTAAACGCGAACCAATTCCTTCGGCGCATGCGTTAAGAGTTCGTATCCCCCTTTAATGATCAGAACATCATCCTCGATCCGGACTCCGCCCCACCCCTCTATGTAGATTCCGGGTTCTATGGTAACGATGCAGCCCGCAACCAGTTCCTCCTTAACTCCTGGTGCCACATGGTAGCCGCCGCCCAGGGCGTGCCCCAAACCGTGTCCGAATTCATCGCCAAAACCGGCTTCGGCGATATGTGTACGGGCTATGGCATCCACTTCCTCGCCGGTAACCCCGGGGGCAAGTACGGATAGGGCGCGCTGTTGCGCTTCCAAAACCGTGCCGTACACCTCTTCCTGGCGGGCTGTGGGTTCGCCCACAACAACCGTGCGGGTGATATCCGAGCCACAGCCGTCCCAAACCGCACCATAATCCATGGTCACCAGATCTCCTGCCTCCAGTTTTCGCGTGGTGGGAGACCCATGACAGTAACTGGAACGAGGGCCGGACACGACAATGGTGGGGAACGAGAAGGCAGTCACCCCCTGTTTGCGCATGAAGTATTCCAGTTCTGCCACCAGATCGAGTTCACTAACCCCTTGTCCCATGAGCGGAAGCAGGTGGATGAAGGCGGCATCATCAATGGACGCCGCTCGCCGGAAGGCCGCGATCTCCCCAGGCGTCTTGACATTGCGCACCTGGTTCATCAGGGCGTCAGCGGGCACCATCTGCACCTTGCCAAGCGCCTCGTGCAGGCTAACAAAGGCACTGTGGGACATACGTTGGGCTTCAAATCCTAGCGAACGCACACCATGCTTTTGTGCCAGCTCCGCCACCTGGGACAGGGCACTGTGCTGGCGGTCACAGGATACCACCGTGCAATTAGCGGCTTGGGCTCGCGCCTCGGCTCGTTCCACGAAGTAGCTGAAAAGGTAGTTCTCCTCACGAGTGATAAGGACCTGACCGGCACGGGAGGAACCCACCAGATAGCCGCAGTCATCGGGTTTGCCCACAAGCAAAGCATCGAGTTCCTGGGCCTCCATGGCTTCGTGTACTCGGCGGGTCCGTTCTTGGTAGTCTTTCAACTCGCACCACTCCTCAGTCCCATATATTGCTCATACTAACCTGGCCCATGTGATTCCCATGACTACCCCTTGTGCTGCCCTGAAACCACCGTCAAACCCTCGGACAGTTCATCCAAGATGGCCGCATCCACCAGAGCCTCACGCCAGCGCTCAGGAAGGCGCGAGTAACCATAGAACGCACCGGTCAGCGCCCCGGTGACGGCTCCCAGCGTATCGGCATCACCTCCGAGGTTCACGGCGGCAACAATGGCATCCTCAGCACTATCATTGTTGAGAAAGCACCAGCAGGCAGAGATGAATGTATCCACAACATACGCTGTGCTCTTCAACTCATCGTAGGTTACATCTTCCAGTGCGTGCAGCTGTTCCACGATGGCTTTGGGCACCACGTCACCCATAATGCCCTGGGCGTGATGAAGAGCCGTATGGTACGCTTCATGACGCTCCGCCTCTCTACCCACACACACTGCGATCATGGAGCAATAGGCCACAGACAGCAGTTGACACAACGAGCTGGCATGAGTCATGGCGGTAAGTTTCTGAGCCCAGTGGTCACGCTCGCCCGAGCGGTGCCAATAAGCCAGTCCCACCGGAGCGATGCGCATGAGCGCACCGTTTCCGCACGCCCGCTCACCCAGTGCCTGCACTACCAAGCGCCCCGCCTCTTCCCAAACCGGATTCTGGCGGTAGCACTCCAAAGCCATGGCTACCGTATGGCCGATATCCGGGGGATCTGTTTCTTGCCATTCCAAGAAGCGTTGGCCAACGGCATCCACAGGGTCTTGGGGATCTTCTATGATCCCCTGGGCCGTAGCGATAGCCATGGCCGTATCATCAGTCCCCTGCCCCGGTGCCAGCTGCAACCAACCTCCCCCTTGGATGTCAACCAAACGCCCCAGCTTCTCCTTAATGTCATCGCGAGACATGAATTCTGCCGTCGCACCCAACGCGTCGCCCATCGCCAGACCCCACATGCCGCCGCGAATCGAGTCCTTCACATTCTGGGCCATATTTCCACCTCTTTCTGGACCCTATCTACCCCAGGCGCAAGCGCATACTTATTCCCCTCATCGTATATTTCGTGCGCAGAACTAAACCCGAGGTATTGGCCGATTCTTTCCTCTTTCCTGTCGCCCTCCCTATAACAGCAAGCCTCCTAACCGTTGCAGGCCGAAAACTGGCCAATTTAGCATTTGCGTGCCATGACCTGGGTTTGATACCATGAGAATGGTTGTCATAAACGGTAAGGAGGTACTACTATGGCATTGATTTCCGACCAAATGCTGGCAGCAAAAGTCAAAACCCAAATTGCGGTGGATGGACTCAAGTCAAAAGGCGATATCACCGTAGAAGCCAAAGATGGCACCATCACCCTTACGGGACAGGTAGATTCGGAAAAGACCATTGAAGCCGCCCGTCGCTCGGCCCTCAGCATACCTGAGGTTATGGGAATTGAGAACCTACTAAAGGCACAGTGACATTCGATGAAGGGGGGCTGGCCGGGCCAGCCCCCTTATTTCCAGTATCACTTGCCCTGAAAAGAAGGCTCTCGCTTTTGCAAGAATGCCTTCATTCCCTCCGTTTGATCCCAGCTAGCGAACAGCTGTCCAAATTCCTCCGCTTCAAAAGCACAGCCCTGTTCCAAGGTCAGATCCAGCCCACGACCGATGGCGCGTTTGGCCGCGCGTATCGCTAAAGGTCCCTTTCGGGCAATCAAATGACCCAGTTCTTGGCAGGTGACCAGCAATTCATCTGCGGGCACCACCTGGTCTACTAAGCCCAGAGCCAACGCGGGTTGCGCCTTGACCAATTCTCCGGTGAAGATGAGTCGTTTGGCCTGACTGCGTCCAATCAAACGAGCCAAACGTTGCGTTCCGCCAAATCCCGGGATCACCCCTAGATTCACCTCCGGCTGACCCAAACGAGCCTTTTCCGAAGCAATACGCATGTCACATGCCATAGCCAGTTCACAGCCGCCTCCCAAGGCAAATCCATTAATGGCCGCGATCACTACCAATGGTGAGCATTCAATCTCGAAAAACGTCTTCTGCCCCAAATCGGCAAAGGCACGGGCTTCTTCCACGCTCATGTCGGCCATCGCTCCGATATCTGCCCCAGCTACGAAAGCGCGATCACCGCTGCCGGTCAGAATAGCTACCAGGATCTCCTCTTCTTCACGCAGGGCCGCAAAGACTCCAGAAAGCTCCTCCAGAACCTGACGGTTGAGGGCATTCATGGCTTGGGGCCGGTCAATGGTCACGGTAGCCAAACGTTCTTTTCGCTCTACCTTTACAAACTCCACGAACTCACCCCCGTCTAGTACTGATAGAATCCTTGCTTTGTCTTCATACCCAAAAGGCCAGCTCTTACCATGCGCCGCAACAGCGGGCAGGGCCGATACTTTGGATCGCCAAAACCCTCATACAACACGTCCATGATTGCCAAACAGGTATCCAGGCCGATCAGGTCAGCCAAAGCCAACGGGCCCATGGGATGGTTCATACCTAGCTTCATGACGGTATCAATATCCTCTTTTGTGGCAACGTTCTCCATAAGACAGTATACGGCCTCATTGATCATGGGCATGAGAAGACGATTGGCAATGAAACCCGGGTAGTCGTCCACCGTCACCGGCGTCTTCCCCATGCTCCGACTCAGGTTCGCCACCTCGTCATGGACCTCATCGGCCGTCTGCTGCCCCCGAATCACTTCGACCAATTTCATCAAAGGCACTGGATTCATGAAATGCATGCCGATGACGCGCTCTGGCCGCTGCGTAACCGCACCCAGTTCAGTAATGGATATTGATGAGGTATTAGAAGCGAAGATAGTCTGGGGAGGACAGATAGAATCAAGTTCCGAAAACAGATCGCACTTGACCTGCGTACGCTCTATCACAGCTTCGATAATGAGTTCCGAGTCACTGGCCGCCCTCAGATCATCAGTGACCTCTATCCGTTGGAGAGTGCCTGTGAGATCCTCTTGTGACAGGCGTCCCTTCTCAACACTGCGACGCAGGAACTTCTCAATCCCCTGCCGGCCCTTTTGGGCCAGTTCCATCGTGAGATCAGTGAGCGTAACCTTGAGGCCTGCCTGGGCCGCAACCTGAGCGATGCCCGCCCCCATTTGACCGGCACCCACCACGGTGATTCTCTCGATACTCATACCAGGGCCCCTTTCTCATTCCACCCGGATGAGGGTGGCTTCACCTTGACCTCCACCGGAACAGATAGCCGCCAAACCATATATGAGTCCCCGCCGCCGCAATTCGTAAATAAGAGTGGTTAGAATCCGTCCTCCGCTAGCACCAATGGGATGTCCCAGAGCAATGGCCCCACCGTTGACATTGACCCGCTCTTCATCCAAACCTTCCATCTTAATGCTGGTAAGGGTCACAGCTGCAAAGGCCTCGTTGATCTCCATTAAGTCCATATCGCTCCAGGACATACCCGCTTTCTCCAAGGCCCGGCGCCCGGAGAGGGCAGGCACTGTTCCCAGTTCATGAGCCTCTCCTGACACCATACCGTGAGAGACAATGGTAGCCAGTACGGGAAGCCCGAGAGCCTCGGCGCGCTTACGTGACATCAGGACCAACGCCGCGGCCCCGTCGTTGATGCTCGGAGCATTGCCAGCGGTAATGGTACCCTCACGACCAAATGCCGGCTTGAGTTTGGCTAACACGTCAAGGCTTGTGTCCCGGCGCGGGCACTCGTCGGTAAGAAAGGGCAGCGCATCACCCTTGCGTTGTGGCACGTTAACCGGAACCACTTCCGAGGTGAACACCCCTTCATCAATCGCCTTGATGGCTCGCTGGTGGCTGCGCAAAGCCCAAACATCCTGTTCTTCGCGGGATAATTTGTGTTCACGGGCCATGGTGTTGCCGTGATTGCCCATATGAACATCCGTCACCGGACACCACAGACCATCATGGACGGTAGAGTCCACCACTTCTCCGTGACCTAGACGGTAACCAAACCTCCCCTTGCGCAGCAGATAAGGACCCTGACTCATGTTCTCCATGCCGCCGGCCACGATGACCTCAGCTTCATTGCTGCGGATCATCATATCGGCCAGATTGACCGCGCGCAGGCTGGAAGCACAAACCTTGTTGATGGTCTCAGCTGGCACGCTGACGGGCAGACCGGCGATAATTGCCGCCTGACGGGCTGGCACCTGCCCCGCACCTGCAGCCACAACCATGCCCATCATAACGTTATCCACCGTCTCGGGGTCTACCTCAGCACGCTCCAAAGCTGCACGTATGGCCACAGCCCCTAGCTGAACGGCAGGAACATCCCGTAGCGCGCCGCCAAACGCACCAAATGGGGTTCGGCAAGCACTGACCACTACCGTCTCTTGCATACAAGTCACCTCCTGAATTCTTCAACCTATGGGTTATCAGCACCAATGATTCGCTGTGGATGTCCGTACACGTTAAAGCGCTGTCCTCGCGCAAACCCCACCATGGTAATACCGGTTTGCTGGGCCAATTCGATGGCGGCCCGGGTGGGAGCACTGCGGGAAACAATGAGCGGCAACCCCATCCGCGCCGCTTTTTGCACGATGTCCGATGAAATACGCCCGCTCAACGCCAAAGCAACCCCTTGGGCATCCTGAAGCATCATCATACCTGCCACTTTGTCCACGGCATTATGGCGTCCAATATCTTCGCAAGCACAGGAAAGACCACCATCGTCACGGCCTAAGGCAGCGACGTGAGTCCCGCCCGTAGCCCGAAATATCTGGCTTGACGCCTGCAGAGCCAACATGAAAGACTTCACTGCATCGCTGTCTATCCGCCCACAACGGGTGACTGCCTCCAGTTGTGATAGGCGCGGCACGGGACGGCTCAAGCAACCATCGGATTGTACCGGCCAATCGAACACAGTCGTCACGCTACCAGGTGCTGTTTCTACTTCAGCACGACTCCCACATTCGCTCACCCGCAGCAACTCAATATCGCTCTTGTGATTGACATAGCCGCTCGTTAGCAAGAATCCCCCGGTGAGTTCGGCCAGATGCTGCGGGGTGCAACTCAACCGGATTACGGTGCGACCATTCCAGACGATATCGAGCTCATGCTCAACCACTACCTCGTCCTCTGTGGTCTCCATGTGTCCTCTGGTCACGCGCCACACCCTCACAGCCTCGGTCAGGGCTTGCAATTGTATCACCTCGATACCAGCCCAACAGACCGCAAACTGGGAGAATGCTTCAGTGGGATGGTAAATTCTCTAAATAACCATATTAGTCGTAAGAAGACTCTTTTCCTGCCATAAACCCGCCCAAACCGGGAGGCTTGATGGCAATAGACGCCCCTGTCGCGCTCATGATTATGCAACCTATTTGCAAAGCGCTCCTCCTACATGCCGCGCCAAAAAGGTAGGGTTTGAAGTCAATGCGTTCGGCAGGATTTGGTATGATACACCGAGAAATGGAACGGTTAGCACCACCAAAGCAGTGGAAACTCATACAATGACCAAGGTCCTTGTATGAGGTGATCTCCGATGGTGAGCACGAAATTTGATCGTTGAGGCTTACTTAACAATTTCATTGAGGAGGACTGCCAATGCCACTGGATCCCACCAAACATGCGGATTGGGAAATCGCCGAAGCTGCAGAAGAAACTATGAAAACAATCGACCAGGTTGCCGAAGAAATGGGGCTGGAGAAACGGGAACTTCTCTCTCACGGCCATTATGTCGGCAAGGTAGATTACAAGCAGGTTCTGGAGAGACTGGGTGACAAGCCCGACGGAAAGTATATTGACGTGACGGCCATCACCCCCACCCCACTGGGCGAAGGTAAATCAACGTCCACCATGGGTCTGACTCAGGGCATGGGACGCCGGGGCAAGCGGGTGGTAGCCACCATCAGGCAACCGTCCGGTGGACCCACCATGAACATCAAAGGATCCGCTGCTGGAGGCGGTCTTTCCCAGTGCATTCCCCTGACACCTTTTTCGCTAGGACTGACGGGGGACATCAATGCCGTGATGAATGCCCATAACCTGGCCATGGTAGCTCTCACCGCGAGGATGCAACATGAGTTCAATTATGGGGATAAGACATTGAGCAAGAAAGGGCTCAAGCGTCTCAATATTGATCCGCGTAACGTGGAGATGAAATGGATCATCGACTTCTGCGCTCAGGCCATGCGCAACATCACCATCGGCAAGGGCGGCAAGATGGACGGCTTCATGATGGAATCAGGCTTCGCCATCGCAGTATCTTCTGAGATCATGGCCATTTTAGCGGTGGCCAAAGACCTCGAGGATATGCGTCAGCGCATGGGGCGCATTGTGGTGGCCTACGACAAGCGGGGCAAACCGGTTACCACGGGGGATCTAGAAGTGGATGGCGCTATGACTGCCTGGATGGTTGAAGCCCTCAATCCCAACCTCCTTCAGACTCTGGAGGGTCAGCCGGTTCTCGTTCATGCCGGACCCTTTGCCAACATTGCCATCGGCCAGTCCTCCATCGTAGCTGACCGGGTAGGACTCAAACTGAGCGACTACGTAATTACCGAATCGGGCTTTGCCGCCGATATTGGCTTTGAGAAGTTCTGGAATCTCAAGTGCCGCATGTCCGGACTCAAACCTCACGCGGCGGTTTTGGTTGCCACCATCCGGGCCCTCAAGGCTCATGGCGGCGCTCCCTTACCCGTACCGGGCAAACCGTTGGATAGATCCTACAGCGAAGAACAGGTGGAATGGGTGGAGAAAGGTTGCGAAAATCTTGTCCACTGCATCAATATCATCAAGAAATCAGGGGTCAACCCTGTTGTATGCATCAATGCATTCTACACGGACACCGACAACGAGATCAAGGCCGTCCGGGAGGCAGCAGAAGCAGCTGGTGCCCGTGTCGCTCTTTCTCGCCACTGGGAGAAAGGCGGAGACGGCGCACTCGAGCTGGCCGATGCTGTCATTGATGCCTGCAATGAACCCAACGACTTCCGCTATCTCTACGAGCTGGATACCCCCCTCAGAGAGCGCATCAACCTGATCGCAACCGAGGTTTACGGGGCCGATGGCGTGGAATATACGCCTGATGCACTGGCTAAAGCCAAGCAGATGGAACAAGATCCCGAGCTGCAGAAGCTGGGCACTTGCATGGTCAAGACGCACTTGAGTCTTTCCGATAATCCCGCGCTCAAGGGCGTACCCAAGGGCTGGACACTGGCCATACGCGACATTCTTACCTACAAAGGAGCAGGCTTCGTGGTACCGGTTGCCGGCACCATCAGCCTGATGCCCGGAACGTCTTCTGACCCGGCCTACCGGCGCGTGGATGTAGACGTGGAAACAGGCAAGGTGCGTGGTCTTTTCTAGATCTCTACCGACCCAAAAAGGGCGCTGGCCCCCGTGGCACAGCGCCCTTTCCCGTTCGCCTTATTGCTCAGTAACTATTTCGATGTTGGTTTCGGCTGCCCTGATCACCTGGCCATCTTCCAACTGGATTTCCACTACATAGACCGAGGCCTCGGTAGGTAGACGTACAGGCTCTGGCACCACTCTCTTGATACGCCCCCATTTTCCATAATGGGTGCGGCTAACCACGCGCACCAGAGTGCCGGGCTCAACGGTCGTGGTTTCGTCCGTCACGGGTTCGTCTGCATGAGAAAGCCCCTCCCAGTCAACGTCGGGCAAAGGAACAATGACTTCCGGGCGGATGGTCCCGGCGCGAATCTGGGTGGCGCCGTTGACCGATACCACCGTTCCTTCATGCTGCTTGAGAAGGTCCCAAATGCGCTCATGCATGGGCATGGACCCAAAACCCTCTGTGAGCACCACCGTGAGCGCCATTTCTTCCAGTCCGGTAAGACCGATGGTAATCTCGCGCCCCGCCACTTGGACTAAGTCGATATTATCAACTCCACCAGCAACAATGGCCTTGACTTCTTCGGAAAGGGCCTTTTGCATTGCCTCCAGGGAAACGCGGTTCCCTCCCACCACCACACATCCGGCGTGCTCGGAGGTGATCATGTCAGCCGTCAACTCCTCGTCCCGCCCGGCGAGAACAACAAGACGACCGTAGGTCTCCCCGCCTATGCCAAACACTCCCTGCACAAACGCAGCCGCAGTCGTAACTTCGACACTCTCTGCCTCCTCAATGTGGGTCACCTTCCCTGAGATGTAAGCATCCACCAGCGTAGGCTTGGCCTTACGCACCAGGGTAATGGTGCCCGTACGCGTGCAGATCTTCTCTATGGTTCCCGCCACCGATGCATAGGCACAGTCCCAACTCACCGTCGACGGCGATGCCGCCAGAATCTGGCCCTGCTTGACCTCGTCGCCTTCCTTCACCTGAGTATACATACGCAGCATGCGCGGCCACACATCGAGCAGCTTCGCCGCCGGTATAAGAACCACTGGATTGGCTGACTTCCCGTCTTCGCGAATGAAGACCCGGTGATTGACGCGAGAGATGAACTCCACCACTCCGGTTACCGGAGAGGTGATGGTCTTTTGACCGAATGTTCCACTCTGGCGCGCGAGAACAGCGCCACGCTCCACTCGATCGCCCACCTTAGCCTCCATAACCTCATCCATGAAACTGGGGTTGGCGCGCGCCTTTTTCACCCCGAATTCCTGGGCCATATCCAGGACATACGGATCGCCTGGGAGCAAGTCACTGCGTGCCAGCAACGTATCGGGTGCAACCTCTTGACCCATCTCTACCAATATCATCCCCGGCAGTGGTAGCCTCCGCGTTCTCTGTACCTTCGCCTGTTCGATGACTTTAACCTGAGCATTGGTTGCCACCTACATCACCCCCCTATCAGCCGTAGCTTCTCGTTCGGGATACGCCTTGAGCGCCTCCATCCATTCCTTGAGACTCCTGATCCGTTCATGCTCTTGGGCAGGTAGCATCAGCGGCCGGCCGCGTCCATCCAGAATCAGGCCGACCTCTCCGCCGCGCACCCGGCTCTCCAGAGGCCGATTGCGTCCCAAGCCGATATCATAGCCAGCTCTTGGCTTCACCACAATATCTACTTCTTCATCTGCCTTCAGGGGCACAACCTTTAAGCTGCCAGCGGTCAGGCTAAACTCTCCCCGGCCCTCCACGTTAATGTCGGCGATGACTCTTCCCGCATGGGCCTTGCCGACCGGAGCGATGACCGTACCCAGAGGAAGTAAGCATTCATCGACCAGGAGCTTCTCTGCCTCTTGCTCATTGACCTCAGCCAGGGCTCCCAATTGGGGTAACATGAACTCGGCGTCAAGGAACAACCGGGTGATGCCCTTGGGCTCCAATGCATCAATGAGAAGCATGGCTGCTTGGGCAGGTCGTGGTGCATGAGCCAGTACGCCACCGCTACCAACAATGGACCCGACACGGTCCAGACTGACCAAAGGCTGCCCGGTGGGCTTCTGATCGAAGACCTCGTCCATGGTTCGTTCGATGCGGATACCCTTTAGCGTCACCGCCAGCTTCATGTGGTGTTCAAAGGAAAGCCGCATGGCCTCGCGGGCCAATGCATGCTCTACCATGAGTTCCTCAATGGTCTCCGGAAGGCTTTCGGGTCTGATCATTTTGTTGAAGTTCAAGTTGCGCAGCTCACTCTCCGAGAACTCAAAGGGCAGCCAAGAAAGGATTCGTTCGGGGCTGGCTTGCACCAGGACGTTGCCAAGACTGTAACTCATGCCCAGGTTAGCACTGACGGAGCGGTGATACTGACCCCCGGTAACGGAGAATACGTCAGTGGTGGCTCCGCCAATGTCCAGCCCCAGCACGTCCGTATCATGCAGCGTTGCCAGCCGCTCCATCATCTTGCCCACCGCTGTTGGTGTGGGTTGAATGTGGCCACCGGCTACTGTCAGTAAGTCCTGATAACCGGGAGCATGAGCCATGACATGATTGAGGAACAGACGATGAATCTCATCGCGCACCTTGTCCAGGACTTCTTCCTCCAGCTTGGGACGAATGTTATCCACAACATACACGTCCATCAACTCACTTAGTATGGTCGTGACAAACTCGCGGGCCTGCACGTTGCCAGCGTAAATCACGGGCATGCGGTATCCTGCACCGGCCTTGGGCGTTGGATTAGCAGCGGCAATGTATTCTGCCATACCCCCCACATGACCAATGGCACCCTCGTCAGTGCCCCCTGTAAGCAAAATCATGTCGGGGCGCAGTTCGCGCACACGCCTGATACGCTCTACTACCAAACGGGCGTCATCCATGGCAATGACGTCTGTGACAACGGCACCGGCACCTAACGCCGCTCGCTCCGCACTTTCTGCCGTCAGACTGCGCACAAGACCGGTAACCAACATCTGCAGTCCCCCGCCTGCCGAGGACGTCGCGACCACGAGATCAACCCCTCGATCACTTTCACCCTTCGTGATGATCTGCCCCTCTTCCAATAACGGGCGCTGGCACTGCTCCTGCAGGCGACGTAGTGCCCGATCGATGCCGATCATGACATTCTGGGTGGGTTTCTCAACCGTCGTGGCTGCTACAGCCCGGCCCAACAGCTGCATGCCGTCGTCGCTATAACCAAACAACAGGGCCTTGCTAGTGGTACTTCCCACATCTATTGCCAACACATGGTTTGCTCGCTCCACCATTCATCTCTCCTTTCATCGACAAGGTCGATTAGAATCCTCCACAACGTCCACAATTGGTACATGACGGATTGGGATTGACGTACACGCGCCTGGCATGCAGCAGTTGATCAACGGAAGCCAATTTTGCCAGGCGTACCGGCATCCAGGTGGCCACGGCAAACACCAAAGCCGCCATGAGAGCCGCCCCTACATAGATTCCCCAGGTGATCTCCAGGGTCGTTTCCAGTTCCCGAGCCGCCAAAGCCACGGCCAACGTTCCTAAGATCCAGCCGGTCACCAACCCAGCCCCGGATAGAATGGCTCCCTCCAAGGTCAAGAGCAGCCCAATCTGGCTACTTTCCATTCCCAGAGCCTTCAAGGTGCCCAACTGGCGCTTACGGCGTAAGAACGCCAATAGCAAGAGATTGAAGACCCCCAGTACGGCGAGCAGAGCACCCATTCCCATCAAAACCCGTACCGGTCCCATGGCCCGACTACTCATACGCGTCAACATCGTTTCACCCGCCAGTTGGGTCATTAAGTGATCCTCACGCCCTAACCGTCCCAGGACAGACCGTTGCACCAGGTAAGGATTCCGATCATAGCCAAGCCAGCCGTTGGGCGCGACGCCACCGGCTGTGAACACCGTACGGGCCACCAGCGGTACACTGAAAGAGCCATCCGGATCCTCATAGACACCCCTCACCTTCACCCAAACGTCCTGCCATCCACCGTCGCCCCGGTACCCCAGCCAAACCCTATCGCCGGTCTTGTAACCCCATGACTTGGGGAAAAGTCCCACGCCATCTTCATCGCGCACATCTTCTATGAGTTCGGAAGGCAACCCAACATGAGCGAAGAGGGGAACCGGGAATGTCGTGCCAATGGCCATCGCCGCTCCCTGGGAGGTGTAAACCTCATGAACGACCGCAACATCGCTATAGCGCATCCCCAAACGGCTTGCCAGGTCTGATCTCAGCTGCCCATCCACGATGATGTTGGGGCCGTAGAGAATGATCTCAGCCGGCGCCCATATCTTCTCAGCTTGTGCGCCCTGACTCTCGATGGAAGCCCGCGTCGCCGCGCTGGCCACCAGGTGAAGAGCCACTGCCAAACAGACCACCAGTGCCAAGAATACGCTGCGGGCCCGGCTACGCTTGAGTTGCCGCACTGACAACGGAAATACCAGCCGGGCATCCTTGGCCAGCCGCTCTCGCGCCGCCGGATCACGGATCATCGCAAACATCCGCCGGGCCCATGCACTAATCGCATCAAAGAAATCTATCATGAGCGGTACCTCCCCCGCTATCCTGCATCCACCGGGCCTCTCCTTTTGCTCCCACAATCGTACCATCCAACATGTGAATGGTCACGTCTGCGTAGGGCACAAAGCCCTTATCGTGAGTCACCACGACGAACGTCTGACCATATTCGCGGTTGAAGCGGCTGAACAACTCCATGACCTGCTCCTTGCTCTCAGAGTCCAGGTTCCCCGTCGGTTCATCCGCCAAGACCACCGCCGGGCGATTGGCCAGAGCCCGGGCAATGGCTACTCGCTGCTGCTGCCCGCCGGACAACTCATAGGGAGAATGCGTGGCCCGATCCGCCATATCCACTTCCCACAAGAGCTCCATGGTACGATCGTTCACCTCACCCGGAGATAAACCAGCCATCCGCAAAGGAAGAGCAACATTTTCCGCTGCTGTTAAGTCAGGAAGGAGATTGAAAAATTGAAACACGATACCTAGCTGGTGACGTCGTAGGCGTGCCAATTCATTCTCTGATAGCTGGCTGTAACGTTTGCCGTTAAGAACGACCTCCCCGTGCGTCGGCCGGTCCAGCCCACCCAATATGTTGAGCAGTGTGGTCTTGCCGCATCCGGAAGGTCCTGCAATCAGCATGAACTGACCCGCTTCCACTTCCAACCGGATGTCTTTGAGTGCATTGACTCCCTCTCCAACCAGAAACCGCTTGCTAATCGAATGGCATTTGAGAACGGGCTCACTCATGATCTAGCACCTCCCTAGTGGTAGCACGGACAGCATACCAAGCCGGCAAGACACCCGCCACAAGTCCCGTTGCTAGCGCCAGGCCCAGAACCTGCCCGAGTGCGGACAAAGCTGTGGCACTCGCCTGCACAGCCGTTACATCACTGGCAAAATAGAACAGCACGAGAAAGAGCATGACAACACCATATCCCACAAGAGCGCCGAGCAGAGCGAATACCGCTGTTTCACTCAGAAGCAACACGAATAACTCCCGCCCCGATGCCCCAATCGCTTTCAAGACGCCCAGCTCGCGCTGGCGTTGTGTCACCAAAATGAACATATTGGTGGATGCCATCATGGCCGATAAAGCAAAGGCCATGACCACGTAGGCTCCGGAAACATCCGGGGCCTCCGCCGGCGGCATTGAACCGGACATACGGGCCAGTTCCGGAACAGATAGAATCGTAGCCCTGCTCACTTGCTCAGACAAACGCACCTGCGTTTGATCTGCCAGGAACATACTGTCCACGGTCACGCCTACTTGATGCACGTATTGCAGATTCTTTCCCCCACTGGCCTGGGTAAAGATCTCGTGCCAAATGCCGGACGGAACGAGCACATCTTTGTTTTCCAAGAATATCTCTACGACGTCTTCCTCCACATACTCCCTGTCGATCACAAAAGCATAGTCACCGATGCGTTCCAGTTGGAACCCGTGACGAGCCTGGTAATCAAAGACCGTGCCTTGGGCCGTATGCTCCACTATACTCGGCACTTCAATGCGCAGCGTATCACCCCAACCTCCGTGGGGCGTCGCCTGACTGTTGGTAACGCACACCCACTGATGCTGCTGCTGTGAAGAGAATAAGTCAAGTTCCCACCGCCTCTCATCCACCTCAGCATAGCGCCCCCTCAAAACGGTCTGGACTATCACCTCACCGTTGGCGTCCAAAACAAAGACCGGCAAGGCCAAGTATGGATAGACGCCCGTCACCTGCGCAACTTCACCAAAACGCAGCAATTCGTCCATTTCAAACGCTCTACCCTCACGTTTTAGGTAAGGGGATACGGTAATGTCGGAAAAGTACGTGGCCAGATCATAACGATAGACCAAGTCATCACCGCCGGTAGCAAGCCGATACACCTCAGGCTCATCGGGAGGACGGAAAGGAAATCCGTCCGCATACGCCACGATGTCGGCGCCGGCAAACTGTCGGTAGGATGAGAAGGCATGACGCGCGTACCCTGACCCGGTCGCTGCTGCGCCTGTGAAGACGCCGGCGGCCAGAGCGATGCCGACAATGGCAAGCAGGCTGCGACTGATGTTTCGTCTTGCATTGACAAAAGACAAACCAACAAAGAGCATGCCCTTCCTCCCTCCTTCTACATGCTGGGATAAACTCGCCCCTCATCTTTAAGCAACTGTTTTAGGCGTCGGGAAAAAATGGTCACTCGTTCCTCATCGCCGCGCAAGGTGCAAATATCGACGTACTCTTGCACCGCTAGAACCAACCCTCTCCAGTGTCCGCGATGCTCGGCCAGCTCCACGGCCCGTCCGATGGCAGCAAGGCCCTCCTGCGTATTATAGCTTCCCAAGAACAGCCGGGAGAGAACGGCTAAGGCGCGGATGAGGCCGTCGTAGTCACGCATCTCACCCAACTGTCGCACAGCCCCTCTGACATCCTCGATTGTCGCAGGCAACGTCCCCTCGTCCAGCCAAGCGAGCTCCACGCCCGAACGCAAAGCAAAGCGAAGGTCATTAACCTCCTGAGCCAACCGTTTGCTCTCTTTGAAGGCTTTTATTGCCTTCTGTGTCTGGCCCTTGGCAAGCCAGGTATGCCCAAGATAATATTGACACCGCCCCATGAGCCTCTCATTGCCTGCATCGCGTGCCAGTGCTAAGGCCCGGTGCAAACGAGTCAGTGCCGCATCCATATCCCGCTGCTCGAGTTTCAACCAACCCACCGACAGCATGATGTCCGCCACGAGATGCTCGTGAACCTGACGCTCGGCGCTCAAGAGGGCTTGGTACATCTGCTCCTGTGCAGCATCCCAATTCCCTTGGAGCATCTGGATGACGGCCTGATTATGCAATAGACGACAACGCAGCTGCTCATCTCGCGCCCGTTCATTCAAGACGAGCGCCTTCTCCAGGGCAGCCAAGGAATCTTCTAGCTGATACGCACGGGAATACAATGAAGCCAGTAGATTCAGGCAGATGATTTCACTCTCGGTATCAGCATGCGCAGCAAAACGGAGCCGGGCTTGCTCGGCATGTTCGATAGCTTGATCCCATTGTTCCAGTTGGCCGCAGGTCAAGCTCAGTTTATAGCCAATATCGGCAACCACAGCCGCAGTCTTCGTGGCTCGTGCTAGAGCCAGAGCTTGGCCATAAAGTGTCAGTGCACTGCGGTAGAAATGCTCGCGGAACGCACCATCCCCCGCCTCCTCCATCGTCAACAGAGCAGACTCCATCTGCCCTGCATGCCAAAGATGAGTGGCCCGTTCTCCCTGCTCCTGCCAAGTTGTCTTGCCGAATTGCTCGAGCCTTAGAGCAGCCTTGTGGTGAAATTCCTTCCGCATATCGGCCGAGATTCGCCGGTACAGACTCCGCCTGATAGAAGGCGATGGGAAGTTGACCACCAACCCTTCCCCGTCAATATTCAGCTGGCACCACGTCTCCATTTGTCCCAAACTACTCACCACTTCCGCCTCATCCACATCCAATATCCCAGCAACCTCAGAGGTATGGCAGCCTTCGCCCAGTACTACCGCCGCCGCAAGAGCGCGCTTTAGCGAGTCAGGGAGAGATTCAGCCCCATCCAGCGCCAGATACTGTGACCCCGGGTCGGCCTCCTCACTCCAACCTCTGACCACATCCGACAGAAAGCTTGCTACCAAGTGAGCCCCCTCGTCTTTGAGGCGGCCAAACGCGCGATACACGGAGACCCGGCGTTCCTGCGGGAGACCGGCACACGCCATCCAGTCTTCCAATGTATCCATCTCGCACTTTCTGCCCCAAAGCCCATCGCCGTTCTCTAACGACAACAGATGGTCGGGGTCCGAAAGCAAAGAAGGTGGAGACTCACTGTATAACTGAGACACGCTTGTTCCCAGAGCCGCCGCTATTCGGTCTTTATACATATCATTCAGATTGTCACGAGCTCCCGATAGAACCAACGATAGGTACGAATCGGACACCTCTACTAGCTCAGCCAGGTCCTTAATGCGCATCCTCTTTTGCCCCAGCTGTCGCTTAACATTTCTGGCAAAGACTTCTATAGACTTCATAAATATCCTTCCTCCCCCATTCCCCGGAACACCAACACTAGTATACATAATGTATATGTTTCTACATCTAGTAGAATATTCCTACTCATCTTCTCCAAGATTATCACTATGTCCTTTCTCTCTGCAATATTTCCTTTCATTCTCATCTCCTCTGCTGTGCTGGGACTTGCGGGTAAAAATCTGATCGTTTACTCATAGTTACTCATGTCAATCACCTGATCATTGCTATGCCCATCCTTTCATGGCAAAATAAGACACAGAGCAAGGAATTGAGCAAAGGAGTATAACGATGAAAAAGCATTTACTCTTCCTTTGTACGGGCAACTCGGCGCGGAGCCAAATGGCTGAAGGGCTCGTACGGCATTGGGGTAGCGAACAATGGGATGTATCTAGCGCTGGTTTGGAACCCAGTTGTGTGCATGAGCTAGCCATCGCCAGCATGGCCGAGCTTGGCATTGACATCTCAGAGCAACTCTCAAAGCCGATCACCAAGGAACGTTTGGATCAGGCTGATCTCATTATAACACTGTGCGGAGACGCCAAGGAACGGTGCCCTCTGACCCCGGGCAGGGCCCGCTACCACTGGCCGCTGCCTGACCCGGCACGGGTTCAAGGAGACCGCGAGGAAAAGCTTGACGTGTTTCGACAAGTGCGTGACGAGCTGATGCAGCGAGTACGTTCGTTCTTGGATCAAAATGAGTCTTGATGCTCATGGGCAAGCTCGCGTAGTGTTCATGCCGGTAAGATCACCGAGCAGTATGGCCCAAGCAACCACCAGCCCGAGAGTATGGGTGAAGTCATTCGAGGCATTTTACTGTATCCCCAACGTCCGGTGAACTCACCGTTGTCCGGGAATCTCGAAAACCCAAGGAGCCATGAGAGGGGCCCAGCTGCGAAGACGGCTTGGTCTTCATGGTCACGTTGTTGCTGGTGGACTGTCATGATGATATCATGTCACAGAACAGCCGACAAATCGGCTGCGAATAGTTGAAGCAGATGGGCACTTGTGATATAATAATTGAAATATCTCGGTCTAGGAGTTGAAATACCTTGGCTGATCGCAAGATCTATGGTGAGACGCTGACATTTGATGACGTCTTGCTTATGCCCAATTACTCCGAGATGCTCCCCCGCGACGTCAGTGTGCGAACCCGCTTCACAAAACGTCTAGATTTGAGCATACCCCTTGTGAGCGCAGGGATGGACACCGTGACGGAAGCACGCCTGGCCATCGCTCTGGCGCGCGAAGGCGGCATCGGCGTCATACACAAGAATTTGTCCGTTGAACGGCAAGCCGAAGAAGTCGATAAGGTCAAGCGTTCAGAACACGGTGTCATCAAGAATCCCATCTTCCTTTCGCCTGACCACCGGATTCGAGAAGCACTCACCTTAATGGCCCGTTACCGCATATCCGGTGTACCCATCGTGGTGGATGACCACAAACTGGTGGGCATTATCACCAATCGTGACCTCCGGTTTGAAGAAGACTACGATCGTCTGATCAGTGAGGTCATGACCAAGGAAGGACTCATCACTGCTCCGGTCGGCACCACGTTGGACCAAGCCAAGGAGATACTGGCGCGCTACAAAATTGAAAAATTGCCATTAGTTGATGACAACTATCGCTTGCAAGGCCTCATTACTCTCAAGGATATTGAGAAGACCCGCAAGCATCCCGATGCTGCCAAAGACAAAGGCGGACGCTTGCTGGTCGCAGCAGCTGTGGGTGTAGGTGAGGATGCGTTGACAAGGGCCAAAGCCCTGGTCGAAGCCGGGGTGGATGCGTTGGTGGTGGATTCGGCTCACGGACACTCTCGAGGTGTCATCGAAACGCTTGCACTTTTAAAGAAAGAGCATCCCCGGCTCGACGTTGCAGCCGGCAACATTGCCACACCGGAGGGAGCGCTTGCTCTGATAGAAGCGGGAGCAGACGCGGTGAAGGTAGGAGTAGGACCTGGTTCTATTTGCACCACTCGCGTCGTGGCGGGAGTCGGCGTCCCCCAGTTTACCGCATTGCTGTCAGTATGTGAACTTGCCCATAAGCACGGTGTACCCGTAATTGGAGACGGGGGCGCCAAGTTTTCCGGTGATGTCGCCAAGGCCCTGGCCGCGGGAGCTAGCACGGTGATGCTTGGCAGCCTCTTCGCCGGGGTGGATGAGAGCCCGGGCGAGATGGAAATCTACCAGGGGCGCTCCTTCAAAGTTTACCGGGGCATGGGTTCCTTGGGCGCCATGCGCCAAGGCTCGGCTGAACGCTATTTGCAGGAAAGTGGTTCCAAATTAGTTCCCGAGGGTATTGAAGGACGAGTGCCTTACCGGGGCCCATTGTCGGAGACAGTCTATCAGATCATCGGCGGCCTCCGGGCAGGCATGGGCTATTGCGGTGCCAAGGATATTGAGGAGTTGCATACCAAAGCGCGTTTTGTGAAGATAACAGGTTCGGGACTAAAGGAAAGCCATCCCCATGATGTGCAGATCACCAAAGAATCGCCAAATTACACCATTGGGTAAAAGACCCGGAAAGAAACGAGCTCAGAAGGCACGCCCCTGAGCTCGTTCTTGATCCCAAACTCATTGCAGTACCATCGAACCCTTCAGCGATTGGACCAGGAGATCCACACAGGCTTTAACATCACCTGCATCCACCATTTCCGAAGGCGAGTGAATGTAGCGGCAAGGCACGGAAATCACACCCGCAATAATACCGGCTCGCGAAAGCTGCATGGCCGCTGCGTCGGTCCCGCCCCTTTCCAGAACCTCCAACTGGTAAGGGATCTTGTTTTCTTTGGCTATCTCCACCAGGTGTTTACGCAAAGCGGGATGACAAATAAGGCTACTATCCTTAACCTTAATGGCAGCCCCGCCCCCAAGGGACACTTCCATGATGTGACTTTTGGGCGTGTCCCCCACGCGAGTCACATCACAGGCAATACCTATCTCAGGGTCTACCCCGTAAGCAGCTGTTCGAGCTCCCCGTAGACCCACTTCTTCTTGCACGGTGAAGACGAAATAGACATCATGATCGCAAGCTCCCAACTGGCGCAGGGTCTCGATGAGGACCACGCAACCTATGCGGTCGTCCATAGCTTTGGCTACCCAGCGCTCGCCCATATCAAAGAGGGGGCCGTAGAAAACGGCCATGTCCCCAATCCCCACGTTTTCGCTGGCAGTCGCCTTATCGCTAGCTCCGATATCGATAAAGAGCTTGGTCACTTTCAGTTCCTTTATGTCGTCGAGGTGTTCAGTATGAATCACCCCGCTGGTACCGTTGGCGAATATCACCCTCTTGCCCAGAAGTGTCGGAGGGCTCCAGCCACCAACCGGGGCAAAGCGCAAGAATCCCTTGTCATCAATGGATGTCACGATAATACCGATCTCATCCATGTGCGCCGCCAGCATTACCTTCTTTCCCTTACCATTACCTTTCTTGCGAGCGATGAGATTACCCAAGGCGTCCACTCGCACTTCATCGGCAAGCTCCTTGATCTCTTCCTCGATCATCTGCCGCACCGGGCCTTCATCGCCGGCGGGACCATAACTCTCGACCAACTTCTTGACCAGATCCTTCATGGCCTAAAACCTCCCTCGATGCTCTTGAGGAATAGGGATAACAGTTTAACGGTATTCTTGAAATCATCCTGGCAGGCTACAGATACGGGGGCATGAATATAACGACAGGGTACGGACACGCCCACGGTTGGAACCCCAGTATGGGCGAGACTCATGCGACCGGCGTCGGTCCCTCCTCCTGTTGTACGCCGAAACTGATAGGGCAGCTCGCTGTGTTCGGCGAGACGAATGAGTTCCTTGAGCATTTTTCGGTTGGGAATGGTGGCCGCATCCATCACAGTAAGGGCGGGACCCGCTCCCAAATTGGTCACGTGGAACTCCGGCTCAACTTCAGCCAATTCATTGGACACTGTCCCTTCCAGAGCCACTCCCATATCAGGATGAACGCGGTGAGCTGCTATGGCCGAGCCTCTCAACCCAATCTCCTCCTGAACAGTAAAGCAGGCATAGATAGGCAAAGAGGTCTGCTCTTTGAGCAGCGAAATGAGAACTGCACACCCCACCCGATCATCCATAGCCTTGCCCTTGACAAAGCCATCTCCAAATTCGCTATATTGGGTGTCAAACACCACAACATCGCCCAGCTTGACTCGCTTCTGGGCGTCCTCCTTATTCTTCGCTCCTATGTCAATGTACATGTCGCGCATGCGCACGGGGTGCTGACGTTCTCGTGGTTCTTGCAGGTGAATCGGTTTGCTGCCGATGACCCCGGGCAATTGCTCTTTACCTACCCGGACCGTCTTTGACAATAATACCCGATCATCTATGCCTCCGGCCTTGCGAAATCGCAAGAATCCACTGCGCTCAAACCCTGTGATGATCATACCCACTTCATCCATGTGCGCGGCAAACATGATCTTGGGTCCCGGAGCATCCGGATTCTTGATGGCGATCATGTTTCCAATGGTGTCGCTTTCAATCACATCGACCAGACCCTCGATCTCCGCGCGGATGATAGCTCTCACCGCTTGCTCATGTCCGGCTACACCCGGTGCTTCGCTCAACATCTTCAGGACCATACTAATCCCTCCACAAAACCGCGGTTGACAGCGGCAATGAAAAACGCCAATAACTTCCCCGCCTTCTCCACATCATCCAAGTGCAATGTCTCCACCGAGGTGTGCATGTAGCGCAAGGGTACGGAAACCAAACCGGTGGGTACCCCATGACGAGAAATCTGCATGGCCCAAGCATCGGTACCAGTCTGAGCAGGTGCCACATCCACCTGAACCTCAATACCTGCATCCTTGGCTGCTTGCTCCAGCAACTCATAGACTCTGGGAGCTATATTGGGGCCCATCGTAATCACCGGACCCTTGCCAAGCTCAGATACCAGATCCTCCGGCTGTCCCGGACCATCACCATGGCATACATCGATAGCGATGCCGATGTCCGGCTCAAGGCCGTATGTACTCACAGTCGCACCTTTGAGTCCTATCTCTTCCTGCACGGTAGCCACGGCATATACGTCGGCGGTGATGCAGAGTTTCTCGAGCCATTGCAGACAGCTATGAATCACTGCTACACCCGCCCGATCATCAAAGGATTTACCAGCCAAAAAATCGTTGGCCAGCTCGGTGACGTCTCGTTGAAACGTGATGACATCTCCGATTTCCACCACGTCGACCAGACGCTCCTGAGCGAGTCCTACATCAATGAACAGCTCCTCCATCTTAGGCGCCTTGTCCTCTTCCCCGGCGGAGAGAAGATGAGGTGGCTTGGTGCCGATGATCCCTGCTAGTTGACGCCGACCATGGACTGTCACTTCCATGCCCGGCAGGATGCGAGGATCAATCCCACCCACTTGAGTAAACCGAATATAGCCACGTTCATCTATCTTGGTCACCATCATGCCAACTTCGTCCATATGAGCAGCCAACATTACGCTAGGGCGCGGTTCTTCACCTACACCTCTGCGCTTGGCGACAAAGTTTCCCAAAACATCGGTGCTCATTTCGTGAACCAACGGCTCCCACGCAGCGCGCAAGGACGAATGTAGTCCATGCTCGAATCCGGCCACTCCGGCCGACTCCGAGAGATTCTTGAGAAGTTCCTTTACTTGCAACCTGTTGCCTCCTTTCCCGATACAACCCGAACTTGCCAACACACGTAGTATTCTTCTTCTTCTCACCTTCTCCTTTTCACCGACGGCCAACGATACGGCACGGTATCCCCAGTTGACTTTCCAAGACATGATAGGGCTCGCCGAGGAGATCGCGTCCCCACGCATCGAAGGGTTTGGGTGGGAGCAATACCAGGTCATGACCGATGACCGCTTCCCGCAGCTGCTGACGGATATCACCGAGGGTCAATAGCCCGGTGCATGCTATGGAACCGCCAAAGAAATCGGGTTTGACCCCAAGCAGAAGGGCTTGCTGACCCCCCGCGCTCAAACCCCAATTTAACAAAGGTTTAGCGCGCACAGACGTAACGATAAGAGGACGCTTTGCACCGTAAGCCTCAATGGCATCCTGGATGTCCTGGATATCGTCTGGATCTAAATCATAGTCCATAATCAGCCCCTCACGTGCTGATGGCTTCCAGTCCAGTGTCCTTCCGTCAGAAAGCTCAATGCACTCACAACCCTCCTCACCCAAGAGCCGGAATGCCTCTACTCGCGAGAAAGGAGGAACCCCGTCAATGCGAACAATGCGATCTCCGCGGCGAAGACCACACTGCCCGGCCGGAGAATCGGGCATGACGCCGGTCACGACAGAGCGCAAGTCCACCGGCAAACTGGGCTCAAGGAGTACAGGCACCCCACATCTAGAAGAGATCTTCTCGACCACATCGGCCAGATGATTCCTTGTGTCCGGGGACGGAAGTAAGGACGCAGGAGCCCGTTTCGTAAAGCCCGGTTCGAATATACGTATGCAACGTGCACCGTGTTCGGCCAAAAAGAGAGCGGTTTCATGTATGTCCTCATAACCCGTAATGTGAGGCATGGCTACGATGCTTCCCTCGAAACAAAGGTCATGAACACCCAACCATTTCAAGTTACGGGGAACTGCCACCGGATCGCTTTCTTTCATCACCCGTTGCCGCGTTTTTTTATCCACAGAGTTCAACGATACCATCAGTTCGATATTCAGATCTCTCAACTTCTCCACCGCATCCTGCGTGAGCAATGACCCGTTGGTGGTCATCTGTACCGTCACCTGTGGATGCATCTCCCTGAGCCGGCTCAACACGTCCCAAACAGCAGCGTAAAGCAAGGGTTCCCCTTCTTTGATGCGAGTGGTCGCTTCTCCCATAACGACCTTCGCATCGGTGTTGAGCCAGTCCAACATGGTGACAACATCTTGGCGTGGCAAGTCAGGTAACGTGTAAACCTCGACACCCGGAGGATTGAATCCATGGCTGCAAAAAACGCACTGAACATTGCAGCGTGATGTCAAGGGCAATACTCCGCGGCTTGCGGCCTGGTACAATACGGCGGGCAAGGAAGGCCGCTCAGAAGTCATAGTCCATAATCCAGTTCCCGAGCAGGCACGCCGGCAACTGTAACCCCTGACGGCACGTCGCGAGTGACGACAGCACCGGCACAGACAACCGCATGATCTCCAATACTTATGCCGGGCAAGATGGTCGCATTGGCGCCGATCAGTACGGCTTCTCCGATGCATACCGGTCCCTTACGCCACTCGTCCTGAGTGAACTCATGGGTGAGTATGGTCGCATTGTAACCGATGATCGTCCGATCACCAATGGTAATGAGTTCAGGGAAAAGCACATCCATCATGGCCATCAACCCCAAACCCACTTGGTCTCCGAGTTTCATACCCGTCCATCTGTAAAGGCGGACCTTCAAACCCAGCCATGGAATGAAGCGCCCCGCCTGAATCACGAAACCACACAATAGAGCCCGCCAAAACGGCACAATATGGGCCCAAAGATAAATGGGATTGACTCCCTCTGGTGCCTTATGCCTCTCCAGGCGACGCACTGTTGCCTCCCCCTAAACTCAGATTGGCCTTAGCATTCAGGCTAAGACTGTGTCGTTGCCCTCGCTCCAAACTATACGAGCCGGCCGCAGCCACCATGGCAGCATTATCCGTGCAATACACTTGGGCGGGAATGTGGAGGGCCATCCCTTCAGATTGGGCCCTGGTGCGGAGCTGCTGGCGAAGACGAGAATTGGCTGCAACTCCTCCTCCGAGGACGATTTGCTCAACCCCTCTTTTGTGCGCCAGCGCCAGTGATTTATCGACCAGCACCTCTACCACGGCAGCCTGGAAACTTGCACAAAGATCGGGCAAACAGGCATGATCCTCTTTGCACTTCGCCCACTCCATGAGCACGGCCGTCTTGAGACCACTGAAGCTGAAGTCAAAGCTGCCAGGTTCCAAATAGGCCCGGGGAAACGCAAATGCACGCGCGTCCCCCTCTTGGGCTAGCTTGTCAATCAAGGGGCCCCCGGGATAGCCCAGATGCATAGCACGGGCTAGTTTGTCGAACACCTCGCCAGCTGCATCATCCCTGGTTTCTCCCTCCAGGCTCAGCCGGCCGTGTCCTGACATATACATCAGATCGGTGTGCCCACCGGAAACGACGAGGCAAACAGCAGGAAATGCAACCGGAGGCAAGGGTTCTAAAAAGGCTGCATAGATGTGCGCCTCCAAGTGGTTGATCCCTACAAGCGGCCGCTGGCTTGCCAACGCAAGAGCCTTGGCGGCAGACAAACCCACCAGCAACGCCCCGGCCAGTCCAGGACCGTACGTGACGGCAATGCCGTCCACGTCCGCGAGGGCAACACCAGCGCTGTCAAGAGCCTTGTCAATCACGGGCAAGATGGTATCGACATGCTGGCGCGAAGCCAGTTCTGGCACAACTCCGCCATATTCATCATGAAGTTTCGCTTGGGATGAGATAATGCTGGAAAGAACCGTGCGGCCACTGCGCACCACAGCTGCTGACGTCTCATCGCAAGATGTTTCAATCCCTAGTACTAGTCTTCTCAAGGCTTTCACCCCGTCTTAACATTCTCATCCTGAGCAATGATTCCTCCTCTCGCTTAAAACGAATCAAGGGCCTTGCGGCCCTTGATTACGAGAGCTCTCTTAGAATCGGCGGCCGCCACCGGGACGCGGAGCGCGGGGGCGCGATTCATTAACTACAATCTGTCTGCCGTCAAGATCGGTTCCGTTGAGCGCTTCGATAACGGAGTCAGCAGCATCGGCCGGTACCTCCACGAATCCAAAGCCTCTTGAACGCCCTGTATCGCGGTCGGTCACCACCCGCACGGAGATGACTTCGGCCAGTGGCTCCACAGCAGAAGCAAGTCCGTCCTCAGTCGTAGTCCAGGCCAAATTTCCAAAGTAGAGGGTCTTGGTCACAGTGATGTATCCTCCCCATGAAATATATTGGTTCGCGGTCAGACTGGATACGGGGAGACAACCACTACAGGGCATGCTCGGCACCGTTCATCCTAACGCTAAACCAGTTTAAGTGTATCATCAGTCTCGGGGATTCACAAGCTAAACCACCCTCTAAGATGAGCAAATTCTGACTGTGGGTCGGGAAAACACTGAGTTCACAGATTGACGCCCTGATGACTGAATACTCGCAGTTATTTGTTCTTCGGATGCTTCGCTGCAGGAAATGTCCGCTTTGGGACCGAAGGTAGGAGAAATCTACTACGGAGGGATCAGACCATGGACTTCACTGAGCGTTTGCGTCATCGTATCACCAAGTACAATAGCCGTATTGTCGTCGGTATCGACCCGTTTCCCGAACGCCTGCCAGATTTTCTGGTTAACGATATCATTCCGGGCAACACTCGGACCGTGAGCCAGGCACTTCACACCTTTGGGCGCATGGTGGTAGAAAGTGTTGAGCCCTACGCAACAGCTGTCAAGTTCCAGATTGCCTTTTATGAGCAATGGGGCATGGCCGGACTGGCTGCCTTGGAGAAAACCCTCGCCGACATACGTGGAACCGATATGCAGGTGTTCCTCGATGCAAAGCGCGGTGATGTTAGCAGCACGGCACAAGCATATGTCAATGCCTTCTTGGCCGGTCCGAAATTAGGCGGGCACCAGTATCCTTCCCCATGGCAGGTTGACGCCGTGACACTCAGTCCATACCTGGGACAGGATACTCTCCAACCGTGGTTGGATGCAGCAGACAACCACGGCAAGGGACTCTTTATCCTGGTTAAGACATCGAACCCTGGATCGGGAAGCATCCAAGACTTACCGGTGTGTGGGGGCGATACCGTGGCCGAACGGGTGGCAAGAATGCTTACCAAGATGGGAGAGAACTTTGTCGGTGCGTCGGGGTATTCACCTATGGGGGCCGTGGTAGGAGCAAACTATCCCGAGACCTTGGCTGCCTTGCGCCGGTTGCTGCCTCATTCTTACTTGCTGCTTCCGGGATATGGTGCGCAGGGAGGTACGGCAGAGAGCATTGGTCCGGCTTTTGACGATCAGGGTATGGGCGCCTTGGTGAGTGCATCGCGCTCCGTGATCTTTGCGGCCGAACCGACCGCGTCTGCTCGAGAAACGGCGGATGCCATAGGCCAAAGTGCCCGGCGATTCAGGGATGATGTGAATCGTGCTGTGCAGTAATATCGGATAAGTCGTATTTCCACATGATGATGGCATCTTCGTGAGTATCGGCATAATAGCCCTTACGAAGACCACGTTCTACAAAGCCGGCTTGAGCGTAAAGCTTTCGCGCTCCATCGTTGGAGGGTCTTACTTCCAACGTCATGCGGGTTGCTCCTAGATCGTGCGCGCGTACAATGAGCTCGTGCACAAGTCTTCTCCCCAGACCCATGCGTCGCCACTCAGGATGCACCGACACATTGGTCACATGTGCTTCATCCAAAATAACCCACATGCCAGCATATCCAAGCAATTGGGTTCCGGCATGGGCAACCAGATAGTATGCGTATACGTTTTCGGTCAACTCACCCACAAAGGCCCGACGTGACCAGGGGGTCGGATAACAGACCTTCTCAATCTCCATTACATCATCCAAATCAGAGAGCTGCATCCGCGAAATGCGTACGTCTTCCAAACTTACTCCCCCCGACCCATTTTCCTTTCCCGCACGATTTCTGCCTGGGATTTTGCCAGGTAATGCGCGCGAAGCACAAAAGGATCCACTGTCCGCCCTTGGTTAAATGCCGCCAAACCCATTTGCGCTACCACCGCAGCTCTTGGGTATGAGACGCTTATAGGCGCACTTTCCAATAAACCAGACAGCCGTTCTCTGTGAAGAAGTTCTCCTCGTTCGAGGGCATCTCCTACCACCAGAACCGGTTGGGCCAAAGAGACCAAGTATTGGAACCACTCCCCCTCATCAGCCACATGCGGCTTGCACCGGCAGCGTTCTTCTTCGTAGAGAGCGGCATACACCTGACCCTTTCGGGCCATAACGACGGGGCTAACGGGCATCGCCGTCACCAAGCCGCAAGCTAGCACTTGGAGAGTGTCCACGGGACACACGGGCACACCCCACACGTAGGCCAGCATTTTGGCAGTGGTAATACCGATGCGCAATCCGGTGAAAGACCCTGGGCCGGTGGTAACAGCAATGGCATGCACGTTGTCAGGAGTGGTGCCCGTATCGTCAAGAAGCGTCGACAAGGCCGGGACCAACCAGCGGGAATGGGCCCGGGCAATCCCCAGAGAGAATTCTGCTAGAATGCCTTCGTCACCGGCCAGCGCTACAGTGCAAATGCGACTGCTCGTGTCCATGGCTAAGATCATGTCATTCTCTCCTTCATTTGTGAAACCAACTGCTGGGCCGGCAAGCCGTGCGCATCAAAGCTAAAGCGGCGATGATTGGGGCAATCGTTGATCTTCTCGATCACGACGCGAAGATACCGGGGAGGATACCATTGACATGCACGCTCGGCCCACTCAATGATGATGACGCCGGGGGCTTCAAGATACTCAGATAACCCGACATCAAAGAGGTCATCTTCCTCCAAGCGGTAGAGGTCCAAATGATATATGGGAAGACGCCCTTCGTACTCGTTGACCAACACAAAACTGGGGCTCTTCACCCTCTCCTCGACGCCAAGACCGGTGCCTATTCCCTGAACAAAGCAGGTCTTTCCCGCCCCCAATTCGCCTTCAAGGAGCACAAGAAGGCCTGTGTAGGCCAGCTGGCCTACACAACTCCCCAGAGAACGGGTCGCATCAGGGGATGAACTAATCCACTCCAACACCATCATCTCCACACTATGTATGATGGCCCAAGGGGCCGGGAAAACTTCTAGGTGAGAGGTGAAATCCATGTTAGCACAAGAAAAAATCGAGCTCTATGCTCTCATCGGTGATCTGAAAGAAACCCTGTATGCGCAAATGCTGGTCATATCAGCATTGCACGAGATGCTCCCAGCAGGCCAGGGTGTAGATGCAGTTGTTCTGGAGCGGAAAATTGAAGAGCTAAGCCAACAAGATGCATCCCTTGTAGGCAAGACTACATCACCTCATCCAGACGTTTAACCAACTGCATGTCCTCCCATACCGGACGTTTCTTGTGCGGGTCGCGCAGCAGGGCAGCAGGATGAAAGGTGGGGATGATATGCCTGCCATCCTTTTGGTAGGACGTACCCCTTACGCGCGTAATGGCTGCACTCGGATCGAGCAGGGTGCGGGTAGCTAGTGCACCCAAGCAAACGATGAGCACAGGATCAACTAGGGTGATTTGCTCCGTAAGGAAGTGAAGACAGGTCCTGACTTCCGCTGGCTTGGGCAAGCGGTTGGCCGGAGGACGACACTTAACCACATTGGTTATATAGACCTCACTGCGCGAATAATCGGCCGCAGACAGAATCGCATCGAGCAACGCTCCGGCGGCACCCACAAACGGACGTCCCGTCTGATCCTCTTTGGCGCCAGGCGCTTCGCCCACCAACATGATGCGAGCAGCCCGCGCTCCTTCCCCTAATACCGTTTGCTGACACGTCACGCGCAGCGGACAGTCGCTGCAAGCTTCAACCCTACAAGACAGTTCAATCCAGCGTTCCTCGTTGGCTGCCACGTGACCCGTTGGCTGCAACGCCATTTGCTCTTGCCTGTTCATCTCTTACTGCTGCGCTCCTTCAGTTCCCTTACATGGGCCTTGATCATCTCGGGAAACTGCAATACGCGCTCACGGTTAGCCTCCAACTGTGCTATATAGGCTTCACCCAGCTCAGGAGCCACCGCATTGATAGCCTCGTAGATGGCTTTCCCCTGGGCTGCCGCATCCTCACAATCAGGGAAACAGGGGATGAAGTCACGCGTAAAATAGGTAAAGCAGTTGATCTTCTCAAGATTATCCGTAATCTGCTGAGATGCTCTTTCCTCAGCCGTCAATACGACAGAAGTACGGTCGAAGGTATAACGCTTGATGCAGCAATCCGGATAACCCAGAAGGCGTCCTACCTGCTGGCCAAACTCCGGAAAGCCATCTTCTGGAAACACATTCCGAGATGGCCTCCGCGTGCGCAGTGCTATCTTGCGGCATTCTTTGCGCAGGCGTGCGACCTCCCGGATATCAAGAATTCCATCCGCATCCTGAGCAAGGTAAAGCTCATGCACTGTTGGCCGGCACTCTTCCACCTCGCCTCGTAGACCCAGTTCGCGCACCCATTTCCGCAAGGACTTGTAACTCTCAGCCGACTGCACTTCCTCAACAAAGATGCGGTTCATCAAGGACTTCTTGTATGCCGTTTCCGAGACAAACTTGGACTTGATCTTTTGCAGTGAGCGCTTGAACGCACGCCCCACACGATCACCATCACCTTCTCCCACGGCTTCATAGAAGCGACGATCTATCTCGATTCCCAGTTCCGCAGCATCCGGAAGCTCAGC
>SLSY01000242.1 GCA_007130145.1 Bacillota bacterium
CACTATCCTGAGAATTAGAAGTCGGGGTGAGCGTATGATCTTTGCGGAGAACACGAGGAACAGCGTCGGGGTGGCTATATCTGGTGATCAGGGGGACTTCAATGCATTGTATGAGGGTTTGCACAACGTCGTTGGAGATGAAGGTGAATTTCCCGGCTATGAAACCCCGCGCCTCAGGGTTCTTGGGATCTGCTCTGACCCATTCAAGCTCTCTCCCTTCGGGAAGAGGATACCACCATTTCACCCAAAATGATAGCCCTACCGATGGTTCAGCTCAAGCGGCGCAGAACCGATGCTAGTGTTTCCTTTATGAAGGTGGAAACTCGGCCAAGGTGAACTTGTCCTCTTTTTGGATGATGTCCCCGTCCTCAAGAGCAACCGTGCTCTGGTTGCATTCGTAGTTTCTACGCTCTCAACTGGGGGAAAGCCTACACGGAACGGATTTCGATAGAACATGCGGGCAACAGACTTAGCTATGACACAAGAAATACTTCTTGCTGTGATGGCGGAGTATTCACGAGTTGCCCGCAGCCAAAATTGGTTCCGGTTATGCTGATGTCTTCAGCGGTGCCACCTGAAGCAAGCGTGATGCCATCATCCCCTTGCTTGCTTCAGTAATGGGTCAAACGCGGTGGTCACCTTCGTGCTTGACATTCACAACGCGGTCATCTGCAAAGAAGTGTCCGTAACGCGTCGGGTGTGCCCTTAGATCCGGATCGTTTCGGTTGTAGCTGCTTTTGGTGCGAGGCTGGGGTGGTTTCCTTCGCGACTCCCGTCACAACACGGTCGATCGCCGGTACTGCTTGCGTTCTCTACGTGAGGGCAGTCGAGGCCCAGAGCAGGATCCTGTCAGCGAGGGAGGTCCGGCGGGTGATGCTGTATCCTCTACCAAGGAGTCTGGCACTGTCTCTGGTGTGCTGGGTTGCTGGTCCTGAGGGGGAGAAGCAACCTTCCTGTCCTCAGCTGGTGTACGGGCGGCGGCCTGGCTCTCAAGAACAAGACAGAGGGACGTTACTTCGGTTATGAGTCTTCTTATTTGACTCAACAACTCTTCGACATGATCGCATTGGCACGAGGTGAGGGGAGAATGAGGCCCGGTTTCCGCTGGGCGATTTGCACAAGGAGTTCGTCCGTCCCGGGCGACCGTTTGCGCCGACAGTGAGGGTAGTAGGGGCGAGCTCTGGTGACATAGCAGATGGCGTAGCTCCTTCGCCACCCGTCCTTGCTCTTCCGTACTGCTGCACAAGCGGTCGGCACTTTCGGTAAGCAGACCGACGGCACGGGTATGACTGCGTAGATGCTCACCATATTCACGCATGGCCAAAGAGAACTCGGAGAGGGATTGCTCGATGCCACGCAGCGATGTGCCATCCAGTGCTGGATCCCGCCCCTGCAGCGGCTGGCAGGTGGAAGTGAAGGCAGCAGCTGCTGTCTTAAGCAATTGTTTACTGCCGCTTGCTGCGGTTTCGCTAAGGATGTAGAAAAGGTAGATCAAGATCGCAGCCCAAATGAAGGCTGCGCCTTGCCTGCTCTCCAGGAAGAGGATGGGAAAGCCCAGCCGGGGTATGGTCCGGGCGACCGTTCCCAGTATGTCCCCAGGCAATACCGTGAACGGGTCCTCGCCGGGGTTGTTGTCTCCCTGCATGCGAAAGGTCAGCGCCGTTTCTGACGCTTCAATCCTGGTAATGCGGTGTACCACTCGTGGTGGCAAGGAGAAGCGTTCCCGGATAGCCTGGGGAACTTGGACCACAATGATATCGCCTTTGCGCAGCTCAACGGGAGAAATCTCCTTGATGATGAGCAAGTCACCCATGTAATAGGTAGGCTCCATGCTCCGTCCCGCCACCGCGCTGAAGGGTGGCGATCCGTACTGGCAGAAGATGAGCAGGGCCACGAGCCCTGTCAGAGTCAGGAAGGTCGCCAGTTTTCCTGCGTTTCGGACAAGGGTCTTGATCAGTTTGCTCACCTCTCTTACCTCAACGAATCTCGCACCAGAAGTGAAGTTCCTTTAACTCCGCCTGTTGTCCGGGAGGACCGCCCCCAGGGACCACCAGTTCCGCCAGTACGTAGAGGTGCTGTTGTCCCGTGATGCTCGGCTGCAGGAGTGCTGTGGTGGTCAACCGGCTCAGCCGGGCTGTGGCCAGAGCGCTCGGATCGGGGGAGACAGGCGTGTTGTCCTGCAAGGCGTGTTCGCCTTCGGGGTCTTCGTGCCAGAGCGATACGTTGATGTGGGCGTTGGGGTTGGAAAGCACGTCGGACAATTCTGCAGGGTTGATTACGGCCAGATGGATGCGAAGAGAGTCGCTGAATCGTGCGTCCCCCACCTGTATATGAAACAACTCAATTCCGTCGATGACCTGCGCTGCGCCGCGCGCCACAGTAAAGGTCCCGTCCATGGATTCCGGCACAGCCAAGACCCCTCCCGCCAGAATGCTGGCAGGTGTCACCGCGATGCTCATGGACAGGGTGGTGGTTGCCCAGCTAACAGTGCAGACGAGCAAGGTTGCTAGGGCAAAGAGCCAAACGTAACAACGGAAGATAGACATCAGCTCTTACCTCGGAACGCATGATGGCCCAGGGCCATCAGCGTTGGCCCACTTCGATGTAGAACGAGGGAGGTGTCTGCGCAGCCTGGGTTGCGTCAATACAGTAGAAGCTACCGGAGTCCACGCTCACTACGTATTTCTCGCCGTGCCCAAGGCCGTCCAGCGTGAAGTCTACGTAGCCATTGGTCAAGGTGAGATAGCGTGTGTAGTGATCTGCCTGCATGCCCGCTATGGGTACCTCTTGCCAGGTACCGTCGACTTCTTTATACACCACCAAGGCAAGATTGAGATAGGAATAGGCCTTTACCAGTTCGTGAGGATTGTTCAGATAGACGGTCAGATGCAAATCACCGCTGTAGCCGGTGGAGGAGACGAGAAACAGATCGCCGCGTTCGCATGCGCCGATGCCTCCTGTGGCTCCGGTCGTAACATTCCATACGGGTACCTGTCCGTGTCGCCCCGAGGTTTCTGCGACAGTGGTCTCAGCTATGCCACTAAGCGATGTGGCTACGCTGGCGCTCGTTGTTGCTGTGGTCTCTGCAAAAGAGATTCCTGTCACCGCAGCCGCTACCAGCAAGGCGACTAGGGCCAGAATACTTTTCCGCTGCATTTGCATCTCTCCTAGGTATCTAGAGTCCGGGAAGCAGGCCGCTTCCTGGCTGTCATCATTGTATCATTAACACAATAATACGACAAGCAAAATAATGCGAATACAGAGATTATTAT
This sequence comes from Bacillota bacterium, assembly GCA_007130145.1. Classification (GTDB taxonomy): domain Bacteria; phylum Bacillota; class Sulfobacillia; order UBA8153; family UBA8153; genus SLSY01. Next base: position 3,273 of record SLSY01000242.1, read on the forward strand.
GAAATAACACATCGAAAGATGAAGAGTGAGGACGTTGGGGTGACGGCAAGTTATGCGGCGTAATGTATTCGCGGTTAGCACAAGACCTACTTCTTTTCTAAGGTGAAGGCCAACGTTGATATCTCACTGGACATCCGCCGCAGATATTTGGGCTTTATGGTCCCAATGGTGCGGGCAAGACCACGCGGAGTGAAGAAATGGTCCTTGCCAAGCCCACTAGCGGGCAGAGTCACGTGCTGGGTCGGACGTTGTCGACAAACCGGTGCTGGTACCCCATTATGTCGTCTATTACGGTTAGAAGGTTCCTGCCCTCAAGTGTTTCAAGTTTCGCAAGGTACTGTTGCACGGTTATCCTGAGAGAGGTCTTGCGGGCCGAAGCCGTTCGCCTGAGCCATGAGATCATTGATCGCTTTGAGCTCGGGACCATTGCTGATACTATCACGAGGAAACTCTCCAGCGGGTAGCAACGCCAGGCCGCTCCAGACCACATTCGCCGGGCACCGGCCTATTCTCATGCTCGAGTCACGAACGAGCGGGCCCCCGACATCCAGCGGCATAGATGGGATTACCTTTGGATGCTCCATGGGGGGCATGGAACCACCATCATACTCCACGCCCTGTCCCTGGATGGACGTGGAGGTGATGGCCCTGGTAGAACTCGTTTCCATCTGACTGGTGACGCAAGAGCTGGATGGGCGAGTTCAGCGCTCGTCGCACCCTGAGCGCTCTTGGAGTATGGTTGCGTTGCTCCGGTAGACAGAGGCTGCTCCGCTTGTCCAAAGCCGCGAGCGGCAGAGGGGTGTGCTCACGGCATAGAGAGGGCTAGAGCCGAGTGGCGGTTCACTCAGCTCATCGTAGGGGACTCGGGTGTTTGCCGTGAGAGGCGCAAAGCATGGAGGGACAGGATGACCAGCGGTAGATGTAGCACTCCGTTCCACCACATGTTGGGAGCCAGAACGAAATTACCCAGGAGGTTGAGCAAGCCAATGATCAAGCCCATCAGTCCCGTGACCCCCATGATCACGCGGTTGACCGTGGGGTAGAAGAGAACAAGAACCGCCAGGTAGACGGCGGTCATCATGCAAAAGGTCAGGCTGGATCCGGAGGTGAAGACGTACTGCCAGCGCCACTCCGGCCCGAAGGTAGTGGGTGATATGGGATTCCAGAAGGCCAGAAGGGCCAGGGGCAACACCCAATATCTCTGCAAGGAGCGGGTCTGGGGGGTGAAGTCGTTGGATGGGGTCAAGGCTTCCCACAGCCAGAATCCGGCCACAACGACAAACATCCCGAAATAGACCAATATGATAGCCGCGCCGTGTTCGCTGGTGACAGATACGGTTTGCAGCACCGCGAACATGAAGTAAGAGGCCGCCACGTAGAGGGCGAAGAGACGGCGCCCGCGGTTACCCCACAGGAAGACGACTGAGACCATCAGCAGAGCAAGAGACTGTATCACAGGGATGACCGGTGCCGGGAACGCACGGATGATGGCATGAGTAAGAATGTAGCTGTAAGAGGACACGATGAAGGGCACATACGTCTTCCAAGAGAGCACCGACCAGTCAAAACCCCGGGAAATGTACGGGGGCAGAAACTGGATCAGCACGAGAAGGGCGTAGAGCCACCATTGACGGGCAATTCGTTCCCAGCGCCGAACAACGTGGCTATTGCACCCGAGACCCATGTCCGTTCTCCTCTCTGAGATCGCCTTGCCAATACGATTAGACAAAACATTGCGTCTTTCCTCCCGCGCTCAGATATTACTCCGGGGATCCTGTTGTCAAACGCATAGGCTAAAACCCCCGGGGCGGCCCTACTCACCTACAAAGCAGGGCGGATCTAAGGGACATGAGATGGTGTATCAGCTGACCGTTGTTTCGGACACCACATTCACCTCTCTTGACATAGGTAGAGCTACTATTGCAGTCATAGTCTGCTTTCTTGTCAACCGCTTTTCACCCTTGGGAGAATTATCTGTCGAGTTGATGGAACTTCTGATGAATAACCCCGTCTAACCATTCAAAACACAGTGAAGGATGTGGGACCATGAAGTGGACATTGCTTCTCATAGCATTGTTGGTTCTAGCACTGGCGACCCCCGCTGCCGCCGCTCTGAAGGAGCTTCCTGAAGAGCAGTCTCGGGAATTGAACGAAATCGCACTGGACCACGTGGCGGTAGCCGAAGGCATAGACGTCAGGGATCTTGAGATCTCCGAGGCGTGGGTTCACGAGTTACGGGGCCTGGGCAAGGATGTCTATATGGTCGTCATCCTGCACGGTGATGACAAGCACTTCGTGGCCATCGATGTGGAGTACAAGGCTTTCCTCACCGAAGAGGAGATGGATGCCCTCATTGAGGTAGATGCCCAAGAGCTGCCGAGCGACTTGGTTTTCACTACAGGTCAAGGTCTGGACCTGGTTATACCCGATCTCGGAGCCGAGGAGCCTGCCAGCCCTAGTACTCACCCTGTAGCTTACTGGGCGGCAGGTGCTGTGCTTTTGCTGGGGCTCGGTGTGGTGGTCCGCACGCGCCAGTAATGCTGTATCGTAACGGGAGGGGAGACCCGGTGGCCGAAACCGGGCTCTCCTTTCTCTTTGCACAAGGCTTGGGATGGCGAATTTAGTCTTCCACAGCCACACCGAGGAAGTGAACCGATGCTGCCGGCCGCATCGGCGGGCAGGGCAAGAGTCGTGGATGAAAGCTTCTTCTAGATAGGGTCATCTCGCGCTTTGGAAGACCGAGCTCAGAATTGAGTCGCAAAAGCTGGTCTAAGGTATGCAGCGACACGTAAACAGCAGAAGAGATGCGTTCACTGTCATCTTCAACGCTGAGACCATACTCGGGAAAGCGCTCCTCCAAGACCTTCATGTCATAATAGTAACAGAAGGTGTTTGCCGTGGATTCATCTCCCGCGAACAAACCTGCATACGAGATGATTGTGGTGAAAGATGCATGTGGTCTATGTAGATCTGTTTGGTTTGGTCAGGGGTGTTGCCCTTACGCTCAACTCAATTTGAGTCATAAGCCGCAGCGTACTGTGAGTTGTCGCTAGTAAACAAACAGAGGATAGGCAGGCTCGTCGAACGCATCAATGACAAGTTCTTCTGAGCGATGGGCTAACCCCTCCAGCATTTCTTGTGCCCAGCCACACTCGGACAGTTTAAACGTGAGTGGAAGATCTTGGCGGTGAGTCTGACCGCCTGGGCATGGTGACCGGGAATGACTTCAGGCATGGCCATCATCAAGACCCAACCCCGACCACCGTCCGGTAGTTGAACTGAGGGCGGAAATACTTGCCGCCTAGCGCCCCCGGGTTCATGCTGGCCCCAGTGCCTGGGGCTCTCAAGAGAAGCTGATCCGCCTGTGCTGGGTGTAGCGGAGAGACTTTGCACAGTTCCCTTCGGGCAGCGTGACATACCGCAGTGATGCGTCTCGGGCACGAGCCATTGCCTGACGGGCTGCTGTAAATACATCGTCGGTGCTGTGGTATGATCCAATATCTTGTTCCAAGGGAATCAAAGGGTATTCTTTGGGGGGTTAAGGCTGCGGCCTTTGGTATGGAGTCTCTCTTTGGCTCGCAACAAGTTCTCTTTATACCATGAGAGCATCCAGTCGAGGCCAAGGGCGAAGGCCTCTTCCAGCAGTTCCTTGCCAGGGACAAGGGGAGTACCAACCCACTTTGATGCTGGCATCTCGTGAAGCGTCATGATCTCATCTTCTGCTTGTACTGCCGCTTGACTGAGTTTATATGCTCGTTTCAGGCCGCCATCCTTCCCGCTTCCTACCACCTGATGTCCCTCGCGAAATTGCTGCGTCAGAGCAGACAACCGGCGTCTACATTGAGGGAGGCGATCATCGTCTCCATTGCGGCAGCGCGAGACGATAGCTTCCAAGAATGCATTGAAGCCATCCAGATGATTGAGGAGCACGTGGACCTTAGCTTGCGTCGAAGATGAGAGCTGGCAAGAGGTAGAAGTCGCTGGTCATCGTGCCGTTGAATGAAAAGACATATCGCACTGGGCACAATTGGTCATCGCGAAGTGCCCTCTTCAGCCACCGGAGCATCTGATGGAGATGATCGTGGAACACTTGATCACGCGGCGTGATCATGGGTGTCTTGAGAACACCGCATTGTACCTTGCGGGCCTTCTCCCCCATGTTCTGGGAGTTACTCGCTACTGGGTGCAAAGAGGGTGCTCCGAGACGGTCCGCTGGAGGAATACTGCATACGAGTGAATCGACACGCTCATCGAGTCATTGCCACTTCTGACTGAGATCGCTTCTGGCTATCACAAGAGGAAGCTCCTTGCCTCTTGACTTGTAATTCCATCTTTCCAAGTCAGAAGTCGTCCCATAGCCTGCAATGCCGGATGGCATGGCTACTCTGAGCGCGGTCATTTCAATGGGATGCCCAACCGGAGTCCGTCAAGGATTACCGAAAGAAGAAAAGTATGAGTAAAAACAGTAGAGCGACTATTGCAATCATTGGCATTCCACGCTATTATTATGGTATATGAACAGAATATTGTGGCATGATTGGCAATTGGTAAGGGGGGAGACGTGGACGAGGAGTAAAAAGGACGCTCGTGATAGGACCACTGACCACGCTTGTTCCATAGAGAGGGGGACATTGTGAGTATGAATAGTAGTCATTGGAAGTTGCTTTTGGTGGCGATGATTTCGCTAGGACTACTGGTTGCTGGCGGCTGCGGTCCAGCTGATGATTCAACGGCGACAGACGATGTTACACCTGCTGAGTCAAAGGTCTTGCTAACCGGTAGTATAGGTGATGCCAGCTATCTCAATCCCATTCTTACGTCAGATACAACAACGGGTACGTTTACAGGTTACATCTTTGAAGCGCTGGTTAGAGTAGATGGGCAAGTCAATGTGCATCCTGCACTAGCGACTGATTGGACCGTTTCAGATGATGAACTGGTTTGGACCTTCAATTTGCGTGACGATGTGACCTGGCACGATGGCGAACCGTTTACGTCTCGCGATGTGAAGTTCACCTATGACAGTATCCTGCATCCTACCTATACCGGACCACGTCAGGGCAACTTCAACCGCCTGATCGGAGCGTCGGCGTACCTACAGGAACTGGCTAGCATTACGGCCAAGGCAAAGGCTGAGGAGATAACGGAGACGGAAGAATCCGAGATGAAAATGGAAGCATATGAGGATTGGCTGGCGTTGGAGGCAATCAGCACACCGGATGACTACACCGTGGTCTTTCGCCTGTTTGAGCCGTTCGCACCCTTCCTGACCAGCTCCACAGGTTTGGGCATTGTTCCTGAGCATATTCTACGTGATGCTCAGGGTTTGGAGATGCGCGACCATGACTTCAGTCGTAACCCCATCGGCACCGGTCCTTGGATGTTCAATGATTGGCGTTCGGGAGAATACATATCAGTGGTCCGAAACCCCAATCATTGGCGAGTTGTTCCCCAAATCGATGAACTGGTGATGAAAATCATTCCCGATGCAAGTACGCTTGAGGTCGCGCTGGAGTCGGCCGAGTTGGATGTTGGTCCTATCCAACATGAGAGCTACGACCAGTTTGTCGACGTTCCCCACCTTGACATCATTGTGCATGACCGCTTCGTTTACACCTACTTCGGTATGAATCTTACTCACCCGCTGTTCGAGGATAAGACGGTACGCCATGCTTTGGCCCATGCCATTAACAAGCAAGAGATGGTTGATGAGATTTTCCAGGGATTGGCACTACCGGCACACAGCCATGGAGCACCGACTCGTTGGGACTACAATCCGGATGTAGCCATCTATGACTATGACCCTGACCGTGCACGCGAACTCTTGGCCGAAGCAGGCTGGGTTGCTGGCAGTGATGGCATTCTGGAGAAGGACGGAATGCGCTTCTCCTTTACCCTGCAGACCAACCAGGGCAATCGCGCCCGGGAAACGAGTGCCGTCATTATTCAGGAGAACCTCTCTGCTGTTGGCATCGAGGTGCACCTCCAACTGGTGGAGTGGTCAACGTTTGTCAACACCGTGCTCTTAGCGCGAGAATTCGAGGCCTGCATCGTAGGATGGTCGCTGGGCGTCGATCCTGATGCCTTCTCCATCTGGCACACTGATGGTGGAGCCTATAACTTCGTGACATATTCCAACCCCCGCGTTGATGAGCTCATCGAGTTGGGACGAGAGGTTTCAGACCAAGATGAGCGTTCAGTGTTCTACGCTGAGATGCAGGCGATTCTAGCTGAGGATCTCCCATACGTGTTCCTATTCTTTCCCGACGGAATCCAGGGACTCAATGCACGTCTTCGCACAGATGGTGAGTTCATGGGTAGTCCCGTGCATAGTGCCGAAATGACCTGGAATGCATATGAGTGGTGGATCCCAGATGAATATCGTGAAGGACCCATACTCAATCCCTAGTTGACGTTGCTATAAAGATGCATGGAAACGGCGAGGTGCCCTGACACCGGGGTGCCTCGCCTCCTGGAGGGGAGGTTCCCACCATTGACCGGCTATTTAGTGCGCAGACTACTACAGGCGATCCCCCTTCTACTGGGCATAAGCATGCTTACTTTTCTCATTGCTCATCTTGCTCCCGGCGGCCCCACGGATGTTCTCATTAGCCCTGACACCGATCCAACTGACCTTGCTCAGATTGAACGTACTCTTGGATTGGATCGACCGGTTCCCGTACAGTATGCCATGTGGTTGGGCCGTGTAGTTACTGGCGATATGGGGCGCTCTTACCTGGATGGGCAGGAGGTCACCGTAAAGATCCGGGAGAGGCTTCCCAATACCTTGCTGCTTTCCCTTACGGCATTTGTTGTAGCTATCATTTTCGCCATTCCCATTGGCATTGTAAGTGCGGTGCGTCAGTACAGCACGCTGGATCATGTAGCCACTTCAGTGTCTCTTGTCGGGGTCTCTCTTCCCAATTTCTGGTTTGGCATGCTCCTACTTATCGTCTTCAATGTTCACCTAGGATGGTTTCCCTCACATGGACTCTATACTTATGGCCGAGTCTTTAGTCTCCTTGACCGCGTTCGCCATCTGGTCTTGCCCGTGACCGTGCTGGCCTATGGTGGCACGCTTGCACTTTTCATGCGGCACACTCGTTCCAGCATGCTGGAAGTCGTACGGCAGGATTATGTGCGTACCGCACGCTCCAAGGGCTTGTCGGAGCGGGTCGTCATCTACCGGCATGCCCTGAAGAACGCACTTATTCCTCTTATTACCTTGCTTGGTTTATCGCTGCCCATGTTCTTTAGTGGTGCCCTAATCACCGAAAACATCTTTGCCATTCCGGGCATAGGCCGCTTGGTTGTGCAATCCGTATTCACTCGAGACTACAATGTCATCATGGGTATCAATGTTATCGCAGCTTCACTTGTCATTTGTGGAAATCTTCTAGCGGACCTCCTCTACGCCGTGGTGGATCCGCGCATTCGCTATCGTTAGGAGGTGCCGTACATGATGGAGAGAGAATACTCAAATAATTGGGGAAAGATATTTTGGCAGCGTTTTCGGCGGCATCGCCTGGCGTTGGTCGGTGCAGTTCTTCTGATTTGCCTGTATATGTCCGCCATCTTCGCTCCTATGCTGGCGCCGTATTCTCCACGGGCGCAAGATCTCTCGAATCGCTATGCCCCACCCAGCTCGGAGCACTGGTTTGGCACCGATCTTTACGGCCGGGACATCTTCAGTCGGGTGATTTATGGCGGTAGAATCTCCCTCTCCGTTGGCCTCGTCTCCGTGGCCATCGCACTGACCATCGGCACTACCATTGGAGCACTCGCAGGATATTATGGAGGCTGGTTAGACAACGTCTTGATGCGTTTCACCGAAGTCGTCATTTCATTTCCGATCTTGTTTCTCATCATCGCCGTGGTAGCCATCATCGGTCCTAGTATCTTTAACATCATGGTTGTGATTGGTTTCACGGCTTGGCCCGGTACAGCTCGCCTGGTGCGCGGCCAGTTCCTATCTCTGCGCGAACAGGACTTCGTGGAAGCGGCACGTGCGCTAGGGGCCCGGGAGTTGCGTATTATATTTCGCCAGATACTTCCCAATGCGGTGGCACCCATTATTGTCGCTGGAACGCTGGGCGTGGCTAGCGCCATACTGGTAGAGTCTGCCTTGAGTTACTTGGGCATTGGGGTACAGCCACCCACTCCCAGCTGGGGTAACATTCTCTATGAGGGACAGCGCTTCATACGGCGGGCATGGTGGTATACGGTCTTTCCTGGTGCCTTCATTTTCGTCACGGTGTTGAGTTTCAACTTAGTGGGCGATGCACTGAGGGATGCACTCGACCCCCGACTTCGCGAGTAGGACGTTCTGTTCGGCTTTGCGC
>SLSY01000115.1 GCA_007130145.1 Bacillota bacterium
GAAGAGGAAGAGGAAAAGGAAGAGAAGTAACTCATACTCGCCACCTCTTGGCGAATCATCCTTTATGCAATCATTGGGGGCGCCGATGGCGCCCCTTTCCTTTCTTGTCAATGGGGGACCGCCAGAGGCCCCAGAGGCATCACCGCCATGTGCGCGTCCGGGCCATGCTCATCCAGCAAACGGATGATGGTGCAGCTCAAATCTGTTACGGGATGAACAAAGCAGTCCCTCACTGTCTCCGGGGCCAGCTGGGAGTAGAGGTGGACTCGGTGATTGGACAAAACAGCGGCCATGGCCTGAGCTTCCCACTGATCCAATACCGCTGGTTGGCAGCGTGATGCTAGCACAAGGGCCTCGAGACTGTCATGGGATAAGAGAAGATGCTTGAAATTACCGGCCGAGGGAATACCTGCTTCACAAGCACTGGCAATGACAATATCACCGCCGGGCTCGGCTATGCGCGAGGCGGCTGACATGCCCTTGACCGTCTGGTAAAGGTTTTGATCCAAGGGGTATCCGCCATTGGTGGTCAAAACCACCGGATACTTCCTTGTCCGATCTACACTGCTGTAACGGGCACAAAACTCACATCCGGCGCGATGAGCCTCGGCCCAGTCACCCGAGAAAAACCCCGTGATGTGATGGGCGCGATCCAAGGTTACATTGACAAGGAAATGGGGAGGACAAAGTCGTGCTGCCGCAACAATAGCCTCATGAGTGGGGTTTTTATCACGAGCAAACCAGGTATTACACCGGTGGGCGATAAATTCCGGTCCGTGCAGTCGCAGAATATTGTCGAGCGCGGCGATCCCAGGGAGGACCGCCTTGGCGCCACCGGAGAAGCCAGCAAAGAAGTGCGGCTCGATGAAACCGGTTACCACTCGTAATTGTGCTTGGACGTAGGCCTCATGTAGCCTGATGTCACCCAGGTTCGTCCGCCCCACATTGACAAGGCGCGACTCTTCTCGCGCATCGTGAATGAGCACATCCACATGCGGGGGAAGAGCGTGCCACCAACTGAAGGGAACAGCGCCCGCGGGCGGCTCATGAGTCCCGGCCGCCACCAGTATCGTGATGTGATGAGGGGGGCGGGAACACAAACTCATCTCGTTGATCAGCCAGGGTACCAGAAGATGATTGGGCGTGGGCCGCGTCCAATCGGAAATTACGATGCACACACTATGAACCCCTTCGGCCAGGCTCATAAGAGATTTGCTCTCCATCGGGCACCGTACCGCTTGCCGAAACGCAGTTTCCTCCGAAGCCAGCCGCGGTGGCGTGCGGGGCAACAGTACCTCCACACGTTCGCGTGGCAGTTGTACGTTTAACTCTTGATGACCATAGGGCAATTTCACCTGCATTAACTGACGCCTCCTATCGCAGGATTTTCTTCGGCGCAGGCGAAGCAATTCCTGTCAGTACTTTCGCATAAGGGGAGCCAACTGGTGAAGATACTAATCATTACCGAGAAAGAGAGTGCGGCACGCTCCATCAGCCATGCCTTGGGTGGTTTTCGGCAGCATCGCGAATACTTTGAAAGCCCCGAGTACTACCTGACTTGGGCCCGGGGGCATCTGGTCGTGCTCAAAGAGCCGGAGGACTATCATCGTTCTTGGCGTAAGTGGTCACTGGCCCAGCTACCCATACAACCAGTCTTCGAATTGAAGCCGCAAAAGGGAGCCGGGGGGCGTCTTGCTTGCATCAGCCGTCTGGCCCAAAAGGCCACCGGCTTGATCAATGCCTGTGATGCTGGCCGGGAAGGAGAACTCATCTTTCGTTACATTGTCGACTTCCTCCAGCTACACCAACTTCCTCATCAACGTCTGTGGCTCAGCGCTCTTACCCCCGCCACCATTCGCCAAGCATTCAACGGGCTGCAGGAAGGGGGCGACTATGATACCCTTTACCAAGCCGCTGCCTGCCGCAGTGAAGGAGACTGGTTGGTTGGTATCAACGGAACCCGTGCCATGACATGTCGCTTCGGCGAACTCTTGACCGTGGGGCGTGTGCAAACGCCCACGCTGGCCCTGTTGGTGGAACGAGAGAAGGCCATCGAGCAGTTTAAGCCTAGGCCCTTCTGGCGTCTTGCTGCTAGCTTCCGCACGGAGGAAGAAACCATCTATACCGGCCAATGGCTAACGCAAAAGGACGAAGAAGAGCGCTCCTTCATCACAGGTGAGGTCGAAAGGGTGGCACAAGAAATAGAAGGCGCTCGCGGCGCCGTGATAGAGGCCCGGGATCGGGTTGTGACCGAAGCGACGCCGCTGCTTTTCGATCTCACCAGTTGTCAGCGCGAGGCCAATCGCAAACTGGGTCTTACAGCTGCCACCACCCTGCGCACGCTACAGAAGCTATACGAAAAGCGCCTTGTATCCTACCCACGAACTGACAGCCGCTATCTGCCGCGTTCTGTAGCACCAGAGACAGACCGCATATTGCAATCCTTGCGAGAAGATCCGATCTTTGGTCAATTCATCGACCAGGCACCGCGCCGTCGGATTTCGCCGGACAACCGGCGCGTGTTTCACGACGGCAACGTAACCGATCACCACGGGCTCATTCCCACGGGCGAGAATGGGCATGGCTTGCGGGGCAATGATCTTGCCATCTATCGCCTGATCACCTGCCGGTTCATCGCCCAGCTCTATCCGGCTGCCCGCTTTAGCGAACAGCGCCTAATCACTGAAGTCAGGGGGCATCGCTTCATCACCCGCCATCGCACGCTCATAGCCGCCGGTTGGAAGACAATAGAGGCCACGCGAGATCGCATTGGGCCCGCTAACGAAAAGATTGACGTGAGCAAGGGGCAAAATGTGAAGGTAACGGCAACCGAAATCAGCTCCGATGAGACGAAGCCACCCGGGCGTTACACAGAAGGAACGCTTCTTGGTGCCATGGAGCGCGCGGGCAAGGAGTTGGAGGAAGACCAACTGCGTGAGGCCATGCGAGGGCGCGGCCTGGGCACGGCGGCGACCCGTGCGGCCATCATTGAGCGCCTCAAGGAAGTAGATTATGTCACTGCCGTGGGCAAGCATCTGCAGCCCACCGCCAAGGCCCTCCGTCTTCTCGAGCTGCTAGGACAGGTGGAGGCCGACCCCTTGCGCCAACCCGAGCTCACCGCCCATTGGGAGTGGCGCATCCACCGCATCGAAAGAGGAGATGAGTCCCCCCAAGCCTTTCGACGCGATGTGCGCGACTTCACCGAGGAACTCATGGAACGAATCCGCGAGGCCAAGGTCGATTCAGAGCGCGGTTCGGTGGGAGCGTGTCCGTCCTGCCACAGCCCCGTGGAGAGTGCAAGACAAGGATGGCATTGCACCCGTGATGACTGCCCGGTGACGATACCGGCCTTCCTCCTCCAACGACGACTGAAAGAGAGCGAGGTGATGGCTTTAATCAATCAGGGCAAGACCGCGCTTTTGAGCGGGTTTACGAGCAAGAATGGGCGGAAGTTCTCGGCCAAACTGTTCTGGGACGATGGTATCAAATTTGAATTCGTCCAGAGGAAACGATCCCGGCGGCGCTCGCGCACCTGATCCTTTCCCTTCTTCGTGGTCCGGACCCATCATTACCGTTTTTTGCAAGCACCCTAGGGCACCGTTGCCGCTGATTCTCCTCAGGCGACCGGTCCGCAACCCCCTGTTCAAGAAGATATCATGGTACCCGTGAATCACGATGCGCATATTCGGCTCAAGTTGGGGGGACATTAGCCTCAGGCCCTATGACGAGAAAATGGAGGCGGACGACGTGCGCATGCCCGTTGGCAACATCATATTGCTGGTAGCAGCCATACTCATCTACTTTGGCATTGCTCAAAGGGTCTTAGATCGCATGCGCTTGACCGACCGGGCGGCTTTGTCCGTCGTGGGCTTGCTGATCGTGGGCAGTTGGATAAATGTTACCATCCTCCGTGAGCCCACCGAGCTCATCGTCAACGTGGGAGGAGCGCTGGTACCCTTGGGCGTCGCCATCTACTTGCTGGTCACGGCCGATGAGGTTCGCGAGAAACTACGGGGCACAGCTGCGGCGGTGATCACCGGCGGTGCCGTCTACCTAGCCATCAAGGTGCTCAACCCTGAAGAACAGACCATGTTTATGGAACCCATGTATGTCTTCGCTATCATTGCTGGCATCATCGGCTATTTGGCCGGACGTTCGCGACGCGCGGCCTTCATCGCTGGCACCGTTGGCATGCTGCTGGCAGATGTATTCCACTTCATCGAACTCCGTCTGGCCAATCTGTCCGGTCGTACCTGGTTGGGCGGTGCGGGGGCCTTCGATGCGGTGGTTATCGCCGGTCTTATCGCGGTCATTTTGGCCGAGGTGGTCGGAGAAGCCCGCGAGCGCCTGGCCCCAGAGCAAGGAGGCGAGAACGCATGAAGAAGTGGAACTGGCTCATTGCCGCCGTACTCTTTGTCTTGGTAGTGGCCTCCGCCTACGATGGTGCGCAAAAGGACCGCCCCACCCTCACATCCTTGCTCGATAGTGATGAGCGGACCGATGTCCACTTCACGTTGGTGGACTCAGAAGGCAGAGTGCTTCTTCGCACCGGTCGTGTCCTGACGGTGGGGGATAAGTTCACCACCGCCCAAGGGCAAGAGTACGTTGTCTTTCGCGTGCATGACGATACCGCATATGCTCGCTACCTGAGCACCCAAACGTTGCACACCATGATAGAGTATCAATCCTATCAATTCACCCAGGCCGACGACCCGCCTACCATCGGCATCCTGCATGCCCACTCGGCCGAGTCCTATGAGCCCAGCGATGGAGCCGATTCCATTCCCTCGGACGGCGGCATACTTCGGGTGGGGCGCTCGCTGGCAGACCAGTTGGAAGACCAGGGGCTCAAAGTCATACATGATACCACCGGACATGAACCCCACGATGCCGGGGCCTATGCCCGTGCGCGGCGCACCACCATGGATCTCTTGGACAAAGGAGCCGACGTCATCTTCGACGTACATCGCGATGCGGCACCACCCGATGCATACGGCACGGAAATACATGGGGAAGAGGTCACCCATGTCCTCTTGGTGGTTGGCCGACAAAACCCTAAGTCCAATACGAACTTATCCTTTGCCCGCCGTCTCAAGAATGCGGTAAACGAAGAGCATCCCGGTTTGGTCAAGGGCATATTGCAGGGGAGAGGCAACTATAACCAAGACTTGCATGATCGGATGCTACTGTTGGAGATCGGTGCCCATACCAATGAGCGCGAGCATGCCGAAAGAGGAGCGCAGCTGCTTGCCACATCGGTGCCGTCCGCGCTGGGAGCAACGGATCTGGCAGGGGCTGAATCCGCCAGTGGACTGGCCACGTTAGCCTGGGGCCTCCTGGTGCTGGTACTGGCCATCGGTGCGTATCTCTACATTACCACTGGCAGCTGGGAAGGCATGAAGACCAAACTGGAGCACTTGCGCCAAAGAGAGTTTCGAGACCTCCTGCCGCGGCGCAGCCGCTCGGATGATTAGACCAAAGGGCCACACAAAAGGGAAAGGGGCGTGTCCGTGCAGGGCGCTGGTATGGCCATCGGACTGGGTATTCTCGCGGGGCTGGCCATGCGATTGTACCTATTGCGGTCCGACTACCGCCAGTATCCGAGTTATCCCCACGGATTCATCAGTCATCTTGCCCTGGGAGTCGTGGCCGCCTTCATCGGCGCCGTTGCGGTCCCGGCCTTGCTCAGCGGCGAATTCACGGCGGCCACCTTCTTGGCCTTGGCTGCACAACAGTTCCGGGAGGTTCGGGCCATGGAGCGAACCACTTTGGGAAACCTCGAATCCAGTGAACTGGTAAGCCGGGGACCGGCCTACATCGAAGGGATTGCCCGGGTCTTTGAGGCCCGAAACTATCTGGTCATCGCCGTGGCCCTACTGGTATCGGGAGGAGCAGCGCTGGTCACGGTAGAGGTTGGCGTTGCTATGGGGATTGTCGCCTTTGTCGCAGCGTCTTTCTTGGCGCAGCAAGAGAGTATGGGAGAAGTGGCCCGGGTCGAGCCCGCGCCCCTCAGCTTCGATGGCCCTGGCCTCTACGTGGGGGATGTCTTCATCATGAACGTGGGTTTGCAAGCATCGCGCCGCACCATTCTCGAGCACGGTCTTGGCGCCATATTGGCCCCCAAGAATGATGATGCCCGCGATACACTGGCCAATGATGGGCAGCGTCAGGCCATTCTCCATGATGTATCGGTGGTTCTGGGGGTAAGGCGGGATGTAGACGAGCCAGAGTTCACCCCCCTGATGCGGCGTGACTTGGAAAGTGGGCGCTTGGCTCTCTTTATCGTCCCCGTCGAGCCGGATGTGGAGAGTCTACTGCGTACGGTGGAACGCGTACCAGTGCTCGAATCAAGCCGCGGCCGCGCCCTGAAAGCAAAGGCCGGCCGAAAGGCCTCGGACTGAAAGGATGGCATGAGCCATAAGTGACTCCACACGCATCATACATCAAATCCTGGCTGTGGTTACCACCAACGATCAAGTGGTAGGAGGGGGTACGCCCATATTTCGCGTAGCCGATGAGGAGGAAAGAGAAGAACTGGCAAACCTTCTTGCTCGAATACTCCAGGCCATGGTGCACGATGTCGGCAATGGCACCTACATCCTGGTAAAACACTGAGGAGAATCACCCGTGATCACAATCTATCACTGTTATGGAGGAGCCCATTCTTCGGTGGTGGGCGCATCCTTTCACCTGGGCCTGCTATCATCACCCGAGGAGGCTACACGCCAGGCCCTGGAAACGCTACCCTATTTTGACAAGAATGATCCACGAGAACTGGGACAGATCCACCTTCTGGGCCGCTTAGAGGGCAACCATCCGGTGCTGGCGGTGGGACGCACCAACCAGAAGGCCTTGCTCATTCGCGCCCTGAGCGGGGTGGCTCGCGTCTTTGGCCCCGATGATGTCCTGTTTGTTGACACGTCAACATCCATCAACTGGCGCATGATCGCCGGAGGCATCCTTTCACGCCGCCTCAATATGCGTTCGGCGGGACACCCACTGGTCAGCCAGGGTACGGTGAGGGCGGCTTCCCAGCTAGCCCTGCTTGCCGATCAGGCGCGACAGTGGAGTCACAGGACAAAAGAGAGTCCCTCCCAGGAAGACGTCGCCGCACCGCTGCATTTCGTAGCCTGTGGGGATCAGACCCGACCCCGTGGAGATCGTGTGCATTGGGGCCAGCGTAAGGTCATTTACTGCTGCCGTGATGGCAGACACTGTTCAGTGGTGGTAGCCGCACTGCACACAGGATTGCTCCCCACAGGACGCAAGCCTACCGGTCAAGAGCTCGACGACCTGTTCTCCCCCCACCCTTCGGGCACCCTGCGGTATTGTGGTACTGCACAGGGTGGCTGTGAGGTATATGCTATGGGGAGCGGCGGCCACAAGCCTCTATTGATGCGGGCCGTCAAGTCCTTTGTGCGCTCGTGTTACCCTCACCATCCTCTCCCTTTGCTGATTGACACCACCCGCATGGAAAGAGGGAAGATACGGCTGGGGCTCTTGGCCCAAGCAAGGGGTGGCAGTCGACTGGGCAGGCAGCTGATCATCGCGGGTATTGTCGAAAATTATCACCAGTTTGAAGCCATGGCAAATGATACACTAAACCTGCTCATACGCCCCCGGCTCGATCCACAACCCTTATCCCCATCCTGAGGGAGAGGGGGATATTCTTGACTTGTCCCCCACCTGAGTACATAATGGTTCGTAGGTCAGTTGTGGGAGGAAGAAGTATGCCAGCCCCCGTCGTTGCATCTGTGAGCAAGGATAGTATAGCCCACACCCTGGGTATCGAACCGGGGCATCGTGTGCTGGCCATGAATGACCAGCCCTTGCGGGATATCCTTGACTACCGCTTTCACAGTTCCAGTGACGAAGTCAAGCTGCACGTAGTCGATGGAGAGGGCCGCGAGTCGTTGTTCATTGTGGAAAAGGACGCTGGTGAGCCTCTGGGCATGGAGTTTAACGAGGTGATATTCGATCAGATCGCAGTGTGCTCCAACCACTGTTCCTTTTGCTTCATTGATGCTCTTCCTTCGGGTATGCGCCCATCTTTGTATCTTAAGGATGATGACTACCGCCTTTCCTTTCTCTATGGTAACTTCGTCACGCTCACCAATTTGACCAAGGAGGACTGGCAGCGCATTCACCAGATGCGCATCTCTCCGCTCTACGTTTCGGTTCATACCACGGATCATCCTTTACGCCAGCGCATGCTGGGCTCCGATTCAGAGGAGAGCATCATCGCTCAGCTGCAGAGACTGGCCGCTTGGGGCATAACCGTACACGTACAGATCGTTCTCGTGCCCGGTGTCAACGATGGAGTGGTACTGGACAATACCCTAGAACAACTGAGTCCATTCTACCCCCACGTGCAGTCGGTGGGAGTGGTACCGGTGGGCACAACCCGCCACCGGCAGCGCCCGGTCGTGCAAGCAAAGACACACGATGCGCAAAGCGTGTTACGACAGCTGGCCCGTTGGCAAGAGACAGCTCGCGCACGATGGGGACAAAGGTGGGTATACCCGGGCGATGAATGGTATCCTCTCTCCGGTTTCTCCTATCCTCCCTGCAGGACATACGATGATTTTCCCCAGCTGGAAAACGGGGTGGGTATGGCCAGTCTTTTTCGGGAAGAGCTCAAGACCACTCTCCTACGCGAGATCGCTCAGACCAACAGAGACTACGTTATTGTCACCGGAATGCTGGCCGCACCCTTACTGCAAGAAGCGGCCCGGGCTCTTACGACCTCGGCAGGACAAGTGCGCGTACTGCCCGTAGCAAACCGCATGTTTGGATCCATGGTGACCACTGCCGGCCTTCTCGGAGGAGAGGATGTCTTGGCAGCACTGAAATCATGCCAAGAAGGGGAGACGGCGGTCCTGCCGAATGTGATGCTCAATGAAGAGACATTCTTGGATGATATGACCCTACGTGAATTGCGCACTGAGAGCCCCATACCCGTGGAGGTTATCCCCGCACGGGCAGAGGCCCTGGTGAAAAGGATCGGGGCAGGAGGGAATAGAAAGTGAAACCCATTGTGGCGCTGGTGGGGCGCCCTAACGTAGGCAAGTCCGCCTTGTTCAACCGCCTTCTGTTGCGCGGGGTGGCCATTGTGGAAAACATACCTGGGGTTACGCGCGACCGCATCTATGCGGACTGTGAGTGGCAAGGACAGGAGTTCATTCTGGTCGATACGGGGGGCTTGCTTTTCGATGATCATGATGACTTCACTGATTTAATACGCAAGCAGGCACAAGAAGCCATCCAGGAAGCTGATCTGATCGTCCTGGTCGTGGATGGCCGGGCAGGGGTTACCCCCGGCGATAGAGAAATAGCCCATTGGTTGCGCCGAGCCAAGAGCCGGGTGCTGTTGGCCGTCAACAAGGGCGAGGGCGATGATGCCCTCAACCGGTCGGTGGAGTTTTACCAGCTGGGTATGGGTGATCCCCATACCGTTTCGGCCTTGCACGGCTTGGGAACGGGTGAGTTGCTGGACGCCATGAGCCAGGCTCTGGTGGATCTGCCCACCGAAGAAAGTGAGGAAGAGGACGAGGAACTGCGGGTGGCCGTGGTGGGAAAACCCAACGTGGGTAAATCCACACTGATAAACCACCTTCTCGGTGAAGAACGTCTCATTGTGAGTCCCCATGCGGGTACCACACGCGATGCCATTGACGTGCCGGTGACCATCAATGACAGACCTGTCGTCCTTGTGGATACAGCAGGTCTGCGGAGGCAAACCCGTATCAAGGAGAAAGTGGAACGTTACAGCAGCCTTCGTTCATTGCGCGCCATTCGCCGTGCTCACGTCGTGGTGCTGGTCATCGACGGAGCCGAGGGTATGAGCAGCCAAGACCGGCGCATTGCCGGTTACATCGATGAGGCGGGAAGAGCTCTGGTTCTGGCGGTCAATAAGTGGGACTTGGTTCAAGACACAGATACGAGCCGTCATGCCTTCATCGATCACCTGCGCTGGCAGTTGGGATTTGTCGGTTACGCACCGATAGTGTTCATATCAGCGCTAACCGGCAAAGGGATCTCCAGCCTCTTGTCCGAAGTGTTGGAAAGCGCCAGTCAGCATGAGCGCAGACTCCCTACTGCTGTACTGAATGAAGTCCTTCATGAAGCCTTTGCCATGCATCCGCCCCCCATGGACCGGGGCAAGGCAATCAAACTCTATTATGCCACGCAGGTGGGCAGTCGCCCACCGCGGATCCTGGCCTTCGTCAACGACCCCCGACGATGCCCCCAGGATTACAAACGGTATCTGGAAGGACGGCTTAGGGACGCATTTGGGTTGGAGGGTAGTCCCATCCGGCTGCACTTTCGCAGTCGCCGATGAACCCCAACCCCAGATAGGAGGTTAATGGTTGTGCTTTTTGGAGCCATTTTGGCCGGTTACGTTTTGGGGGCATTGCCGTTTGGTTATTTGGCCGGACGTCTGCGGGGCATCAATATCATGGAAATCGGAAGCGGTAACATTGGCGCCACCAATGTCTTGCGCACACTCGGTCCGGTTTGGGCCGTGGTCGTTCTGCTTCTGGATGCGGGCAAGGGAGCGCTTTCAGCCTACCTAGGCTGGCATCTGTTCAGTGCCTATCCACACTGGGGAGCGGTAGCCGGAGGTGGCGCTGCGCTTATGGGTCATACCTGGTCACTCTTTCTCGGCCTGCGAGGCGGTAAGGGAGCGGCAACCGGGGCGGGAGTGGCCTTATTTCTTGTGCCCGAAGTCACCGTGATTGCCCTTGTCATCTTCATACTCACCATTGCACTGACACGCTACGTATCATTGGGATCACTTATGGGTGCCGTGTCGGCGATGATCGGTGTTCTTATCATGCCCACAGCATCAGCTTATCAGATATTGATCCTCATCGGCGGTACCCTCATCATCTATCGCCACCGCTCAAACATCCGACGCCTGTTAGCGGGTACCGAATCCCGGCTGGGTGAGAGGGATGTGCGATGAAGGTAGCAGTGCTGGGAGCGGGAGCTTGGGGTAGTGCCCTCAGCATTCCACTGGCTGCCAACGATCACGAGGTTGTCTTATGGTGTCGCCGAGACGAGCAGAAAGAAGCACTCAACCGCGAACGACGTAACGATGCATACCTGCCCGGTACTATCTTGAATTTTTCCTGTGCTACCACAGATCTTGGCACAGCCCTGTTGGATGCCAAGATGGTCTTCATCGCTGTTCCATCCCAGGAAGTCCGCGGCTTATGCCAAAACGTCAAAGCACATCTGGCCCAACGAACGGTCATCGTATCCACGGCTAAGGCTCTGGACCGCAGCAGTGCTAAACGCATGTCCGAGGTTATGGTCGAGGAGCTCTGTGTGCCGCCATCTCAGGTTACGGCACTGTCAGGACCCAACTTCGCTGTGGAGGTGGCACAAAAGCTGCCCACAGCAACGGTCGTAGCGGGAGAGAAAAGCGCCGGCCGAACGGTGCAAGAGGCTCTCATGACAGAGCATCTTCGAGTGTACACCAATTCGGATCTGGCCGGGGTGGAGCTGGGGGGAGCGCTCAAGAATGTCATGGCTTTGGCCGTAGGGATTGCCGAGGGCATGGGTCTGGGCCTCAATGCTCAGGCGGCCATCATAACCCGCGGCCTGACCGAGCTGTCACGCTTGGGCACCCGCATGGGCGCATCCATGGCCACCTTCATGGGCTTGTCCGGCATGGGCGATCTGGTGCTCACCTGCACAGGCCGTTACAGCCGCAACCGTCAGGCGGGCATAGCCATGGGACAGGGCCAGAGTTTAGCAGAGTTTCTTGAGGAGACAAAACTTGTAGTAGAAGGCGTACATACCACGGAGGTTGCATGGCAGCTAGCCCGGGAGCTTGCAGTGGACATGCCCATCACCCAACATGTGTATCGGATTCTGTTTGAAGGTGCCTCGGTCAAAGAGAGTCTGGCCTCGCTGATGACCCGGCAAGGAAAGGACGAATGGCACCTTTAGTCTTACGCCTCTTTCCTCCCGTCAAACCAGCCCATTTCCTTCATAAGAAGGCGAGCCTCTTGGTGTTTGACGTCCTCGGGCCGGATCAAGTCCGCGCTATGCTCATGATGGTGCTTCATCAGCGAGCGAACGCGGGCATCAACATCAACTACCCGCCCCGAAGGCGGGATAATGCCCCGACCGAGGCAGGCCTGGTAATAACCTAGACGGTGGGTCGAGACAACGTCCCGCCACTCATCGTATAGAATGTACTGTCCGCCCTCGGTCCAGTAAAGAGTAAGAGATTGTGGAAATCCCTCGATACAGAGGGGTACGCGGTAAACGGCATGTGCGTCAGCAGGCTCATCCCGGATAGTCATCGGAGGAGAAGAGGCGGTCTCTTTCCGCTCTCTATGGGCAAACTCAACCATGTCCGACCGACACCAAATGGGCCCACAGGCCAGTTGGGCGACGGGCAGGGGGAGGAGTCCCCTCCGGTAATACACTGACGTCTTTTGGCGCGACCAACCGATCAGTTCGGCCGCCTCCTTGATGCCCACCAGGTCTATCTTTCGCTTTCTTGCCGCCAAAGAACCATCTCCCCAACTCCAGGTGTGTCAACGCCTCTGGCATGAAGTCAAAGCCAACCAATGCAATCTGTCTTCGACCGAGTGCCGCTGCTGTTCCCTCTATTCTCTATGACCCATTCACATCCCTTGCATCCTCCCTGCCGGTACGGGTTGGTCCTTTATTACGAAAAGTTGGCATAATCCACCACGCAAGGAGCATAGCATTTGATAGCCAGTCTCTCATGACTCGCAGCCCGGACAGGGCGCAAATCATCTCATTAAGGAGGGAGATGGGTTGGAAGAATTCGATCTGTTCCAAGATATAGCTGATCGTACCGGAGGCGACATTTACGTCGGCGTAGCCGGCCCGGTCCGGAGCGGAAAATCGACGTTCATTCGCAACTTTATGCAGCTTCTGGTTCTGGACAACATTGCCGATGAACATGACCGTGACCGGGCCCGGGATGCGCTGCCACAAGCTTCGGCTGGCCGTACCATCATGACGGTAGAACCCAAGTTCATACCCGATGACGGCATTGAGATTACCTTCAACGATGCCATCACTTTGCACGTGCGTCTGGTGGACTGCACCGGTTATGTGGTGGAGGGGGCCCTGGGTTATGCGGAAGAGGATGGGCCGCGCATGGTGCGCACGCCCTGGTTTGATGAGGACATCACCTTTGAGGAAGCCGCCGAGATGGGCACGCGCAAAGTCATTACCGAGCACTCCACCATTGGTTTGGTGGTCACCACCGATGGTTCGTTTGGAGAACTCCCGCGTTCCAGCTATGCCCCGGTGGAGGAACGCGTGGTAAACGAGCTGAAAGAGCTGGGAAAACCCTTTGCCGTCGTGCTGAACACCGCAGTGCCCGATGCCGAAGAGACCATCCAGTTGGCCAGCGAGTTGGAAGTCATTCACGATGTCCCAGTCATTCCCGTCGACTGCCGCAACATGACCGAGAGTGATATCTACACGGTACTCGAGCAAATCCTCTACGAGTTCCCCGTGCGTGAACTCAATGTCACCTTGCCCCCCTGGCTGGAGGAGCTGGAGAGTCACCACTGGCTCCGCTGCCGGCTGGAAGAACTCATTCAAGATGTCATACAGGGGGTTCGGCGCCTTAGAGATATCGATGCTGCCATCCACCGCCTGAGTGCATCGGACTTGACTGAGAATGTTATGATGCAAGCCATGGATATGGGTACAGGTGTAGCCACCATGAATATCACGACCGAACCCGGGCTCTTCTACGAAATATTGGGTGAAATCGCCCATATTGACATAGCCGATGAGAGGGCACTGCTCATGAGCCTACGGGAGTATGTGATCGCCAAACAAGAATACGATCATCTCAATCAGGGACTTGAGGATGCGCGAGAACTAGGCTATGGTCTGGTCATTCCCCGGTTGGAAGAAATGGTTTTTGACGAACCGGAAATGATACGTCAAGGCAATCGCTACGGGGTGAAGCTCAGGGCCTCGGCCCCGTCACTGCATATGATCCGGGCTGATGTCTTTGCTGAAGTCACGCCCATGCTCGGCAGTGAGAAGCAAGGAGAAGATTTTGCCACCTACCTCTTGGATAAGTTCGAAGATGACCCGCAGAAAATATGGGAGTCTGACATCTTCGGAAAGTCCCTCAAGGAACTGATGGAGGAAGGCATACAGACCAAACTGTTCCGGATGCCAGACAATGCCCAAACCAAGCTGCAAGAGACCCTCACCCGCATCGTCAATGAAGGAAGCGGCGGGCTCATCTGCATCATCATTTGACCGTTCGATTTGAATGTGAGCGAGTCCTAGCCGGCTCGCTCTTATCTTTTTTTGGAAGGAATGTTTCTCGATAGTAGAGAAGACAAGGTTACACGCACCATCCTCTTTGCCGCACCTTTCCCACCAGTCCAATACACCCCTCTACTTGTGTGAGATTTCCCCCCCGTGCTACGTAGTACTGGGTGAAAGGCCGGTGAGACTCATTGACCGCAGACGAGACAAAACTCTACCAGCAATTGCGTGCCGGTTCAGAAACGGCACTGGCTCAAGTGATCGGCCACTTCGGACCGGTAGTGTATGCTCTCACCAAGAAAGTCCTTGGTCCTGCCGCTGAGGCGGACGTCGAAGAGTGCGTTAGTGAAACCTTCTGGCGGGTGTGGCAGCGCATTGACCAGTACGATCCGAATCGCTCCACACTGCGCACATTCATCCTCATGCACGCCAAATATGCGGCACTGGACGGGCGGAGATATTCAAGGCGCTCGCGGGACAAAGACCCCTGTTTCCTTCCGCAAGCAGCGCCTCCCATGGTTGATACAGAGGAACGCCAACGCGTTCAGCATGCGTTGGACAGCTTGTCGACATTGGACAAGAAGATCATCTACTTGCGCTACTATCTCGATCAAAGCATCAAGGTCATCGCCAAAGAGATGGAGCTGAGCGAAAGCGCGGTCGAAACCCGTTTGTGGCGAAGCAGGCAGAAGCTGCGCGTTCTCTTGGATGAATCAGAGGAAAGGGGCCTTGTCACATGAAAAAGGATAGCATCCGCCAGACCCTAGAAAGCCTCGGGATACCCGATGACTTACCGGACGTCGTCCTGGAACCATCGACAGAGTGGTCGAGAGCGCGGGCCCGGCGGATTGAGAACATGACCCGAAAAAGGGCCCGCAAAGGACTGTCAGTAGCAAACCGAACCAAAGTGCTGACGCTGGCGATCTTTTTGGTGTTCTTAGCGGTGGTAGGCTATGGGGCGGCCAGTGCGGGTTGGCAGCAAATTCTCACCTACATCCCGGGATTCGGAATCCGTCCAATGGAAGAAGAAGCCCGAGTCCTGGCCCAACCGCTATCGGTGGAGGAAGATGGTTGGCTCCTCCAAGTGAGCGGTGTGCACGCCACCGCCGCAAACACCACAGTGAATTTGCGCATGCGGCCTCCGGAGGGCCACCGATTGGCACCCAACGACAAGAGAGTCTCCGATCGTCTGGTGCACCGCCCCACACTGATGGTTGAAGGCATGACGCTTGAGCCCAACTCCTTGAGCATGGCCTTCGGCCAGGAATGGGTGGCGCGCATAGACTTTCCGCCTCTTCCATCCGATGCATACACGGTACAGCTGACCATACCCGAAGAACTGGGACGCCACTGGAACGTCGAGATGGCCCTGGAAGTCGCTAAGGCGGAGGACGTGTTCTGGCACTCCCACATGTTAGCAGACATCCCCGTAGCCGTGGGAACACTGGTGACCGACCAGGAGGTTGTGGTGACAGTGCAAGTGCGGTTGAGCGATACGCCCGCCCTCACCCAGTTGGGGTTTTCATCTTTGGGCTTTAGCGAATGCCGCCAAGAAAACATGAGCAATCCACCTGATGTCCACCCTTCTGTTGAGCGCCGTGAGCTAGCATTGCCGGTGCGCCTGCTCGTCGGAGAAGAGCGCATCGTTCCACGTTGGTGCGAAGGCTACGTCCAGGGAGACGTCCGCTACCTGGAATATCGCTTCGCCCTTGATGGCGAGGCGGCGGTCGAACTGGTGTTGGAGGTTCCCGCGCTGGTCATGGTCGAACCCCTATCCACCCAATTCATCGTGCCGGTAGCCGCCAGCGGAAGCATACAGCTGGACAAGAGCGTTTCCTGGGGAGACCACACGCTCATCCTCACCCATAGTGAAAGAAGGGAAAAGAGCGTTAGAATATACCTTGAACAGCCTGACGACGCCGCCTATCCTCTGGTAGAACTGGATATTAAGACCCTCTCTCCCCCGGAGGTGACCGGCAGCTCCTATACGACCGATCGCGAAACAGGGAGAGTCATGTTCCTGGAATTGCCCATTGATGACCCGGTGCAGGAAGTAAGGCTCCAGTTATCTCGTCCCCACTGGTTAGTGGAAGAAAGATACCGCATCGAACTGGCACGGTGATGAAAATACGGGGGAGTGTATCTCCCCCGTATGCAGGTTTTTCGGGTTTTCTATGTTAACGGATGGAAAGGATGAGGAAAGATGATGTCAACACATCCCCGCCGCAAGATACTTTGGGCTGGCGTGGTTATGGGCATCGTTGTGCTTCTAATGATTCTCCCGGCACTGTGCCAAGAGGGAAACCCCCTACCACTCTTGGCGGGCGTCCTGCAGTTGGAGATGTCGGGTCAAAGAATCGTGCTCATACACCACGAACGCCTACTGCTCATGCAAAAGGCCTCGGAAGACGCTTCCCCCCTTACCGACTACCTGGCTGCTGTGGGCTGGCAGTTTTCTGAGCGGCTCGGCTCAGCCCTCTTCTATACAAGGGACGAGACCGTGCTCAGCGTGCATGCGCGCCAATTCACCCGTCGCTATGTCATCTATGAGTTGGATGGTAATCTCCTCCCCTGAAACATCCTGTGCGACAGACTTTACCATGCCTCTTCGCAGCCGGTGAAGACCGCGGATACCCGCACGCTTAGCACTAATCGTGGAACCACTTTTCCTGCCATTTCGTCCAAGGGATAGAAGGCGAACCATTACTTCACAGGAGGAATAGCATCCATGATCATGCCAAGGCGGACCAAAGCCGCGCGGGGATACTGTGTCGCACTGTGCACTCTTGTTCTCCTGCACGCTCTCTGTGCGATTACTTGGGCCCATCCCACGATAGAGCCGTCCCTATTGCCACCATTTCACACTCTCTATCAGAGCGGTTATCCCATTGGACCGGGAGCTTACTATGAAATGTATCACCTGCAGTCAAATGACATCCCCTTGCAAGTCCACGTGGTGCGCCTATCATCGCTGGAGCACACTCAACTGAGCCTGTCGCTCCCCTTCGGTCGTGCACAAAGCCGGCAGACCGTTCCCGGGCAAGTGGCATCGCGCGTGGAGACGGGCGAGACGGTGATCGCGGCCATCAACGGTGACTTCTTTTTGGCCGAACCAGGCTACGCCGGCGTATCCCTGGGTCTGGCCGTACAGGATGGTCGCATCATACGCCACCCTCGCGGCAGTGCCTTTGGTTTGCTCATGGATGGGCAGACTCTCATCGGTGAGCCCCAATGGGTGGGCATGGTCAGAGCCTTTGACGGAGAACGATTCCTGGGCGAATATCCGTTAAGCGGAATCAACGTACCGCGCCACGCCGATGACCTCATCCTCTTTACTCCCGACTTCGGACCGTCCACAGCCACCAACCTCTGGGGACGCGAATTGATACTGTCCGCACCCGAGCCGCCCGCTCCCACCAGCGGTTTCTCTGCCCCGGTCCTCATGGATTATGCCAGCGGAGACACGGTTATCTCTCCCGGTACCATGGTGCTTTCCGGGCACGGACGGGCAGCGGAATTTCTGGCGTTGCCTCATACCCCTTACCTACGATTGGAGATTTCCTGGAGCATGAAGAGCCCTTGGAATGAGAGTTTCACTGCCGTAGGGGGAGGACCCGTGTTGCTCCGGGAGGGTATCATTCTTCCTGACGGGGTGGCAGGAGCTCCGTTGCCTGACCGGGCCTCACCGCGCAGTGGTATCGCCATCAGTGCTGATGGGAGCTTGCTCTTGGTCTGCGTTGACGGCAGGCAACCCCACATCAGTGCCGGCCTCACTTTGCATGAGTTCGCGCACCTGCTCCAGAATCTCGGGGCCGTCTCGGCCCTGAATCTCGATGGTGGTGGCTCCTCTACCATGGTCGTTCGTAACCTCGGTCAGACCAGCACCGAAGTGGTCAATAGTCCCTCTGATGGAAGACCCCGTCCCGTGGGCAATGCTCTGATCGTCACCAGCACCGCCAGGGGGGGAGGGGCCGAGGCACTCTTCATTTTGCCTGTGCTCCAACCGCTCCTTACTGGCTCTACGATCACGCTGCAAGCCATCGCCTTGGATGGCGCGGCGCATGCAGTGCCTCTGCCCCCGGGACCGGGGGTAGGCCATAGTCCCGATGGATTGGGACTCTTTTCTGACGACCTCGTCTTCACAGCCCAAAGGCCGGGAACCGGGGAGATCAAAATAGAGTGGGGCCATCTCGCAGGATCCACCTCCGTTACGGTGTTATCTGTCGATGACATAGACCGCATTGACCTCGATCCCGTCCAGCTTCAGGTAGATCCCGGTGACAGAAGCCCTCTGGATGTGACCCTCTACGACGCATGGGGAAGAGAGATCTATGTCTCCCATCCGGCCTGGTCCTGGCAGGTCGAAGGTCCCATTGGTGAGGTCATGCGTGACGCAGAAACCGGACGAGAATTCTTTCTTGCCTCAGCAGAGCCCGGACGGGGCATCATCCATATGATGGTAGGTGACAAGCAGCATTCATTGCCTGTGACCGTAGGTGATCCGCCACCTTTCTTGGATGTGGGTGGACACTGGAGTGAAGGTGACATTCGCTTGGCGTCCGCAAAGGGCTGGATTCACGGCTACCCCGATGCCACGTTTCGACCCGACCAGCCTGTCACCCGAGGTGAGTTCGTGAAGCTGGTGGCATCATCTCTGCAGCCAAGGGTGGCGTCTTCCCTTGAGAGTCTTCCCTTTATCGACACGAACGAAATGGACGATTGGTTAATACCTTATCTTCTATCCGCTGTGGAGAACGAATGGGTGACCGGCTTTGAGGACGGAACTTTTCGTCCCCATGAACCCATCCTCCGTGAAGCTGCGACTACCATACTCATGCGTGCTCTGAAACTGGCAGAACAGGCAGTAGACGCTGCTCTCCTTTTTGAGGATAGCGAAAAGATCAGTCCCTGGGCACATGGGCCGGTAGTCAACGCCAGTCAGATGCAGCTGATCCAGGGCTTTGAGGACAACACCTTCCGGCCCCAATCTCATATGACGCGGGCTGAAACAGTGACCATTCTTTGCCGCACGTTCTTGCTACCGCTCACCGACGCCATCACCATTGCCACACGCTAACCGACTTTGAGCCAAGACCGCCAGGACCCCTAACGGCGGTTTTGGCTCTTCGCGTGGTAGCAACCTTTGCAAACAAGAGTTTCATGCAAAGAGGATATGAAGAGAAGCTAGGCGAACCTCAAGATCATGGTAGGAAGCCGGTGAGCGGGCATGGATGCTCCATGCTAACCCCCAAACTCACCATCTCATACGCATCCGTATTGGAGAAAGGGAGGACATATGCAATGAACAAGACCCTGGAGGCAACCAAACCTTTCGATCTGAAGGACAGTCCCTGGCCACAAATACGCCGGGCTCGCATCAAGAAACTTCTTCCCACCGCGATGCAGCTGGCCGAGGTAGACGCGTGGGTCCTTGTCTGTCGGGAAAACGCCAGCGATCCACTGGCCATGCACATTGGCGGCGAAAATGCCGGCGGTACCGCGGCCTTCTTGTTCCGGCTTGAGGGTGATGAAGTCAAATCCACCGCCATAACCCCTTGGGGCGAAGCCAATGGTCTTAGGGATATGAATGTGCACGATGAGTTCGTCGTACTCGAACAGCCGACGGATGTCTGGAAAGTGCTGGCCGAGCAGCTCAAGGCCTCCAAGTCAGAGAAGATAGCCGTAAACTCATCGGCTCTTAACGTCGCGGATGGTCTTTCTTGGACGCAGCGACAGGCGATGGAGGAGGCCATGGATGGAGAGCTGAGAGCGCGCCTGGTATCATCGGAAGCGCTGGTAGCGGAATGGCTTTCGGTCAAACTGCCCGAAGAGATCGATATCATCCGGCGGGCCGGCGCTCTCACCGTCCAACTGGAAGAAGAAGCCTATGCCACCGTCATCCCGGGCAAGACCCGCGACTGCGATGTGGCCCAGTTTATCAAACACCGCATGGAAGAGCTGGGGGTTGAAAACGGTTGGTCGCCAGAACAAAACCCAAGCGTACAATCGGGATTCCCTCGCGGCCACGCCGGTCCTACTGACAAAGTGATCATTCCCGGTGACTTCATTCAGACCGACTTTGGCATCAAAGTGTACGGGGTTTGGTGCACCGATTACCAGCGTTTCGCTTATGTGCTCGAGCCCGGTCAGACCGAAGCACCGCCGGAAGCGGTCAAGAAGTGGGAAATTGCCCGGCAGGGACACCGCATTGCCCTGGCCGCCATGAAACCTGGGGTCAGAGGATACGATGTAGACCGCGCCCAGCGTGAATGGATGGACAAGAACGGCTCGCTTCCGGTCAAGTGGGGCACCGGTCACCCGGTGGGCTACTGGGCTCACGATATTGGCCCCGCCCTCAGCGGTGGACAACGCCCCGAGCCTCCCGCCAATGCTCTGCGCCAACTGAGACCGGGACAGCTCTTTGCCTTTGATGGCTTCTTTGCTTGGGAGGAAGAACGTCCCTACGGCAAGGGCGAGAAGTGCATCTCAGTGGAGGAAATTGGGGTCGTTACCGAGGAGGGTGCCGAGTACCTGATTCCGCCGCAAGAGGACTTGATTCTGATCCCATCTCGTTAGCAATCAATGCATCGACTGAAGAGGTTGTCCAAGGGGCAACCTCTTCTTGGCAAAGACGCCTATCTGGGCAGGAGGTTTTGAGCCTATGCCAACACGATCTCTTCTTGCCAGCATTGTGGGGGAACGGTACGTCCTGGACGATGAAGAGAGTTTTCTGGTATACGGACGTGATGAGTACCCCCGGGCCTTCTCAAAACCCCGCGCGGTGGTGCTTCCTGCCAATGCGCAGGAGGTCTCGGAGGTGGTCCATGCTTGCTACCGTCATGGTATTCCCATTACACCCCGGGGACGGGGTACCGGACTCAGTGGGGGAGCACTGCCCTTGCATAACTCGGTGGTCGTCTCCTTAGAACGTATGGAAAAGATCCTCGAGATCAATGAAGAGGATCACCTCGTGGTAACCCAGCCGGGCGTGATCGTAAAGAACTTACACGATGCCGTGGAGGCTCACGATCTGTTCTACCCGCCCGATCCGGCCAGCCTGGAGTCGTGCAGCATCGGCGGGAATGTGGCAGAGAACGCTGGCGGCCCGCGGGCCGTGAAGTACGGTGTAACCCGCCACTATCTTCTCGGCCTGGAGGTGGTCATGCCCGGTGGGCAGCTGTGTCGCCTGGGAGGGCGTGTGCTCAAGAATACCACTGGATACGATCTTCCTCATCTATTTGTGGGTTCAGAAGGAACTTTGGGCATCATTACCTCCATTACGCTGCGACTCATTCCGCGTCCCCGCCTCACGTGTGATCTTCTCATCCCCTTTGCTTCTCTGGATAAGGCCAGCAGGGCTGTGAACCGCATTCTGATGGATCTGGGTATCATTCCCGCCGTTCTCGAGTTCATGGACGCCCATTCCGTCGCCGCCGCTGAGAGGATGACCGGCCAGACCTTTCCCTTCTCTGAGGCTGAAGGTCACCTCCTCATTCAGCTGGATGGATCGTCTGAGACCGAGATAGAGAAGCAGGCCGCAGCGCTGGGAGAACTGTGCTTGACGCTGGGGGCCGACGATGTGTTCATCGCCCAAAACAGTGCGACGCGTGACCGCTTGTGGGCCGCCCGACGAGCGGTTCTGGAAGCCTGTGAGACAACCCGTCCTGCCACCGAACTCCATGATATCTCCGTACCCCGCTCACGCATACCCGACTTGGTCCGGCAGCTGCAAACCCTGACCGCCCCCCTGGGGGTGGACGTGGCTTGCTTTGGCCACGCTGGCGACGGAAACGTACATGTTGCCCTCATGAGCGATGACCCTTCATCGTTCGAAGAGCAGCTCGAGGTCTTGAACCGCACAGTCGCCCACACAGCCCTGGCGCTCGGAGGTACCATCAGCGGTGAGCACGGTACCGGCGCTGTCAAGAAGACGCATTTAGACCAGGCTCTCAGTCCCCTGGAGATGAAACTCATGCGTAGTTTGAAGGCGGCCATTGATCCGCAAGGCTTGATGAATCCCGGAAAGATCTTCTAGTCGATGTCGACCCCTCCGCATAGGAGAATCTTCGAAGAAGACGATACCCCTTTTGCCGTCGCGTTCGCAGGCAGGCAACCTTGACCGACACATGGGACAACGCGAAGGAGAGGGTAAGACGTGAATACCCCCGGCACGTATGTAATCGGTATGGACTTTGGCACCCTATCGGCCCGGGCTCTGTTGGTGGAAACAGCGTCCGGTCACATTGTCGGTCACACCGTATCCGACTACCAACACGGCGTCATGGACACCGAGTTGCCCGACGGGTCAGTTCTGGGCCCCGATTGGGCCTTGCAGGATCCCGGTGATTACCTCCAAGCACTTCAGCTTACCATTCGTCGCCTCATGGAGGAAACCGGCGTTGATCCGGACCTTGTGGTTGGCATAGCACTGGCCTGCACGGCATCAACCGTCCTTCCCACCACAAGCGATGGTACCCCCTTGTGTTTCTTAGAAGAGTTTCGGTCACATCCTCATGCCTATGCTAAGTTATGGAAGCATCATGCCGCCGAGCCGCAAGCTGAGCGGCTCAACCACATGGCGGTCGATAGAGACGAGGCCTTTGTTCGTCGCTACGGCGGAAAGACATCATGCGAGTGGTTGTTTCCCAAACTCATGCAGTTGTATGAAGAAGCACCCCACCTTTACGCTCGAACCAAAGGCTTTTGGGAAGCGGGCGACTGGATTACCATGATGCTGTCTGGCAACGCGCGTCGGAGTAGCTGTGCGGCTGGCTACAAAGGGCTGTGGCATCCAGAAGCAGGCTATCCTTCACCGGCATTCTTTGCCAGCCTTTATCCAGCTTGGGAGCATGTTGTCGAGCAGAAACTGGGTGGCGACATCCAGAAGATAGGCGGCCAAGCCGGTACTCTCACGCCGCAAATGGCACAACGCACAGGTCTAAACCCGGGGATTGCGGTAGGGGTCGCCACCATCGACGCCCACGCGGCCATGCCGGCCATGGGTATCACTGAACCGGGTCATCTTCTCATGATCATGGGCACCTCCACCTGCCACTTGCTCTTACACCACCAGCAAGTCCTGCTGCCTGGCATCGCCGGCGTGGTCAAAGACGGAATGATTCCCGGTTATTGGGGGTATGAGGCGGGTCAGGCCGCCGTAGGCGATCTCTTTCAATGGTTGGTAGACCATTTCACCCCCCTTTCGTACTGGAATCAGGCCCACTCCCGCGGCATCAGCATGTACGATCTATTGGGAGAGAAGGCCGCGTGCCTTCAAGTGGGAGAAAGCGGTCTTTTGGCGTTGGACTGGTGGAATGGCAATCGTTCTGTACTCATGGATGCCCAGCTGAGCGGTCTGATTTTGGGACTCAACCTTCAAACCCGTGCCGAAGACATCTATCGGTCTCTTATCGAGGCCACTGCCTTTGGCACACAAATGATCATAGATAACTTCGCCGAGCACCATATGCCCATACACACGGTGAGTGCATGTGGTGGCATTGCCGAAAAGAGCGATGTTCTGCTGCAGATCTACGCTGATGTTACGGGCCGGACCCTTCACGCAACATCGTCTGTACATACCGTGGCTTTCGGCGCTGCTGTATGGGCGGCGGTTGCGGCAGGTTCTGGGCGGGGAGGATACGATACGGTGCACGAGGCGGTAAGGTATATGGTAAAACCCGATACGACCGCGGTCCGGCCCTCCATGGAGCACCACCGCCTCTATCAAGAACTCTACGGTGAATATCTGCGTCTCCATGACTATCTGGGCCGCGGCAGCAATCAGGTCATGAAGACGCTCAAGCGCCTGGCGCAAAGCCATAAGAAAGGGGAGAGGGCAAGGTGAACGAGAATCTCAACGGCTCGAAGAACACGCCCCAGCTGGAGGGTCCCTGGCCGAAAATAGGTATACGTCCAACCATTGATGGCCGCCAGGGCGTGCGCCAGGAGTTAGAAACCCAAACCATGGCCATGGCCCATGCCGCCGCCCGTTTGATCACCGCACGCCTTCGGCATGCGCACGGTGGCGAAGTGGAGTGCGTCATGGCCAAACACTGTATCAGCGGCGCGACCGAAGCGGCTCGCACCGCCGAAGCCTTCCGCCAGCAGGGTGTAGGCGTAATTCTCACCGTCAGCCCCTGCTGGTGCTACGGCACCGAGACCATGGATATGTCGGCCACCATACCCCAGGCGGTATGGGGTTTCAACGGTAGCGAGCGCCCGGGCGCCGTCTACCTCTCCGCGGTGCTGGCCGGATACCACCAAAAGGGAATGCCCGCTTTCGCCATATACGGAAGAGACGTGCAAGATGCCAGCGATACCGCCATCCCTGGCGATGTCCAGGAGAAGATACTGGCTTTTGTTCGCGCCGCGCTGGTCGTGGCCACGCAAAGGGAGCGTTCGTACCTGTCGATGGGTTCTACATCCATGGGCATCGCAGGTTCCATCGTCCAGGAAGCGTTCTTTCAGGACTACCTGGGCATGCGCAACGAGTATGTAGACATGTCTGAGTTCATCCGGCGGATTGAACGGGGGATCTACGATGCGCGAGAGTTGGATGCAGCCCGGCGCTGGGCCGACGACAAGTTCAGAACAGGATGCGACCCCAATCCCCAACCGGTGCGTCGCAGCCACCAGCAAAAGATCAAGGACTGGGACGTCTCTCTCAAGATGGCACTCATCGCCCGCGATCTCATGGTGGGAAATCCCATCCTCGCCGAGGCGGGCTTCCATGAGGAATCACTGGGACACAACGCCATAATCGCGGGTTTTCAAGGCCAGCGCCAGTGGACGGACCATTTCCCCAATGGCGATGTAGCCGAGGCTCTCCTGAACACGTCCTTTGACTGGAATGGACCCCGACAACCCTACCTTCTGGCCACAGAGAACGATTCCCTCAACGGAGTGGTGATGCTGTGGGGACACTTGCTGACCGCTACAGCCCAGCTGTTCGCCGATGTGAGAACCTACTGGAGTCCTGAGGCCGTAAAGCGCGTCACCGGTCACCAGCTCACTGGCCTCACCGCCGGCGGCATCATCCATCTGATCAATTCCGGACCGGCTGCTCTCGACTGGACGGGAGAGCAAACTCGCCATGACGTGAGTACCATCAAGCCGTTTTGGGAGATCGACACCGAGGACATAGATTCATGCCTTGCTGCCACTCTCTGGTGTCCGGCGGACGTGGGCTATTTTCGCGGCGGAGGATACTCTACCGACTTTCTCACCCGCGGGGGTATGCCCGTGACCATGTCGCGGATCAATCTGGTCAAGGGCTTAGGACCGGTGCTGCAAGTGGCAGAAGGACATACAGTGGACCTACCGCCACCGGTCCACGATGCCCTAGACATGCGCACCAATCCGACCTGGCCCACCACATGGTTTGTGCCCAAGCTGACAGGCCAAGGTGCCTTCAAGGATGTCTACAGCGTCATGTCTCAATGGGGAGCCAACCACGCGGCCGTCTGTTTTGGGCACGTGGGCGGAGATTTGCTGACCGTCAGCGCTATGCTCAGGATTCCGGTGAATATGCACAATGTAGAGGAGGAGAGGGTGTTTCGGCCCGCCATGTGGAGCGCCTTTGGCACCGGCCCGGGAGAGGGCGCCGATTTCCGCGCCTGCCGCGCTCTGGGGCCCCTGTATGGATAGCACATGCAAAACAGGCAAATGTCCTCGACAGCAGCAGAGTCAAATATCGCAATGTGGTCAAAAGAGAGCCGGCTAAGAGTAGCTGGCTCTGTGCCTTCTTCCCTTAATGATAACGGAAGAGCCGAATTCCCAGCGATACAAACACGCCGGCAAAGACCAGCATAACAAGGGCGTTGACTACAACATCCCCCAGCTGGGCCTGGCGCATAATGATATGAGTGAAACCCTCCATGGCCCAACCCGACGGTACGAGTTTGGCAGCTACCTGCAGAGATCGCGGCATAACCTCCAACGGCCACCACGTGCCCCCCAGCATCGCCATGACCAAGACGCTCAGGATTCCCACCGCACTGGCTTGTGAGCTGGTGCGGCACAAAGAAGCCAGGAACATACCCGCACCGCTGGCAGCAAGGCTCAGCGTCACGATGAGCAACGCCAGGCCCGGCACATTGTTCCCCCAGTTCACCCCAAAAAGAACCGCGCCCAGAATAACCAAGACGGACATTTGCAAGACAGCGGTGGCGGCAATGCCCAAGAACTTGCCGATGAAAAGATGCCATCGCTGCACCGGACCTGCCATGAGCCGTTGCAGCGTGCCGCCATGGCGCTCCGCCAATAGGGAAGAGCTGCCACCGGATATGGCCAGCATCAACCCAAACATGACAACATAACCCGGAGACGCCAGATTAAACCCCATGGGGATGTCGGACTCTTGACGCTGGATTCCTTCCATTTCCACCGTAACCGGTGGTTGGGGTTTCCAGAGCAACGAGGTCTGCCGATAAGCATCGGCCCAGGGTACCCCGCGGTCATACAAGAGATTGGCCGCAGCGGCCGTGGCCCGGATCTCCAAAAATAGGGCGCTCAGTTCCTGCTCCACCATGCGAGGGGACTCCTGGAAGTCGCTTCGCAAGATGGCTACGTCCAGAGGAGTCCTTTGTCGAAGACTCTCCTCCATACCTGGGGGAACCATCACCGCCACCTGTACCCGGCGTTCTCTGACCAGATCCCTTGCCTCATCACGCGTGGTCTCATGTAACAAAAAAGGTTCTTGTGTGAACACAGCGCGGATACTGTCACTCACCATCCCTCCGTCTTCATCCACAAAGGCCACGTTCACCTGATAACTACCGGTTTGTCCTCCTCCAAAGGCCAAACCGGTGACGAGCGAAAGGATGAGAGGGAGCAATAGCGCCACCACCAACGTGGTCTTATCCTTGCTCAGAATTCGCAGGTGCGCCTGGGTGATGAGCAGCATGGTTCTCATGACAAGGCCCCCCTTCGCGAGAAGAGAAGACTGGCCAGAACCACAAACCCGATGCCCATGCCCACAAGGACGCCGAGGTGGGGAAGAAGATCATTGATGCTACCTTTCTCAAACATCAAACGGACATATCCTTCCAAAGCCCAGCCATTGACGGTAAGTTTGGAAAGCGTGCGCATCACCGGCGGCATGGCAAACAGGGGCATCATCGAGCCACCCAAGACGGCCAGGGGCAGCACCACCGCCGTACCCAGTGCATCGGCCGCCGACTGAGTCTTGCTCAGTGCGGCGATCACCAACCCGATGCCACTGGCACCAAAGGCGGCCGTCACGGTTAGAGCAGCCACCCCCAGCGGGTCACCCCAAGCCACACCGTAGACGAGGTGAGAAAAAACGATCACCGCCGTCAGTTGAAGACACGCCGTCAAGAATATACCCG
Organism: Bacillota bacterium; assembly: GCA_007130145.1. Lineage (GTDB taxonomy): Bacteria > Bacillota > Sulfobacillia > UBA8153 > UBA8153 > SLSY01. The sequence continues at coordinate 27,648 of SLSY01000115.1, forward strand.
TGAACTTGCCCGCACCAATTTCCCAGCCCAGAAGCGGGGCTTGATACATACGGTGAAGCGTGTAGGCCTCCCGTTCCCTGAGGAAGGTTCCCGCCCCGTGACTGACCGTGAAGAGAAGATACATCACTCCCATACCCGCAGCATAATAGTCCATGGGTATGGGCACCTCACTACTTCTTTGGTCAAAACCATCCTCGATGCGAGCCGAGATTTCCACCTGCTCAAGCTCGAGTTCTATCTCCTCGATGGGGAGAGTCACTTGGTGCTCACCCAGAGCTTGATAGATAATGGTTCGAGATGAAAGCTCGGTCGCGAAGCGTTGAACCACCCGGGGGATCATGTTGGCCCGGATGGAGCTGGCCGGATCCCCGACTACGATAATGCGACCTTCTCCCTCCCGAACCGATTGGCTAAAGCCCTGGGGAACCTCGATATACGCCGTCGCTCGGCCTCTTTGGACTTGCTCGCGGGCGTCCTGACGATCTTGGGCTTGTTCCAACCGAACCCACTCTCGGACCCCTTCCATGGTTAGCACATCAGAGAAAAGAATATCGCCAAACTCGCCCTCATCCTCATTGATCCACAGGACGCGGGCGGGAGGTGTCTCCGCACTCCACATGCCCTGGAACGCCATTCCCAGAATGAAGGTCAGGATGAGAGGGGTGCCCACCAATGTAAGGAGTGCTTTGCGATCCCGGATGAGCAAGAGGACATCCTTTTTGGCTATGGTGAAAAGGTGCATCCATCTCACCTCTAATTCCTTAGCATGCGGCCGGTCAAGTGCAAAAAGACCGTCTCAAGGTTGGGTCGTTCGATGCGAACTGCGTTCACGGCAGCACCTTGCTGAGTAATGGCAGCGATGATGGTGGCCAACAGGGTATGGCCATCGCTTACCGTGAGATCCACTCCCTCGGGGGTTATGTTCACCGCAAAAACCCCTAAGATAGACTGGAGAAAGGATGGATCCTCCAAAGGCGGATCCACCTCCAGTCGGACCAGATCATGTTCGCCGACCACGCGATGCAACTCCTCCTGGGTGCCATGGGCCACGATCCGCCCTTGATCCATGATAGCCACCAAAGAGCAGAGCTCTTGCACCTCTTCCATGTAGTGGCTGGTATAAAGAACGGTCATACCACTAGCATTGAGATCCTTTATCATGTCGAGAATCGCGCGGCGGGACTGGGGATCAACCCCCACTGTTGGCTCATCCAGAAGCAACAACCGGGGCTCATGTAAGAGGCCAGCGGCGATGTTAATGCGTCTTTTCATCCCGCCGGAATACCCTTTGATGGCCTCATTGGCCCTGTCTGATAGCCCCACCCGCTCCAGCACCTGCTCCACCCGGACTTTCAAGGCGTCTCCCTTTAATCCGTACAAACGGCCCCAGAAGTGGAGGTTTTCCCGCGCGGACAAAGTGGTGTAAAGAGCGATCTCTTGAGGAACCACACCCATCAAAGCTTTGGCACGGGCAGGATGGGTTAAGAGAGAATGGCCGTCCACAATGACATCCCCCTTGTCGGGGGGAAACAGACCACTGATGATCGAGATGGTGGTTGTCTTACCCGCACCGTTGGGACCCAGCAAGCCGAAAATGTGGCCGGGTGGAATGGTAAAGGAGAGATTTTCTACTGCCGCTCGGCCCTGATAGGCCTTGCCCAGATCCTTAACCTCGACAAATGCTTTCACGAGTGTTCACCTCGTCTGTTATTGTAGCACAAAGCGCCCTGAGCGAATAGAACATGTCCTCCTTGCCCTCATACGCCCAGAATCATATAATGATCATAGGGTAGGGAGGGTGAGTTCCAAAACACAAGCGATAGAACCGATCAAGACACCCAGACAAAGATTCCTTACCGTATCTATAGCTACATCCATCAATTTTTACCGGGAGGCGCCTCAACATGAAAAATAGAGTTGGTGTGGTGGGGATTGTGGTGGATGATAGGGAGAACATCCACACCGTCAATTCCATCCTCAGCCAGCATGCAGACATCATCGTGGGCCGCATGGGCATTCCCCACAAAGAGAGGGATATCGCCGTTATTTCTCTGATCGTGGATGGCTCAACCGATCGCATTGGAGCACTCACCGGCCAGCTGGGTAAGGTGGCGGGCATCCGCGTCCGTTCAGCCCTTTCTCGGCAATAAGATGCGTGCCCTGACCTATGACCGTTCCTCATCGTGGTATCACCGCCACAGGATGGGTGAGTTCCTAGGGGACCACCAAAGATACAGACCACAACATTCCTCACCAACAGTCCCTTTTGATGTACGTGCAGTGTAACACCCCACGTAGGGTCTTGCCGTGCTGCTGAAACGTCGATAGAACGGCCCCGAGCTATGGACTCCTTGGCAGCCGCAGCTCCGGTTTGAACACAAGGTGCTGCCCAAACAGATCGAGAGACAGCAACGGGTAGGACAGGCTCCCATGATGGTCGGGCTTACTGGGTTTGACCCCACTCACTTGACCTGCAGGCGCGTGTAGGCGGATCGCGTCAAACGCTTTGTGAGGGTCTGTCCAGACGGAGTGTCTTCTCATGACAGGGAACCATCAGCTGGTTGTAGAATGGCTTTTCAATTCATCTTGAGGTTCGATATGCCCTTACCCTTACACTGCTGACAATATACATCACCAACCAGGAGGTTATTCTCATGGAAGCTCACAGTTCCCGCATTCTAAAGCAGACCGCTCTGGTCAACCCGTTGGTAAGTCTTCGCACCATGCGCTCATCTCATCCCTACAGGGCCTGGGAACGAGCCCGCGAGCGAAGGCAACCCGGTACCTGGCCCCAACCGTTACTCTTAGCTGCCGGGGATCATCCGGCTCGCATGTTAACCGCCTGGCGCGGGGATAGCACAGCTCTGGCAGATAGGGGCAGATACCTTCGTACGTTGGTGGGCATCTTGGCTTCAGGAGCCGTGGATGGGGTGGAGGCCACACCCGACGTGATGGAAGATCTCCTCGTTCTCGACAGCATCATCGTCAGAAGTGATTGTCCGTCGTTCTTGGACGATAAGGTGCTCATCGGTACAATGAATCGCTCTGGCCTCCGCGGCACTTGCTTTGAGATGGTTGATGAAGACAGCGCCTTCACCGCGCACTCTGCTAAGGCTCTTGGCCTGAATGCAGTCAAATGGATGTGGCGTCTGGCTCCAGAAGAGATCCTCACCGTACAGTCTCAACGGGCCTTGCGAAAGGGTCTTGTTTCTGCACATGAGACGTCATTGCCGGTGATGCTGGAAATCGACTGGGTTGAGCGCCACCAAGACGGGTGGACATCGGTTATGGATGAGCCCGGACGAATGGTTGAACTGGTCGGCGTTGCGTCGGGATGGGGTCCGAGTTCCTGCCATCGCTATTTGGAACTCCCTGCCAATGAGCAGCTAGAGGCAGCACTAAACGCAACGTCTTTACCGGTCGTCGTCCTCCCACCGGAACAACGCAAACCCGGACCTTGTGTGGTCAATGACTACCAGCGCGCACTGGAGCTACCCGTGGCCGGTCAGCTGATCGGAAGGGACATCATGTTGTCTGAAGAGCCAGTGGCCATAGCCCAAAAGGTAGCACAGGCTTGGCGTCGTGTCACCTCAAATGACGGATAGAGGCCTGATGCCATAACAGAAGCGGTCCAGATCTCCCTTGCTGAAAGTTGGGCAACAGCGCCAATGTTTGCCTTATCATCGATTCTGCTTATCACCAAGAGCACAGTGGTGGCCACGGGGGTGGCATAAAGCGGTGCGGCCTCTATACACCAGAGCCCCGCAGCGCCCAAACACTCTGGTGATGCGGGGCCAAACCACGAGCTATCTGATCAAGTAGAATTCTGTCTGCCGGTCCCCCAGGTAATAGACCCTATCGTTTACGAACACGATTTGCTCTTCCAATGCCAAGATCACTTCATGGCCCCATTCGGGAACAAAATGCCTGTTGTTGAGTTCCAGCGCATAGCAGGTCCCGTTGTATAGTGGATATTCTCCCTTTCCCTCAACCCAATCCTGATTGTCCCACAAGCCGATGGTAGGACCAGGACCATGGTCCTCCACCCCAATTGGATGTATATAAATGCTGGGTTTGAGGCCCTCACCGGTGGCCTTGGCTCGGGACCTTCGCAATATCTCATTGCCCGAGAGCCCTTCTTGAAACTCATCACACACTATGTCCTGTAATCGGTTCGCTGCCCTGAGGGCCTCCTTCAAGCCTTCGGGTGCATCGGTTTCCCCTTTGTTCAGTATGTAGGCATTCTGTTGTATGTCCGTATAGAGGCCAAGATAGTGCATACCACAGTCACATCGAATTAGATCTCCGGGCAGTAGCGGCGTACTCTTCAGCGCTTGCGTTTTCTGACCCGGGAGTGCTTTCCATTCAGGATCCACAAAGCAACCTCCGGGAGGCGCCAGGTACCCTTTGCGCTGAACCTTAATGTAGCCAATGCCAAAATAGGGAGAGTAGTCGTTAAACCACTTGAGCAATTCTTCATCAGTAGTGACCCCGGGATGGACCACTCTCTCAGAAAACCCTTCCGCCACGATACCCTTGGTCATCAAAGATATCCCTTCATATATCTCCCGTTCGCGCTGGGTCCGCTGCTCCATGTAACCTGTTGCCAGCCTGCCCGCACTCACCACCCGCGCTTGTAAGTCGGGGCCCAATGCTTCCATCGTCCTCGTATAGAGCGTGTGACTAATCCCGTCACCGAAGGGAAGATCATCAGAGAAGTTCAAACCGATGACCCGGGGGTCCAGTTCCTGCACCACCCTCTTGAGACAATCCCATTGCTTCTCCTCGCCGTCAGAATCCCAGAGCATCTTGTAGTGACCTTCCACCCCCATCTCGTAACGGGAGAGACAGCCAGTCCACAGTTGCTCGTCGACGATGCCCAAGAGTAGGATGCTGGTCCTTCTGGCCATAGCATGGCCGGTCAGGGATTGCCATACCGGGTCGTTGTTACACTCATTGGCCGGGACAATCCACAAGTCAATCTCCTCACGCCGTAGCAAGTCCAGCATGAGAGC
>SLSY01000111.1 GCA_007130145.1 Bacillota bacterium
TTGAATCACCTGAAAATCCACCGCGGCCTGATCCGTCATTAGCCCCTCACGCCCACTTCCCCGGTATTTCTCTGCCGCAATAGCGACAGCGTCCGTCCTCCAGACGCATCTCCCCCACCACAAAACCCACTCGCTCAATCAGCAATTCACCACACGTTGGACAGAACGTGTTCTCTCCTTCATGTCCGGTGACCCGGGCAATATAGGTGAACTCGAGTCCGGCTTCCATGGCAATGCGGCGGGCACGATCAAGGGTGGAGACCGGCGTCCTGGGGAGCGCGGACAGTTTGTATAAAGGGTAGAAACGGGCAAAATGAAGGGGCACATCTTCCCCCAGTTCATCCACTATCCACCTGCACATGCGCCGGATCGTTGCATCGTCGTCATTCAAAGTGGGAATGACCATATTGGTGATCTCAAGATGGACGTTTTCTTCTCTGAGCAGCCGTAGCGTGTCCAGTACGGGTTCCAGTTCTCCTCCCACAACCTTCTGGTAGAACTCGGGATCAAAGCTCTTTAGATCCACATTGGCCGCATCGATCATGCGACTGAGTTCTCTTAGCGGTTCAGGCTGGATATATCCGGCCGTGTGAAGAAGATTCAACAGCCCGGCCTCTTTCGCCTCGGCGGCCACGTCGGCCATGTATTCATAGAATATGACCGGCTCACCAAAAGCATAGCTGAGTGCGCGCACGCCAGAAGCCCGGGCGTGCGCGACAACGCTCTTTGGGGGCATGTCATAGGCATACACTTCCTCTGGCGCCACCAGGGCCATGTCCCATACCTCGCAGAATTTACAGTTCAAATTACATCCGGCCGTAGAAATCGATAACGCCCGGCTGCCCGGATGCACGTGGAAGTAGGGTTTGCGCTCAACCGGATCTTGCTGTAATAGAGCCGGGTTGCCATAGGCCAGAGAGTAGAGCTGGCCCTCCCGGTTCTCCCGCACCCGGCACGGTCCCCGGGTGTCGTTTTCCAGCTCGCACTGCTTAGGACATAGTTGGCAGTGAACTCTCAGCTTATCCAGCGGGCTAAACCACCGGGCACGAACCGGTCGCACCAAGCCCTTTTGCCCCAGCTGAACCGATGGTGTCACCGGCTTGGCTGGTTTCGGGGAACAGCCGAATACGCCGAGAAGGCACAGACCCGAGGTCAAAGCCGTGCCCGTTCGCAAAAACTCCCGGCGGCTGAGTTTGCTGGAGGAATTGTCTCTCTCGCACATCGATCATACCCCCTTAGAAAATACAACAGGGCAAAAGCGGTGGCATTGATCATGCCAGCGAGCAGGCAAGAAGCCACAATGCCCCATATGGGTACTACCACCACACTGGTCAAGGTCGCGCCCATACATGCCCCGAACAGCTCCGTGCCATAGACCCGAGCAGCCGACGTCTCCGGATGTCCCTGCAAGGACATGTAGCAGGCGATAGACAATGGGAAGTCCACACCATTGATCAGGCCGGCTGCAAAGGTGAGTAGCGAAAACAGGACAAAAATGGCTTCGGGAGCTTCCATTCGCGCGGTGAGAGGGAGCACGACGGCAATGAGGACGGCCAAGAGTGCAATGACCAGTTGCATTCCCGCCAGGAGGTCAACATTCGCCTTCTCTCGTACGTAGCGGTTGGTCAAAAAGGCTCCCAGGGCCAGCCCTGACATGAATAGAGCAATGATGAACCCGACCATTTCGTACACAAAACCGTAAATGCTTTGGAAAGAGAATAGCAAAGCGATCTGCAGGGCCATAGTGGAAAAGCCGGTGCTAAAGACCGAAAACAGCACAGCATAACGAATCTCGCCGCCCCCCCTTCTGGGGCGTCGCCCCCGAGCTCTTTGCACTATGGGTACGGTCAGTGGAATCAGGCACAGCAAAACGACCAGCTGCCAGAACTCCAGGGACAAAAACCATTGAAACAGCCCCCGGTAACCGGTACGGGTCCACTCATCCCAGACCATCAGCGTATAGTAATAGCCTATGGGGCGGAAGTCGGAATTGATAAAGTACGCTGCCTGCACCGGGTCCAATGTGGCTTCGGCCTGCTCCTGTTCGCGCAGGGTTCCGGGGATCAGGGGTGTAACCGGGGGGCCCACCAGGTGGGCGCCGGGGCTACGGCCGTGATGACGGACCACCCAGCTGGCCCGCTCCACCTGGGATTTCTCTAGCAGGGTATGGTAGTGCCGGGACGAAAATCCCTCAGCCTCAATGTCGTGATCAAGGTATCTCTCCTCGAGAATGAAGGGATCGAAAGAGATTTGCTCGGGGGCATCGGTAGCGAAGTAGAACATGAATCGCTCACCCATCGCAAGAACGCGGGAGAAGACGGCGGACAACGTGTGGTAAAGAGTAGCATTGCGGTTGGCCACGGCCACGTCGCGCAGACCCGGCGTGGAAGCGGCTCCCATCACCAACACCCCGTCCGGACGGAGAAGAGACCGGGCCTCCCGGAAGAACTCTTCGGTATAGTAGCGGTTTAGTGCGGCCGTGACCGGGTCAGGGGCATCAACGATGATGAGATCATACTCCTCCTCTGCGGCCTTGACAAAGAGCCTGCCGTCGGTGTGGATCAGGCGTACTCTAGGATCGTTCAACGCTTCCCGTGTGGCCGAGGACAAGTAGGGCCGGGCTGCCTTGATGAGCTGCTCGTCCAATTCAAGGTAGTCTATGCTTTCCACCGGATATTTGAGCATCTGGGCCAACATGCCCCGGAGGCCTCCTCCGATCAAGAGGACTCGGGACGGCTTCTGGTGCTGAACCATGGACAGGTGGGCGAACACAAGCGCCTCCTGTTCTTCAAGACCCGGAGTCCGAACCTGTGGACCTGCGAGACTGAAAAGAAGATGCCCACTCTGATAGATACTGTATTGCTCTTCACGCTGCGCCACCACAATCGTACCGTACTTTGACTGGTAGGTATCGACCAGCTCGTGTGCGGGCGAAAACTGACTCCACTGGAGGCGGTAGGCCCACTCATCAA
>SLSY01000116.1 GCA_007130145.1 Bacillota bacterium
ACCGATGAGCTGGGGGGCATGGACTTCTCGTACCTGGAGCAGCTCAATCATAAGATACACGAATTGAAGGAGACCATTGCCCGCCACGAGCAACGACACCGCCAAAACCTCAAGGAGTGTTATCGCACCGAGGAGAGGATGAGGTCTCAGCAGCAACTTTTGCCCCAACTCCGGCAACAGGAGAAGGAGTCGCTCACCACGTTAGAGCGATCATACGGCGATGCCTGGCGTGACGAAACGGGTGAGCCCCGCTTTGCGCAGGAACTGACCAAACGCGGCACTCCCGCGCGAGTCAAGGACGCCTTTCAAACGGCCCGCCGCGGAACCCAGACGCGGATGGAGAACGAGTGGGGCCGCCTGCTCAACCACCGGGCCGATTACAACCGCGATCACCGCGCGGGCTTTGACATCAACCACCCCGACAACCACGCTTACCAAAAAGAGCTGGACCGGCTCCGCGATACGCTACTCCTCGAGTACCGGGCCAAGATCGAGCAAGCCAAGGAGAAAGCCCAGATCCAGTTCCAGGAGGACTTCATCTCCAAACTCAAAGCGAAGATCGAAACGGTTCAAGACCAGATCGCCGAGCTCAACCGGGCCATCAAGGATACGCCGTTTGGACGGGACACATACCGCTTCACGGTCAGTCGCAACCCTCGTTTCCGTCACTTTTACGACATGATCACGGACGAGATGTTGATGGAAGGATACAACCTCTTCTCCCAGGCGTTCCAGGAAAAGCACCGCGACAGTGTGGAAGAACTCTTCCGCCAGATCGTCGACGTGGGCGAAGGGGTCCTGTCGGCCGACCAGCGCCAAAGGCTGCAGGCGAATCTGGAAGAGTTCACCGACTACCGGACTTATCTTGATTTTGACCTGGTGAACACCGACGATCAGGGCCGGGAGGTACGCCTTTCGCGGGTCTTGTCGAAGAAATCCGGGGGTGAAACCCAGACCCCCTTCTACGTATCGGTACTGGCTTCATTCCTTCAAGTCTACCGGGTGCAACAAGGCGATACCAGCACCATGCGGCTCATTGTCTTCGACGAGGCCTATAGCAAGATGGACCACCAGCGCATTCGCGAGAGCATCAAACTCATCCGCGATATGGGATTGCAAGTGATTCTCTCGGCGCCCACCGAGAAGATCGGCGACATTGCACCTCACGTAGATCGCAGCCTACTGGTAACAAGAGTCAAGAACGAAACCATGGTCAGATCCTTTGATTCGCGCCAGCTGAAAGAGATGGGAGCATGAAGATGGACTACACCGCCCTCTTGCTCAACCAGCTGCTGGATGCTTATGAGAGAAGCGCTCATTTCCGCGGTACGGCTCAGGTCAACCGCCGCATCACCTTTCCCTTCAATCGCCAGACGCTACCCTCTTACATCCTGGGCGAGAACCCAGAGGAAAAAGAAACTCTGCATCAGGTAGTCAAGGAACTGGCCCAAGCGGGTCTAGTTGAAGTGGAGTGGGTCTCAGGCGAGAAGAACAATCTTCTCCGCAAGGTTCACTTGAATTTGGACCACGTAGACCGCGCTTACGCACGGATCCAACGCCCTTCCCGTCGCCTCCTGCTGCAGAGCATCAGCCGCCGTTTGGAGCAAACTCGCCAACAGATTACCACCGACTGGATCCGCCGGTTCTTAGCTCACTGCCGTGAGGAAATGAGCACCCATCACAAAGTGCCTGTGCGGCTTCCTTCGGAAGAGAAAGACCTCGACTCTGTGCTCAAAGCCCTGCTGGGGTTGGATGACAAGGGCGATGAGCAAATGCTCGAACGCATCTTTAGCATAAAATATCTGGGTGATAGCAAGCTGTTCATGCAACGAGCGAGTATGACTGTCATCTCGGCCGCTCGACGCTTCTGGCTATCCGATGAAGAACTGTCCGATGCTGATGTCCTGCATGAACTGGGCATCGTATCCGCTACAGAGGAACTACTGCTTACAGGGTCTCTTTGCTTCTGTCTGGGGCAACACGCGATTGACCTGGCGCAATTCCCACACGGAGCCGTCATCGACACCCAGCTGGCCCGGCAAATCAGCCTAGAGCACATCGCCGCTCGTGTGATCCTGCTGGTTGAAAACAAAACCAACTATCACTATCTGATCCGTCAAGGCCTCCCTCCCCACCTTCTACTCATCTATCTCGGTGGCTTCCCAGGACCGGCCAAGCGTAACTTCCTACGTCTAGTGCACCAAAAAGCGCAAGCAGAAGCCCACCCCATCTGCTTCTATCACTGGGGCGACATCGATTGGGGAGGCTTGCACATTTACCAGCTTCTGGAGGAGAAGGTTCTGCCTGATCTCATCCCTTTCTGCATGGATGAGGAGACGCTGCTGCGCTTTCGGAGTCTTGCCGATTCCTTCCCCGCAAGCTATCGCACCCGCCTGGGCAACATGCGGCGCTCCCCTCGCTACGAGCGATTTCACACGTTGTTGGATTGTATGCTGCAACATAATCTGCGCTTGGAACAAGAAGCCCTTCTCGCCCATGACGACTTTGGCAAGGAACTGGTGGACTTACTGGAAAGACAGTGAGCAAGCCGCGGGCAAGCAAGCGCCACGTCAGAACATAGCAATGACTAGGAACGAGGAGGCGACTGGGGCTAATACGGAGCAGAACGCGTTCATGCTCCATGGTGCTTGCAAGCTGGTATGAATTGCCCTTGCAGGCGGGTGGCCGATCTGACGCGCCAAGGAGGACCGAGGGGAGTGAACCGGCGATGCGGTTAAGGCTACCCCAAGCACAATCTGGAACGTTCTCCCCATCCGGTTCTCGTTGACCGGAACGTCACGCCATCGCCCCCGCACAGAGGTGGCTCACCGACTTGACCGGGCATGGCATTGGTCTAGGGGTGAGCATCCTGTGGCAGACCTACTACTCAATGCGACCAACATGGTCGTAAAAACGCTCTTGACGACTCCGGAGCCAGACAACGCTCGCTTGCTGCTCAAACCAA
>SLSY01000083.1 GCA_007130145.1 Bacillota bacterium
TCAGCCTTGTAGGTCTCCTTCTCTCTCTGAAAGTGGGCAATAGCATGATCGCGATCCATGGTCGCTGACTCAATGGGGTAGTTGGCCTGAATGATCTTCGCCATTTCTTTTTCGATCTGCCCCAGATCCTCGGGACTAAAGGGCTTGGGAACCTCAAAGTCATAGTAGAATCCATCTTCTATCGCAGGACCGATGGCCAGCTTCACTTCGGGATAAAGGCGGGTTACGGCCTGGGCCATGATGTGGGCCGCGGTATGCCGGTAGATGGCGCGGGCCGGTTCCGCTTCAAAATCGAGGAGTTCGAACGGCCCCCCCTTGTCTAGGCTCTGGGACAACCCGACCAGCTCCCCGTCAATGCGGGCACATATAGCACGCTTGGCCAGCTTGCGCCCCAACTTCTCAGCCGCTTCCATGACCTTGGCACCTTTGGGCATTACCAGTTCCTTACCGTCTGGCAATGTGAGAATGATCTCGTTCACTGTGATTCCCCCTTTTCAAAGCAAAACATTCCGCCCCCCTTGGGGACGGAATGACTTCCGCGGTTCCACCCGAATTGCCACCTGTTGTGACCTCTCATTACCGGATAACGCAGGTTAAACGTTTCTTCTTATGGCCGGGCCCTTCGAAGAAATGCTCACGGGTGGTGTTCTCTCGAGTCCTTGCTGGCAGGCTTTCAGCTGCGCCTCCCTCTCTGTAAGCCGGTCGCTCCAGATACTGTCCCGCTCATCGCTTCTGTCAGTATGGGTTTCTTGGATTATAGCCTTTGCTATGCGAGAATGTCAACCTCGCACCGGTGCATTTTCCTCACAGCGATCGCATCTTTTGCATTCGCGGTAGCGATCATCGAAAATGTGGGCGAGGGTATCGGCCATCACCGGCCGACTCCCGTTGCCAAGGTGCATGACGACTTGCTTGGGTGCCAAGATGACCAAGCTGCTAATCACCAAGTCCTCATATTCTAGTCCTCCCGTGGCCAGTACGAGTTTGAGGTCATCAACGTATTGGCAGTCGACAGATCTATCATCCTCATCCACCAAACGGTATCCGTCTTCGGCATCAGGAACAACATGGACCTGGTGGAATTTGGTCTCCTGCGAATCAATGAAGCGTTGGAGCAAAGCGATGAATTCCTGATACTCTCTTTCCACCAGATAGTCATCGACAGCTCGCTCTACCGCTTCTTCCAATTCTTCTACGTAATCTTTCAGACGAAAGCGGATGAAGCCCTCCAGGACCATTTCATCATACAGCTGCAAGAATTCCAGAAGACGACTCATAATGCGGCTCTTGTGATGGAACCGGTCAGCGCTGAGGGGGGTCTGAAGATTTCTGCCCACAAAACGGCAGGCCCTCTCCAGATCTTCATCGCTGGTGTAATTATAGATCTCTTTGACGAGTTTTCGCACCATGCTGCATTCACAATCCGTGAGAATGAGGTCGGCCAGGATCTCCACCAGCAGTTCATGGAGAAGACGAAGACGCTCTTTGGAGGAGTCGCGCTGGCTCTTAGATAGAATGCAATCAAAAAAGCGCAGATTACCACGACGCGACTCGCGCACAGTAACTGATACTCCCTTCTTCTCCCACCGATTCATCTCACTGGCCAAGCGCGATTTGACTTCAGTTATATGATTCGCTGTCCCTATGAGGACATGCACTTTCCCACCTCTTTCCCTCAAGCCAATGCCCCAGACGTACGCCCACACTACAGAGTATGCAGAATATGAAGCAAGAGCAAGCGAGGCAGCTACAGAAGGATGTGGGAGCCGGAGAAAATCTCGTTTTGAAATTCACTCTGACGCCCTAACCGGTCTTTGACCGGTATCTCATCTGTAGCTGCCGCTCCTATTGTGTGCTTGGCCCATAGCTGCTATTCAGTTATATATTGGCAATGACGGCCGGCTCATTCCTTCTGGCGAGCGACAGACACAAAGGACGATATCGAGGAGCCTGCTCCCCAATGGCTGCTTGGTGTGCCTTGGCCTGCCGGCCAGGGGGGCCTGGACCGCGGTGCAGTTAGCTGAATCGTAGGTGGAGCAAAGAGCCGATGAGCGCAGAAAACGGCTGTTCGAGTGGAGGAGTTGCCAGAAGGAACGCGTCAGGCTACGCATCTGAGGTTGGAGGCCGACGAAGTGGCAGTGAGAAGCCGTCAGCTCGGGAAGTTTCGGATAGGGTTGAAAGGTCTCCAGCCTACAAGACATGGAAGAGACCGGGGCGTGGACCAGCGTCGGTTGGTGGAGCACCAGGTCACCGCCGTGGTAGGGGATGCGGAGACACTTTCGCAACACCCGTTGCCGAAACCGGGCGCAAGTGGGATTTGAGCAGCATTCATAGCACCATCGGCGGGCGAAACGGAGCTGGCTGGGTCAAACAAGGCTTGGAGCACTTTCGGGGGTCGGTGCACCGGCTGGATCCCTATCATCTATGACGGGCTTTGTGCCAGGGTTTGGGATCGGATCATGATTCTTACCAAGAAGTGTGTCAAGGGATCGCGGCGAGCGATTGGTCGGTGGTAGAGGCGGCCTTGCAGGCAGCCATGAAACAGCACCCAAAAAGCCAACGGGATCTGGTCCGGCAACTGAGCCGATACTTGCGGACGAACTGGGAGGGGATCATTCACTCGGAAGAGACACAGAACCTGGGTGCTATTGAAGGCCAGGTATTCCACCACGTGGCCCGGCGTATGAAACGCCAGGGGGCACGCTGGAACCGGACAGGTGCGAGCCATGGCTTACGAGGTATTTGAGCACCGTCGTCAGAGCCTGAAGTATCGTTCTCCGGCCCGGCATTACGGGTTATTGTGTGTAGGGCAGGAGAGTTGTCCGGTGAAAGGAGCCCTTCGCATCCCTCTGGAAGAGAACCGGCGCATCTTCACGCCGCTGGCGCGTTCGAGTTACCGGTAGACGGCGGTTTACCGAAAACGGACGGCAGTGGAACGGGTGAACAGCCGGTTGGA
>SLSY01000029.1 GCA_007130145.1 Bacillota bacterium
CAGGTTGGACTTGAAGGAGGTAAGATCGAGACGGAGGACGAGCTCATCATGTTCTCCCGAGAAGTAGAGTGCCAGCTTGTGACTGGCAGTTTGTCTCAGCTCGTTAACGTAGCGCTCATCCAGCGCATCGTCTATCAAGGAAGCCAGATGCTCGGCCAGCCACAGTTCCCATGCGCTGGGTGAATCACTGGTTTGTAACCACCGCGAAGCGCTCGCCGACAGGATGGAGGCGCTGTCCACCCGGTCTAAACCATGGGCAAAGAACCCCGCATTGTGGAGAGTGAGCTCATTAACGCGGGACAGCTGAAAGACCAACGTAAGCGTTAGTACCAAACAGAATGTCAGTATGGCCAGGCCATTGGTCCACATGCTTCCTCGTGCCCTTTGCATGACGGGATCTCACCTAAGACAACTATATCCTGTTATGTGCATTCTATGCCCTTCCCACACGGTAGAACGGAACTTCTTGCCAGAAAATCCCCATTATATATGCAAAAGAGGAACTTATAAGATAATTGCGTCGTCTTAGCATTGTCGGACCCTTTCGCGTGGGGGGCGACATGAGCTAGTCAAAAGGGGGTCGTCTTGTTGCTCAAACGGATCATCGTGCCCGTGATCATTCTGGCCTTGCTTGCGGGAGGGTTCTACTACTTGTATCTCTCATTACTGGATCTAAGAGATCAGGAACACGCACCGGTATTTGCCACTGCGCCTGCTCACTATGGCAGCATCGCCGTAGTCGTAGAAGGATTCGGCCAGCTGCAGCCCATGTTTCGTAACTACATTGAATCGCCCATTAACGGTACCGTTCAAAGCCTTCACATTACGGACGGTCAGACTGTTGAAGTGGGCGATTTGATCGCTCAGCTGTCCAATGAGGAGATAGGATACGAGCTACAGGAAGAGCAGTTTCGCTTGGAACGGCTGCGCAACGAACTGGCCAGTATCTTGGCTGTCCCCGCATCCGAGGTCATGCGGGTGGATCCATCGCGAGGGGTGCAGATCAGGGCCCCGATCAGTGGTCGAATTTCTGATATTCGCGTCGATGAAGAAAGCGATTTGCTCGAGGGAAGCCTCATAGCCAAGATCGTTGATGATTCCCGGGTGGTAGTGGCGGCAGAACTGCTGCACGGGGAGCATAGTGGGGTGAAGCCGGGCCAGGCGGTTACCTTACGCTTCCCAACTTTTGACAACGCCCTCGAAGGCCGGGTGGTGGACGTGGGGGACACGGCCATACCCCGGGAGACCCACTTCGTATACCGGGTGGTCATCGAAGCTCCCAATCCCGGCTTGCTGAGCCCGGGGATGGAGGTAAACCTTACCATGCATCCGCCCGCTGGCGATGTGCCGGTGGTGCGCACCCAGTATATTGATAGCTTTGGCCAGGAGACGCTGGTCTACAGTCCGGCTCAGGGTGCTTTGATGACCTTGCACGTCAAGGACATGGCGTATGTTGAGAAGGGGGACACCATCGCGACGCTGGCCGGTGAAACGACCCGGCGCTATGTGCAGGAAAAGCAAAACGAGATTCGTGAATTGGAACTGTCCATTGCCCGCAAGGAGGAAATTCGCGAGCAGCTCACCGTCTACTCGCCATTGTCGGGTACGGTAGGTTGGGTCCATACACGGGTAGGCATGCGCGTGCGCCCGGGTGAACCCTTCGCTCACGTGTTTGATAATACCAAGATGAATGTGCGTATACAGGTGGATGAAATTGATGTCATTCATCTCAAGCAGGACCAGGAAGCTATGATCACCGTGGAAGCCATGCCGGGGCGAATGTTTCTGGCCCGGGTGGTAAGAGTGGATACCATGGGTCATACGGAAGGCGGCTTTGCCCAGTACGGGGTTTCATTGGAAGTGGAAGAAACGGAGGAGCTCAAACCCGGCATGACGGCCAATGTTCATATCTTCGTTGATGAGAAACACGATGTGCTGCTCATCCCCATGGAAGCGGTATTCGAGCGCGACGGAAAGGCCTGTGTTGAGATCTTGGTTGACGACCGCATTCAGCTGGTAGAGGTTGAGGTAGGATTGATCAATGACCGGGTGGCTCAGATCATCTCCGGCTTACACGAGGGCCAGAAGGTGGTCACCGGCAGCTCCGTAGACCGCTTGGATGTGCCTTTTGGAGAAGAGGACGAGACCATCATCCTTGATCCCAAGGTCGATATACAACCCGTTCCCGTGCCGGCCAGGCCCGGCGGTTGAGAGGGGCTGACAGCGTGCTGGGTAAGACATGGACTCGCTTGGTATTTGGTTTTGAGCAAGCTCTGGGAGGCTTGGCTTCCAATCGCCTGCGTTCCTTCATAACCATCTTGGGCGTTATGATCGGGGTGGCAGCGGTCGTGAGCTTGGTGGCCGTGGGGGAAGGTGCTCGCATGGCCATTGTACGTCAGTTTGAAAGCCTGGGCACCAACCTCATTAAGGTGGAGAGTCATCACTCGCGTGCTCGTCTTGATCGCGCCGATGCCGAAGAGCTGGAGCAGAGGGTTCCCAGCTTGTTGGCAGCGTCACCGGTGGTTCGGGCCACGGCCGAGGTGCGCTGGCGCCGGGGAGGCGAGGATTACTCCATCCTGGGTGTTAATGAGAAGTTTGCATACATTGGCGATCATACTTTGGCGCAGGGTCGCTTCTTCTCCCACCTGCATGTCGAGGAACGGCTGCGCGTTGCCGTGGTGGGGCGGAGCGTGGTGGGAACGTTGTTCAACGGTCGTAATCCTGTGGGCCAGCGCATCTACATCGGAGGTCAGCGTTTCACTGTCATCGGCGTTCTGGAAGGGCGCGGTATCGGCATGGCCGATGACATTGATGCGCGCATTATCATTCCCGTTACCGCTGCACAGCGCTTGACCCGCAGCTATACCGTCAATGAAATCTGGGTCAAGGCTCGTGA
>SLSY01000151.1 GCA_007130145.1 Bacillota bacterium
AGATGTTCTCGGACCGGCCCAGCACCTGCAAGAGTCGCGGGACCAGCCTGAGGTTGTTGGGCAACTGACGCTTCCCCTCCACGAGCATCAACACTGAGGTGGTATCGGTATGCAGCACGTCCGAACTAACATCTTCATGGCACACCGCGCCAAGCGCTACGGTGGCATAGACCTCTTTGGGGTCTGCCGCCGCCAATGTATCCAGCGCCCGTCCCATGGCATCGTCATTCAACTGGCGGACGGTTACGGCCGGACCGAATGGTTTGGCCCCATCGACATCAAAGAAGTAGTGGGCCAAACGATAGAGAGGGCGGCGGTTAGCGAGAGCGTTGATGATCATGGCTTCCACGCGCAGGCCCGGGGGAGAGCGTGCATAGTCTTTCGTCCCACACCAGCAGACTGTCAATGGTCCGGGTTAGCCCGGTGGCACGACACATCGCACTGATCATGGGTGCCGGCGCATCACGGAAGACCTCCATGGTACCTCTCACCTCCCCTCACACTCATTCTAAGGGGAAGATGAGAAGAAATTCTAGACAATGATCCCAATTTCACCGGTTTGCTATTCTTCCCTTGCGGGTGCGGAAAATGGGTTTGGACATGAGGGTTTCACAGGCTACAGGCTGATGAGGTTAAGGGGTTAAAGAGCCCCCTCGGACACAAATGGCAAGGTGCCAGCCCACAGCCTGGCACCCAGCAGATCACGGTAAGATTCTGTCGCACACCCTCATAAGTGATCGAGAAACCGTTCGACGGCAACTGCGGCAACCGCACCATCTCCCGCGGCTGTCACGACCTGCCGCAAATACTTGGCTCTGGCATCCCCTGCGGCAAAAATACCTGGTACAGAGGTGCTCATATCTTCTTTGGTCAGAATATAACCTGCGTCATCGGTCTCGATAAGATCACGAACGAACTCTGTGTTGGGAAGATAGCCTACGTATATGAAGACGCCATTGACCTCAAGTCGCGTCTTTTCTCCGGTCTTTACATTCTCAATCTGCACCTGTTCCAGCCTCTGATCCCCATTCATTGACGTCACGACACAATCCCAGTAAAACTCCATCTTAGGGTGATCCAGGGCCTGGTTTTGCAGTGCCTTGGAAGCGCGCAAGGCATCGCGACGGTGAATGAGGCTCACTTTGGAAGCAAACTTAGTCAGGTAGACAGCTTCTTCCACTGCTGCATCGCCACCGCCTATCACGGCCACTTTTTGGTCGCGAAAGAACGCCGCATCACATGTCGCGCAGTACGACACACCCCTACCGCGAAACTCCTTCTCCCCAGGTACTCCCAACGGCCGTTCGCGGGCGCCGCTGGCGAGAATGATGGCTTTGCCTTGCAGCTGCTCGGAGCCTGCAACGACAGAGAAAGAACCAGCCTGACCCCCAATGCTATCTATCTCTGCCATCACAATCTCGGTGCCGAAACTACGCGCTTGCTCCTCCATGCGTTGGGTCAGTTCAGGACCCATGACGCCCCCGGGAAAACCCGGGTAGTTATCTACCTGCGCAGTGGTGGCTGCTTGACCACCGGGTGCGAGTTTCTCTATAACCACAGTGTTCAAGCCAGCCCGCGAGCAATAGAGTGCTGCGGTCAAACCAGCCGGACCCGCTCCAATGATGATCACGTCATGCTCTTGCATCGTTTGCACCCCCTGTTGAGGCATATTATACCACAGACGTAGCTACAACCCCTTCAGTCAGGGGTTGCAGTTGCCCCGAACGGATACACTAGAAAAGAATCCCATGATGAGAGGGCCGATGCACATGAATGAGTGGTTATCCAGGATACGTGAAACCTTCAAGCACAAACCCCAGTACTGGGGAGCATCATCAGCCGTTTTGCTCTCGGCAGTTGTGCTGTTCATTGCCGCCCAACCAGAGATACCCGATGTCATCGAGCGTGATCCCATTCCCGAACCCACTCTCCGCATATACTTTCACGATCAGGACAACGTGGCTGAGATGAACATCGAAGAGTATCTTCTCGGTGTGGTCGCAGCGGAAATGGATCCCGAGTGGCCCACAGAAGCTCTGGCCGCTCAGGCCATTTTGGCTCGCACGTTCACGTTGCGAAAGATGGAAGAAGGAGGGGTCAAAGGGAGAAACTCCGATGCCAGCACCGACCATGAGGAATTTCAGGCTTACGATGCGGAGCGCATCAACGACAACGTTCGCCTGGCTGTCGAACGCACCCGGGGTCAGGTCATCACCTACCATGGCCAACCGATATTCGCCTGGTTTCATGCCAGTTCAGGAGGGAGGACGGCCACCCCAAAGGAGGGTTTGGATTTTGACGCTGCGCCCACCCCCTATATCCAGGTGGTGAAGGATCTTGATGAGACGGACGATGTCCGCTGGACCAATGCCTTCTCCAGCCAGCAAGTAATGAATGCCGCCGCCGATCTGGGGGTCTTTGGCACGCTTGAGTCAATAGAAAAGGGGCAAACGGGTCCGTCGGGAAGGCTCACCACCGTCGTCATCAACGGCAAGGAGGTAAGTGCTCCTCGTTTGCGCCTGTCCCTTGGCGCCAACGCCATGCGCTCCACGCTCATCGATCGTTTGGAGTTCGAAGGAGGCCAGGTCGCCATGGAAGGGCGTGGTTTCGGCCATGGAGTGGGTATGTCGCAATGGGGGGCCTGGCTGATGGCTCAGCGCCATGCATCAGCTGAGGAAATTCTCCATTTCTACTACACGGATGTGCAAATCGAACGGTTTTGGGAATGAAAAGATCGAGTAGAAGGGGGCCGGCTAGCCCCCGTCCTCTCACACCACCCGGCATGCGGGTCCGCACCGGGCGGTTCACCAGGCACTACGAAGTTCACGATAACGAGTCGTAAGGCTCATGAGTCCCTGGGCACGCCAGTAAGCGATGCCCAGG
>SLSY01000044.1 GCA_007130145.1 Bacillota bacterium
GAGTGAAAGTCCATCAGATCCAATTCTTCCCCGGTTTCGTTTTCAGATGGAGGTGTCTCAAAGAAAGGCACATTCATTACCTGCACGTCAAACCGGCGACGTGCCAAACGCTCTGCTGCGGCCACCACTTCGCGGTTTCCGCCATGAAAGTTGAGCATGAGAATGCGGCTGACTCCGTGGTGAACCAGGCTTTCGATGGTGTCAATCAGCACCGCCAACAGTGTGTCGTGTTGGAAGGTGATGGTACCGGCAAATCCCATATGGTGGGGCGAATAGCCTGGCCAGCAAGGCTGCACCACCAGTGCGCCCGTGGCTTGGGCCAACCGCTGGGAGATGAAAAGAGCACTCAGTGAATCGGTTCCCAAGGGCAGGTGAGGTCCATGTTGCTCAATAGAACCCACAGCCACAATAACGAGGGGATTATCTCTTTCCAGCCATGCTTGGAAACCACTTCTGGTGAGCTCGTGCAGCATAACTTTTTCCTGCGTCAAACAGCGTCCCTCCTTCTGAGCTGTATCGCATAGTCTTTCGACTCACCAAATACCTTTCCCTGCCAGCCCTCCAAAAAAAGCCCTCTTAGTCGACGGCTTTCAGTTCAACCTCCCGGGCGTAACGCAATATCCGTTCCAATAGCTGTTCGCGGAGCTTCTCAATGCGGCCGAAGTCCATATTGGCAATGTAGTAGCGCTCCATGCGATCGTGGGCGCGTTTGGCCTGCCCGATGAAGGAGATCGCATGACCAAAGAGGCGATCAAACAGTTCAGAGTTGGTCGCTATTCGCCCCGGGTAGGCTTTTAAGAAATCATAAGAGAGACACTGGTTCATGTCTATGATCGTATCTCCCTTACTCGGCGTGTAGGTATGGGGCTCAATGGACTTGGTTAGCGCCGTGCTCAAACCGGGTATGATAACGTGCTCAATCTTCGAGGGGTTGAGGGGACAATGATACAATTCCACCGCGTGATTTCTCTCGCAAGCAGCCCGGGCAACTTTCTCCAAGAGTACCGACTTACCCGTTCCCGGCTCACCCTCTATCACGTACTTCTTGTGGCAGCGCCCCAGTATGGAGTAGAGGTAGTTCATCATGCCATCGGGGGTGATGGCGCTGGCAAATAGGCGACGGACGGATCCAGCCCGACTGGCCACCCGCATTGAACCAAACAATTCCCTTATGAGTTCATCAGCCAACTGGTTGGCGCGAGCAAAATCCATCCCCTCGCCTACCACTGCTTCCCAATCATCATAGACAACTTGTGCGGCCCTAAGAAAGCGATAGGCTCTTTCAAAGCATATGCTTACTTCACGATTAGCCTCCATGATCTCTGTCCGACACTGACGCACACCTTCCTCGTGCCAGTAATCTCCTAGATATACGATTTCATCTACCGCCCCCGGGTGCTTTGGATCGACGATGTGCGGACTCGTGCCATCGATCAGGGCCACGCCGATCTGAGGAAACACCACTCCATCGAGAGAATTGTTGTCAGAAGAACAGTGATGATACTCCGTGTCATAGCCCATCTCAATCATAGCTTCACCGATCTTCTTCATCAAGGTGGATTTGCCCACCCCTGGTCCCCCTTTGATAATGAAGAACCGGGTAGCATCCTCTGGCAAGATATGGTCATAGAAGGAGTAGAAGCCCTGGGAGGTATTGTTCCCGGGAAACACTCGCTTGATGGCTCCTCGATTGTCCATGTTCTCTCTCCTCTCCTGCACGAGGTGATCACCTCATGTTATTCCCCATCGTGCCCTCCTGTGCGGGATACCATAATTCAGCATGCTGGCATGACCCACGCTCCCGAGCGCAGGAAATGGGAGAGGTAATGTCAAAACCATACTCGTTATGAAACGGGGGGATCATGATGAATGCAAAGTGTCGCGCTGTCGTCATAAGTTGCATGGATTTTCGTTTTCACGCTCGCCTGTACGAGTTCCTGCAAAGAGAAGGACTGTGCGGGCAATACGATCTGGTGAGCATCCCCGGGGCATGCTTGAACTACACGACAAAACACCTGGTCGAAATCGTGGAGCTGGCGGTAAAACTGCACGACATCAAAGATAGCGTGTATCTTTGCCACCACGAGGACTGTGGGGCATACCAGCTACAGGCACCACTCCAAGAGCAGATATCATGTCAGGCGCAGGATATGCGTTCCTTTGCCCGCCAGGTGCAGGAGAAGTTCCCGCAGCTGACGATCCACCTTCTCTTTTTCACGCTCGAGGGCGACCAGCCCATGTGCATTGCACTCAACGAAGAGGAAGAATAAGTCCATGAAAAGGGCGGGAGAGACATCACCTCTCCCGCGTTGGGCATCGCCAGCGGCAAGAAGACCTGCTCAAGATAGGCCTGGTGCAGTAACCCACAGGAATGCACGTTCTGCAGCGCCGGTTGTCTTTTGCTTATGGACTCTGCTACAAAGAAGCGGACCCTCAACCGAATCGGCATGCCTGCCTTGTCTTCTCCTCATCATCACTCATGCCTTGAGATGGTGGCCAAACCATGCCAGAGCGCGCCGGTTGCGATCAAGCCAGTGCAAAGGCTTGCCCATGCCGTGAAACTCACCGGGGTAGCGAATCATCACGGCTTCCTTGTCCTGCCGCCTGAGTGCCACGAAGAACTCCTCAGTTTGTTCAACAGGACAACGCATATCATCTTCGCAGTGGAAAAGGAGCACCGGTGCGGTCACCCGGTCGGCAAAGCGCACGGCGGATTTCTCCAAAAGAGCGTCAGGCTCCCAGGGTTTGCCGCCCACATGATGGTCTCCGAGACTAAAACCAGCATCACTGGTGCCGTAGAAGCTATGCATATTGGACAGAACGTTGCCCGGCATAGCGGCGCGGAAGCGATCCGTTTGCGTCACGGCCCAGCAACTCATGAAGCCGCCATAACTAGTCCCGGTGATGGCGACACGCTCCGGGTCCGCTATGCCCATGGCAATGACCTCATCTACACCGGCTAGTATGTCCTGAAGATCCTTGCCTCCCCAGTCACCGATGACGGCACGGGCGAAATCTTGGCCGTAACTCTGACTGCCACGTGGGTTGGTCAAAAGCACGGCATAGCCCGCACTGGCCAGCACCTGCAGCCAATGGAGAATCGCATAACCGTACTGAGCGTGCGGACCACCATGCACGGCAACCACCAAAGGATAGCGTGTTCCTTCTTCATACGCCAAAGGCTTGAGCAACCAACCCTCGATCTCCCAATCATCAGGTCCGATAAACAGCACCTGTTGTGAAGGCGCGATGTAAATCTCCTCCATGATGTGGTCATTATGGTGGGTCAGTGGTCGCGTATACCCCTCGCGCGGGTTGACAATGTACAGTTCGTCAGCGCGCGTATCATCGCCAAACTGCACCACCAACCGACCGTTAGCGGCTACACTGAAGCCATTGATGTTGATCTTCCCGTGCAAGACCGGTTCCACCACGGCGGGCCCGTCCTGCTGTATTCTCGCTTCATATAGGCACAAGGCGCCCTGGTCAGCGGCAGTGAACAAGACCTTGTCACCCCGTGGCGACCAGCGATGACTGGTGGTCGTCTGGTTGGCCACATCGCTCCAGATGGAGGTGCCCACGGGGCGATCCAACTCCGCCGTCACATGAATTGCATGGTCAAGCTCAAAGGGCGTGGCCGTTTCCCCCTCACCGGCTGCCGGAAGCAACCAGAGACCCGTGGTGGTGGAACCGCGATAGCGGCTGTCATGACCAGTGAAGGCTACCCAGCGCCCATCGGGCGACCAGAGGGGGTTGGCGGCTGGACCCGGGCTCTTGTAGAACTTCCTCATCTCACGGCCCGTGACGTCCACAACCCATAGGTCCTGCCGGTAGAATGTTTCCACACAGAACGGTTCTCTGCGCGCCGATAAGATGATGTGCTGTCCATCCGGGCTCCAGGCGGGGCTCTCGTGATCGTAAGGGCCAAACGTGATCTGCACTGCAGGTTGAAAGAGACTCTCATCGTAAACATCCGCCGGCGGTCCTGCCGGCACGTCCACGACAAACACTTGCTTATTGACATCGCCCAGGTAACCCACTCCGTCCAAACGATAGAACATCTCGGTCACGACCTTAACCCCGCCCGCAGCCACCGTTTCTCCCTGACTCCGCCCCTGGGGGATGTTATCGCCAAAGATCTGTTTAAGAGCATTATGCTGGGCTCGTTTGCCGTCTTGCGGGGGGGCACCGGCATAGGGTTCCCAGTCCTCGGAGCGCGATAACTCCTTAGAGACAAAGGCCAAGCGGTCTCCTTGGGGAGACCAGACTACAGGCGAGGCAACCGGCCATTCGGTCGCCAGGCGCCAGGGTTCGCCGCTCCCGAGTGAAAAAATCCAAATCTGACTCTCTCCGGAGCGATCAGACAAAAAGGCCAGTCTCTTACCATCGGGGGACCAGCGCGGGGACCGGTCCGTACCCATACTCGTCAGCTGCCGGTCTTGACCACTCTCCATATCCAACAGATGCAAGCAAGAAAGAGACCTGTTCTTGTCCCGATCCAAACGCTGAACCACATACGCCAGAAAGCTGCCGTCCGGTGATAGCTGCGGATCACCGGGTTTGACGAAGGAAAACAGATCGTCGGGAGTTACGGGTCGCTTGCTCACAGCACGATTCATTACTCATCTCCCCTTTACCACCATGCTTAGTCCTCATTTCGCAGCACGAAGAAGCGATCCCTGCTACGTTCATCCCAGAGAAAAAGGGCGGCGCGACGCCGCCCTTTGTGTTCTGCCTTGGTTGGCTTCACGCATCAGCCGTGAAGACTACCTGTCCATCGACCAACGTCATAAGCACGGTGATATCCTTCAATCTGATAGAAGGGATGGAAAAAGGATCGGCATCCAGTACCACGGCATCCGCCAGCTTGCCCGGGGTCAGGGTTCCTGTCACATCTTCCTGGCCCGCTGCATAAGCGCCTCCCACGGTAAATGCCTCCATGGCTTCTTCCACACTCAGTGCCTGCTCGGGCAACCATCCGCCGGCCGGATTTTGGTCCAAGTCCTTGCGGGTTACCGCCGCGTAAATGCCCCACCAGGGGAATAATGGCTCCACCGGTGCATCCGAACCACCGGATAGAACCACATCATGTTGGAGAAATGTTTTCCACGCATAAGAAGAACGCATGCGCTCCGGCCCTATACGGCGTTCTGTCCAGCGCATATCCGTGGTGATGAATTTGGGTTGAATGTCAGCTACAACTCCCAATTCGCGAAAGCGCTTGAACAGTTCGGGTCGCATGATCTGACAGTGAATAATGCGGTGACGGCGGCCATAAGGCACTGCCTCCTGGGCATGGGCTATGGCATCAAGCGCGAGTTCCACGGCACGATCGCCGATGGCATGTATCGCCACCTGCATACCGCCGGTGTGAGCCCGCAAGACCTGCTCTTTCAACTCACCCGCATCAGGGATCATAACCCCACGGTTGGTCGGCTCATCGTGGTAGGGTTCAGATAAAAGCGCGGTGCTACCACCCAGCGAGCCGTCAATGAATATCTTCATGGCTCCCAGACGCAAGCGCCCATCACCGTCTCCCGTGCGCAAGGGACTGACCAGTACTTCATCCAAATGGCTGATGGGGACATCCCAATAGACCCTAAACGGCAAGGGCTCTAAAGCACGACGATACAACTGCCATCCACTCTCCCATGAGCCTCCGAAGCCGTCATTGGAATGAACCCCGCAAATGCCGGCGGCCAGCGCCGCCCGGGCTCCTTCACGCAATGATTGCACCATGTGGTCGGGACTTGCCGCGGGCACAACCCCATCGACGAGCGCCATGGCCGTCTCGCGCAAGACACCCGTGGGTTCTCCCCTCTGGTCCCTATCAATGACTCCCCCCGGTGGGTCTGGCGTGTCGGCATCCACTTGGGCCAACGTTAGGGCACGGCTGGAGGCTACGGCCAAGTGCCCACACGCGCGCCTGAGGAAGACCGGACAGCCAGGCGCCGCCTCATCGAGATCCGCTCGCACCGGGTAGCGCTTCTCAACGAACTGTCCCTGCTCCCAGCCCCGACCCAGAATCCAATCCCCCTCGGCACCTTTGGCTCTCTTCCCCACCGCTTCCTTGAGCGCAGTAATGGAAGTGATCTCTCTCAAATCCAAGCGTGAGAGGGCTTCACCCAGACTGAGCAAGTGCAAATGACTATCAATGAAGCCAGGTAAAACCACCTTCCCAGCCAAGTCAACCACTTGTGTCTCGGGTCCTCTCCACACCATGACTTCCTCATCGTCTCCCACCGCCAGCACGCGCCCGTGGCTGCTGGCCATAGCACTCACAGCTTGGCGCCGGGCTGCGCGGGGGTAGATCACACCATTTCTCAATATGAGTTCAGCTTGCACCCGCTTCCCCTCCTTCATCAAGGACCTCCCAACAACGACGACACAACGTGGAATGCTTTTGGTCCTCTCCAACGGTGTCCGAGAAATTCCAGCACCTCTCGCATTTTTCGCCTGTGGCATTGTCCACCAGGATGCGAAGCCCCAAACTCTCATCATGGTAGCCTAAAGAGGAATTGGCTTCGCTTAGGGGTTCTACTTCAACAGCAGAGACGATGAACAAGGTCGACAGGTCTTCGGACACCCCTAAGAGCCAGTCCAGCCACTCACCCGGTGCCAGCACCTTTACATGGGCAGCGAGAGACGAACCGATGATGCGCTCGTCACGGGCCAGTTCCAACGCCTTAGAAACAGAACTGCGCACTTTGAGCAACCGACGCCAGCGTTCTTCCAACTCGGCATCCCGGTATTGGGGGTTCGTTTCAGGCCACAGGGCCAGTGCCACACTAGTGCATTCCCGGTTGGGCAGTAGGCGCCACACTTCATCGGCCGTGTGCGGCATAACGGGGGCAATGATGCGAACCAGTGCATCGACCACCCGGTACAGTACAGTTTGTGCGGCCCGGCGCTTGCGGCTGTTTTGCGGTTCGGTATACAAGCGGTCCTTGGTCACATCAAAGTATACTGAGCTCATATCAATGGTACAGAAGTTGTGAATGGCATGATACAGCAAGTGGAAGTCATAGGAGCGGTAATGGCGCGTGACCTGCTCCAACATGCGTTCGAGCGCAAGCAAGCCCCACCGATCCATATCAAAAAGCCCCTCGTACTCCACAGCATCTTGGTCGGGGTCAAAGTCATACAGATTGCCCAGGGCAAAACGCAGCGAATTGCGGATCTTGCGATACACCTCAGCCAGCTGCTTGAGAATCGCCGGTGAAAGCCGAATATCTTGCTTATAATCGGCGCTGGCTACCCATAATCGCAGGATGTCTGCACCATACTGGTTCATCACTTCCTGCGGCGCCACGACGTTCCCCAAGGACTTGGACATCTTCCGGCCCTGGCCGTCAACGACAAAACCATGGGTGAGAACCGAACGGTAGGGCGGCGTACCCGCCGTGGCCACCGCCGTCAGGAGAGAGGACTGAAACCAGCCCCGGTGTTGATCCGAACCCTCCAGATAAATCTGGGCGGGCCAGCAAAGCTCAGAATGGGTGCGCAGGACCGCAGCATGAGATGATCCTGAGTCAAACCATACGTCCATGATGTCGCTCTCTTTGGTAAATTCTTTGTGGCCACACTCACAGCAACGGGTACCCGGGGGAAGAAGCTGGTCGACATCATAACGAAACCAAGCGTCGGAGCCTTCTGTTTCAAACACTGCGGCAATATGCTCAATGCTGTCGTCGGTAATATGGATGGCCTCGCAAGCTGTGCAGTAGAATGCTGGTATGGGTACACCCCAAACCCGCTGACGGGAGATACACCAATCGCCCCGATCTCTGACCATGTTTCGGATACGCTCTCTACCCCAGGGAGGGATCCATTGCACCGTCTCAATGGCGGCAAGAGCCCGCTCCCGGAAACCGTCTATGGACGCAAACCACTGTTTGGTGGCACGGTAGATGACAGGCTTCTTACAGCGCCAGCAATGCGGGTATTGATGAGCCATTTCGCCCGCTCCCAAAAGCGCATTGCGTGACTCGAGCGCCTTTATGATATGAGGGTTGGCCTGCTCATGGCCCAATCCGGCAAAGGCTCCTGCTTCATCAGTGAAAACCCCCTTGTCATCGAGGGGATTGAGCACCGCGAGATCGTACCGTTGTGCTACCATGAAGTCCTCGTGACCGTGTCCGGGCGCTGTATGCACACAACCGGTTCCTTCATCCAGGGTTACATGATCACCCAGAATTAGCACCGAATCCCGCGCAAAAAGAGGATGGCGGCAACGCACTCCCTCCAGTTCCCGACCCTTCCACACGGGCCCTGGCGCTAAGACGGTAAGACCCATGGCTGCCAGTGCCTGTTCCCGGAGTTCCTTGGCCAATAGTAACGGACCGGCCTCTGTATCCACCAGTTGATATTCGGCATCCGGGTGCAGGCAAATAGCCATATTGGCCGGTATGGTCCAGGGAGTGGTCGTCCAGATGACCACCATCGCGTCAGCAGGAAGGTGTTCGCCCTCCTCCACCAGGGGAAAACCAACATAGATCGAGTGGGAATCCTTGTTTTCGTACTCAATCTCCGCCTCGGCCAGGGCGGTTTGACAGTCAGCACACCAGTAGACCGGTCGCAATCCTTTGTAGATGTGACCGGCCTTGAACATCTCTCCAAAGACCTTGATTTGGCAGGCTTCGTACGCCGGGTGCAGTGTGAGATAAGGGTTCTCCCAGTCCCCCATGACGCCCAAGCGTTTGAACTCTGCTTCCTGCACTCCTTGCCAGCGCAAAGCGAATTCGTGACAGTATTGACGCAGTCTGAGTGCGCTCACTTCACTACGTTCCAAATCGAGATCGCGCATGGCTCGCAGCTCGATGGGCAAACCATGGGTGTCCCAACCAGGAACGTAGGGGGAATCATGACCTTCCATGGAGGCAAAGCGAACGACAATATCCTTGAGGACTTTGTTAAGCGCGGTCCCAATATGAATGGCCCCGTTAGCATAGGGCGGCCCATCGTGCAGCACGAACTTTTCTTGACCGGCCCGGGCCTTACGCAGCTGACCGTACACGTCTTCTTTTGCCCACATCTGTTGCATCTTGGGTTCGCGCTCGGGCAACTTGGCTCGCATGGGAAAATCGGTCTTGGGCAGATTCAGCGTTTCTCTATATTCCAACGATCGCACCCTCCTATATGACGAGCAACACCCTCTACTCGGGCTGGTCTACAGCAAGTGGTTCCTCTTTTATCTCTTCGTGTTCCAAAAACTCCAGATAGGACTTAAGCATGGCTTTCATGCGTGCCTTGAAATGGACCATTTCCTTGCGCAGCTCTTCGATCTCCCGCTGAGTATCTTGTCGCTGCTTTTGGGCTTGGAACTTTATCTCGTTGGCCTGGGCCTCGGCATCCCGCACAATGAGTTCGGCCTGGCGCTGGGCTGCTTCCTTAACCTCCTCGGCGGTACTCTGTGCCACAACCAGTGTCTTTTGGAGCGTGTCTTCCATGGCACGATACCGCTCCAAGCGTTCCTCATGTTCATCGACTTTGCTGCGATGGACACTGTTCTCCCGGAGAAGCTGTTCAAGATCCCTCACCACTTGATCGAGAAACTCATCCACCTCAGCTTCGGCGTAACCCCTCAGGCCCCGCTTGAACTCCTTGTTATGGATATCCAATGGACTGAGCATTTCAATGCACCCCCGTAACTTGATGCCAGAGCTTGTTCCCTCTATTATATGCCGAAATGCCGCCTTGCTCAACTAGAGCGGCACGTAAGGAGCCAGGAAGTTCCAGACCACTTGAATCAGTATGATGGCAATGAGCGGCGACCAATCCACACCTGACATGGGGAAAACACCGCGCATGGGGGCGAGTACCGGCTCAGTAAGACGCCGTAATACGCGTTCAATATCATAGTACGTGCGGTTGTACGTACGCGGTCGGACCCACGTCATGAGAGCCCGAGCGATGATGGCCCAAACGTAGAGTCGAACCAGCAAATCAAGGAATTGACGCAATCCAGACACCCTTCCCTTCGCACTTATCTTCTCGGCCCAAAAATGGCCGTTCCCACCCTGAGCATATTGGAGCCTTCAAGAATAGCCTCCACATAGTCACCCGTCATGCCCATGGAGAGATAGGGCAGTTGGCCATGGGGTAGTCTCATCTCTCGAATCCGCTCGGCCAGCCGGCGCAATTGACCAAACCCGGGGCGGGCTGCTGCGGGACCGCCCTGTAACGGTCCAATGGTCATCAACCCTTCCACAGCGATGCCCGGCGTTTCCAACGCTTCCAAAATGAAGTCTTCGGCCCGGCACAAGTCCACACCCGACTTGGTCGCCTCGCCGCTGGTGTTCACCTGCACGAGCACACGGGCACAAATCCCGGCCTTCTCGGCCCGGTGAGCCAAGCGCCGCAACAAGGAGGGCCTGTCCAGTGAATGCAGCAAAGAGAACATCTCCAGGGCCACTCCGGCCTTGTTGCTCTGCAAGTGCCCGACCATATGCCACTCTACGTCAGAAGCGATGCGGGGCCACTTACTACGGGCTTCCTGCACACGATTCTCCCCTATATGACGGATTCCCAGATCGATGGCTTCCTGCATGCGAGCTACGTTGACTCCTTTGGTGACAGCCACAAGAACGATCTCGCGCCTGTCTCGACCCACGCGCAGAGCCGCTTCACCAATGTTCTCTTCCAAACGCAGCAGGTTATCGCTGAGGGTGGACATGCTTTCATCTACCTCGCTTATGGCGCCCGCTGCCCATCCTGTACCCAGCGGGGCGTAGTAATAATCTCATCTCCGGCCGCCAGACCCAAAACCAGCGCCCATCCGCCCTGGATCACTATGACGTCGACCGGTTGAAATTGCACCATGGCCCTATATACAACATAGACCCCTGTCTGTCCCTCTCGTTCCCAGAGGGCGGACGAAGGAATGCGAATGCCTTCATTGCTTGTCGTGATCAGGGTGCC
The DNA here is from genome assembly GCA_007130145.1 of Bacillota bacterium. GTDB lineage: Bacteria > Bacillota > Sulfobacillia > UBA8153 > UBA8153 > SLSY01. The sequence goes on from SLSY01000044.1 coordinate 10,921, forward strand.
TGCTAAGACGCGTTCAGAACCCAGCATTTCGGCGCCTTCAGTGAATCGTACCAACACCACGGCATAGCCAGGAGGTGATCCGGGCCGCACGTCGGTAATCTGACCCTGAACCCTCACGTCATCCTCTGTACGTACCGCCACACGCATGCCGATCATGAGCTGCTCGGCATGACTCTCTGGGGTGGCCACGGCCCACACCGCATCTCGCATGTCAACCAACTTGACCACAGGATCGCCAGCAGCAATGGTTTCTCCGTCCTGGCGCCGGCTCGGTGACAGGGCGAGAGTGAACAA
>SLSY01000177.1 GCA_007130145.1 Bacillota bacterium
AGTCGCGCATGTCTTAACCTCCCCGTACTACCTAACTAGAACGTTTCCGCACTCTGGTGTTCAAAACCTGCTACATAAACTGACTTCAATAACGATGATATATATATTAGTCATTTCGAACTAGCGCGCAAGACAGGAGTGTTAGTACATGCGCATACTCCGCACCGATGACCCCAACTTGCAAGGAAAACAGCTGGCCAGCAGTGTCTATTCTGCTGATGGTCATATTCTTCTGCGAAAAGGGGTTTACCTGACCCCCAACTACATCAAACTGCTCAGCTCCCGCGGCTACCATTCCGTTTACGTCGAGAATGAACTCCTGCCTGGCTTGGAGATCGATGAGGCCATCAACCAAGCAACACGCATACGCGCGACCGAGTTGGTACGCAAGGCATTAGAGAAGACCCACAAAGGAGAGGATCTGGTCATAGAGCCCATTAGCCGGGCCGTCGACGCCATCCTGGATGACCTGGCTGGTAACTCCGACATGGTGGTCCAGCTATCCACCTTGCGCAGCATTGATGAATACAGTTTTGTCCACAGCGTGAACGTATGTGTGCTCAGCGTCTTGATGGGCTACGCACTCCACTATCCTCCCCGAGACATGAAGCAACTGGGGATTGGCGCCATCCTGCATGACCTGGGCAAGGCACGTGTCCCCCCTGAATACCTCAAACGGGACGGTGCGCTTACCCCCTCCGAATACGAAGAAGTCAAGAACCACACCACGGAAGGATTTGAGTTGCTGCGCCAAAACCGGGACATAAGCATACTCTCGGCCCACGTAGCATTTCAACATCATGAACGCATGGACGGTTCAGGTTATCCCCGCCAGCTGAAAGGCGACGATATCCTAGAATTTGCTCGCATTGCGGCGGTAGCCGATGTCTGGGACGCCCTGATATCGGACCGCCCATACAGAAAGTGTGTGGCACCGGAAGAAGCGATGAAGGAATTAAAGCAGGGCGCGGGCAAACTCTACGATGAAACGTGTGTACACCACCTCATGAGCCGCCTGGCTGTCTACCCCGTGGGGACCATCGTGTTGCTGAGCGACAGGCGTCTGGCCGTGGTCACAAAGCAGGGAACCAAATCCCACCGTCCATACATCACCATCGTCGCCGACTGCGAGCACAAACTGGTGGCCCCCTCCTTAGTCTCTCTAGAGGAGAGCCAGGAGACAAGCATCCTCCAAGCACTCCAAGACTACCCCCCTTCGGTGGTCAATCAAATCAATCAAATCCGAGATGACTCCTACTGGGCTGCTTCCGGATACCGGCGTACATAATCGGCATATGCCCGGGTGGCGGCCGCCGGATCGTTGAGCAAATGCTCATAGCACTCAGCCAGGGAAAACTGGGCCTCTGAGGCCAAGGAGTGATCAGGGTAGCGCTCCAAAAACCCCTTGAAACCTTCTACCGCCTCGCGCCCCTGTCCCAAACGCATGCGAATCACTGCCTGGTAGAATTGAGCCTGTATGGCCGCATCGCTTTGAGGGAATCCATTTCTGACCGCCGCCATGTCCTCCAGAGCTTGGTGCCATTTGGTCCGTGCGGACCAGGCCCGGCTCTTTTGCGCTTCCACCAGCGACTCCAAAGCGCTGGCCAGTGCCTGTGCGGCCCGCTCTGAAGAATCAGGTGACACATCATCCGTGACGCGTCCGGTCTTTCCGGCAAAGATGTTGTAGTAGACACCGTCATAGAACTCGCGTAGCTGTCCAATGCGATTGGCAATGAAGGGGTGGGTTTGGAATAGCTCTGCTAGCGGCCCGTAGCCATCGCGAAGATCTTCTGCCTGCTGCAAATACTCATCCAGATTGATGCGGGAGAGTAAAGTGCGCGACCCCAGCGCCAGTTTAATCAAAGAGATCTGGCAATGCTCCAGTTTTTGGGCGCAGATGAGACCGGCCCGATCTGCCGTGAGTTCGGCCTTGCGCATCCACGCATCCAAAGCAAGCTGGGCGGGGATGAGAATGACCCGTCCCAGATAAGCGGCAGCACCCTGGGCCAAAAGCCAAGCCGCATTGAGATATAGCACATGCTCAGACTTGATATGTCCCAGCTCATGTCCAATGATGTAGGTGAGTTCGTCTTCGGTGAAGGCATCAACCAGTGAAGAGTGCAATATGATGAACGGTCTATCGGTGCCAAACGTCATGGCATTGAACTTGGGGTTGTTGACCACATAGACCTCGGGGGTCACCATATTCAGGATGGCAGCGCACTCTTCCACCAGGTGGTAGATGTCCTCAAACTGGTGCGGGCCCACCCGCACAGCTCCGCCCAGCAGCTGTGCCCTAAACATGGGCTCATTGAATTTGCGCATGAGGAGGCGGCACACGGCCACCACCGGTGCAAAGACGCGCAAACCGTTCAACGCCGCCCGGTCATCTTCGTGTTCATAGTCCTCAGAACGCAGGCCAAAAGGGCGCCGGCGAGACGTCTGTTCGCCCGCTTCCTCCTCTTCGGGAGCTTTGTCCTCATCGAAAAGGTTCCGGCCACACTGGCGGCAATATTGATCTTGTTCCTCTGCTTTGGCGCCACATTTGGGGCAGTACATCTCTCCTCAGTCCTCCCTCCAGTATTCATAGATGATATCTCCTTGTTCAGGATCAGACCAGCACAGCTTGGGGTCCTGCTGCTCCCGGTCCAGATAGCGCACCAGTGTGATACGGATGGGCTGTTGATAGCGTTCATACAAACCATTTACCAGATGCGCGATGCCGCTGCTGCTTCCATAGGGGGTGTGTACGGTGAGTTCCTCATGATCCGGCCAGCAATCTATGACGGCCCAACTGCAACCGTTGGTCCATATCTTCTCCCGTTTCACGAGCCC
>SLSY01000235.1 GCA_007130145.1 Bacillota bacterium
AAGCAAGACTCCCCACGATGATGCCTTGATGAGGAAACCACCTCACACCGAAGAAAGTGGTAATGAGCATGGCCACAAGCCGGGCCGCACTGCCCCAACCGACCACGTGTGTCTTTTTGAAATGAATGAGAATGCCCTGGTAATAACGGCGTATGCCAATGACAATGGGCCACAGCACCAGTGCGATCAGGCCGGGTTGAGCCGCGCGGGCTACCTCGTAGGGGAAGCCCAGAAGGTCAAGGAAGATGAAATCGTAGACCGGTGTAATACAGCTGATCACAACGGCATTAATGGTAAGAAACAGGTTGATGATGAGCATCCAGCGCCGCGTAGATCGGTAGGCCACCTCATCTACTACCAGAGCATTTGCTGCGGGCATGAGCATGATGATGGGAGCTTCCAAGAGGATGGCAGCACTGAAGGTTAGACCATACGCTGCCAGCGTGAGCTCAGGCGAGGGCAGTCGGGCCAAACCGGCATGGACAATGGGCTGACCCAGCCCCATCATCAAGCCGCTAAGAGCCAGTGGCAAGAAAAAGAGCCATACCCGCTTAACGTTCAGTTCCTCGTTGCTACTCATCGCTGCCTCCGTGTGAAACTCAGCCTCTTTGTCATGCTGACATCAATTCCTCCCACCCTCAGCGCATTCCTGCTGGCCTCCGGCCGCGTAGAAGCCCGGGATGGGAACGCACGCCTGCTGAGAGCATCTACAGGGAAGACCGATCCGAGAACAAAAGCTTCCGCTTACCTCTTTTGCGTGACGCAACCGGGTAACGTCATGGGAGCCTAATGCCCGTCGTCGAACAGCTGCAAGAACACTGGGTGACAAGAGGGCGTAGCTGTTCGCAGCTGCTGCCAGGCCGGTCGAACCCATATTGCGAAGAAGACAAGTGGTTGCCTGCCGGTGTGGCTGGCGTTTTCTCCCGGTGGGTGGACCTCACCCCTTTCTGCCACCGGCCAAGCGCGTTTTGCCCAGTTCATGCGTACGGGGTTCCGACCCGAAAGGGCGACGTTGGGGGCGCTGCATGCAAGAATCTGTGTCCTCTGCCTGATACGCATGGTGTGGGCCAAAGACAGCAGGCCCACACACTGCTGGCTCGGGCTACATGCGACCGAGCCGGCCCAATACGACTCAGGCGAGATGTTCATCCTGATCCTGTCCATCTGCGGTTTCTTCCTCGCGTAGCAGGGAGAGAAAGATCATGGTAAGGTCTGGATCGAATTGAAAACCTGAACATTGGACAAACTCCATCTCAACCTCTTGCCGGGTCAGAGGCTGCCGGTAAGGACGTCCGCTAATCATGACTTCATAGGCATCGGCAATGCTAGCAACACGGGCCAAAAGCGGGATCTGTGCGCCCGCCAGGCCCCGGGGATAGCCCTCTCCATCCCAGCGCTCATGATGGCTGAGAATATCCTCGGCCACATGGGCAAAACCCTCGGTGCTATGAGCAATCCGGTAGCCGATCTCCGGGTGTTTCTCCATCATACTCCATTCCAGCTCGGTCAGGGACTCGCGCTTTAGAAGGACTTCTTCGGGTAGGCTTATCTTACCGATATCATGCAAGGTAATCAAAAGGTCCAATCGCATCAACTCACCATGAGATAGGCCCACTCTCTCCCCCAAGCGACGGGCTATATCCTGCATGCCACGAGTATGGGACTCCGTCTCTGAACTCTTTGCTTGCAAGGTCTTAAGCAGGGCCTCGACCACCGCATGCCTGGTACTGCGCCTCTCGGTCAACTTGTCCCTGTACATGCTGTCTTCTGCTCGTTGCAGAGTTCTCTCCAGATCTTCGATGCCGTCTTCCTTCGCAGCCACGCCCAGAGCCATGGAGAGAGGCACGTCTGCCACCGTGATCCGCTGGCAACCTTCCAGGATCCTCTCCCCAATAGACCAGGCCTCCTCCAGCTGGGTCCGGGGGAGCAGAACCACGAACTCATCCCCTCCCCAACGAGCGATGAGGTCGTCCTCGCGGCAGGCTTGTTGCAATACGGCGGCTGCAGACTTGAGCATCTGGTCACCCGTACTGTGGCCGTAGGTGTCATTGACCAGTTTCAAGCCATTGAGATCTGTCATGATGATGGATATCGGGAGTTGGCGTCCGGCATCAAGCCGTTTCATCTCCTCATCCAGAAAAGCCCGGTTGTAGAGCCCGGTGATGCTATCGTGAAAGCTCATGTATCGTATGCGCTCCTCTGCCTTCCTACGCTCGGTGACATCAGTCGCAACGATGACGTGAAAGTCATCGCGTTGGGCCAAGCGAAACTCCACCTGCAGCACCGCACCGTCCTTACACGTCACCGGCAACTCCACCGGATCGCCCTCTCCTGTTGCTGCCAGCGTTCCCAACCCGGTGTTCCATTGGGCCAGCACCTTGGCGCGCAAGGTCTTGTCAGGATGGGTCCGATTCCACCAAGCATCCATGGAAGGGATATCATGCTGAGTATAGCCGAACATATCGGAGAACTTTCTGTTCACGTAGATGATCTGGTGTTCCTTGTCGCTCAGCAATATGCCAACGGGAGCGATTTCTGCCATGAGATGAATGCGAGCCTCGCTCTCTTTGAGTGCCGCTTCGATGCGCCCCTGCTCGGTGATATCGCCACGTACACCCACCAAACCCTGCACTGTTTGGTGGTGAGTACAACGACCCTCCCAAGGCGAAGGGGCTTCTCCCGCCGGAGCGAACACACAAGCGAAATGACCGGGCTCCGCACCGTATATGTAGACATGGTACCGGGTAGCTATCACGCCAAAGCACCGGACGAGATCCACCGGGGCACCACCTGTGGCCACCGTAGCGTACTCATCAATCCATC